>JANNTD010000406.1:0-32530 GCA_031403315.1 Planctomycetota bacterium
CCGACATTTTGCAAATCCTGAGCCTGACCCTCTTCGAGAAAATCCCGCTATTGGAGGCCCTCCATGCTCAACGTCAACCAATTCCAGAATCCACTGATCCTAACCAATTGAAACTGTTCGACTTATAGCCGGACACTACTGGTCAAGGTTCAATAAAATCCAGGTCCGTTAAAATCCGCGGCGGCCAAAAATAGTGCTTGAATTTGGCCACCCGTTATGATATAATCACACGTACACTAACGTGCGATTGCGTGCGAGGCCCTTCCTCCGCGGGTGTTGAGGCCATTTTCCTCCGTCAGCGGTTCCTCCGCCATAAATGCAGCGTGAGGCCCAAATTCCTCCGCAGTCGGACCGAAGTCAGCTCTTTGAAAATTTGAACTGCTCTTGGCGATTGGCCGTTCGCCAGCGTTCGCGCTGCGCGCCGACCGCGTCACCATTGGTCATTGAGATTTGGTCTTTGGTCATTTCCTGACGGGGAAGTGGAACATGACTCTAGCGGACAAATCGAGGAGGTGTTTTGTCGATCACGAGCAGCGTTTCGCAGGAGTTTTTACGTCGTTTCCGCGATCGCCAGGCGACAAAACGAACGCGATTTGTCGCCTCGGAGCGTGTTTTCGCCCAGCTGGCAATTCGCAAACGAAAAGCCAGCAACGACTTGCGAGGAGGCCAAAAAAACTCGCTCGGACAAAACGCGATAAACCTCGAGCCGTAGCGCCTATTGTCCGAACGAACCCAAAGGAGGACCGACAAAACGAAGCAGGGAGCAAAGAACTCGGAGCATGGAGTTTGGAGCTCAGTGCAACGAGTGGCAATCGTTGCTTGCCTCCCCGACCCCTGACCCCCGAATCCTGCCCCCGGGCTTCAGCCCACCTGGCAATGTTCCAGGATTTCGCCCGCCGTGGCGACGTAGCTGGTGAAGAACGGGCCGAACTGGGCGTAGCGGGCCGATGCTTCGTCGAATCGCATCCGATAGACGATGTCCTTGAGGTATTCGGGATTGGCGGCCCACAGCGTGACGCCCCATTCCCAATCCTCGACGCCGAGGCCAACCGTGATCAATTGCGAAACCTTGCCCGCGAACGCCATCCCGCTCTTCGCGTGGTCGACCATCAGCCGGCCGCGTTCCTCCTTGGGGAGCATGAACCAGTTGGCGTGCGGATCGCGGATCTTGTTCATCGGGTAGAAGCACATGCAAGGGTAGGGGGGCAAATCGGGCGTGAGCCGCTGCCGGTTCATGCCCTCGAGCCGATCCGCATAACCTTTGATGCGGGCCGCGTACTCCGGCGAAGCGGGATCGAGCCCCTCGATCGCAATCCGCCGACTGAAGTCCTCAACCGATTGCACGTACTCGCTGATCTCGGTCATCGACACGAACGAAAAAGTCGGCCGAATCGCCGGACCCAGCGGCGTCGACAACAATCTTTGGTGTACGCGGTCGATCTTCAAGGGATCGGGGTCGAGCATCAACACGCCGAAGTCCGCCTTCTGCCCGGCGACGATCGAAGTCTGCAGCCGCAAGGGCGCGTCGCCGATGTCGGGATCGAGCTCGATCATCATCTGCTCGACGCCGGTCGTCCGCTCGGCGTCGGTGAGTTGCTTGAGCGCAGCCCGATCGAACGAGTAATACAGATGACTGCAATGCCAGCCGCCATTCGCCGGCGTCAACGAATGTGGCACCGGTTCGACAGCAGTATGAGCGGGACGTTGCACGGCGAGCGTCGAGTCGGCCATGAAGAATCCTCCGTGCCCGCATTTTACCGTAGCAGCGGCGCAACAGGTAGTATGGCGCGAACGCCGTCCGGCACCCCACGGTCAATGCTCATCCTTGGCGGCCTTTTGCGCGTCGTTCCATTTCTGCTGATAAGCGTCACGCAAACTTGGGTGCAACTGATCAGCAAGTTCGCGCGGCAAGCCTGTGACACGAATCAGGTCTTGCACGTCGTCGAGATCCCGGCCCCGGTGAGATGCCTGGCCCGAGGCAAGCTTGAGTTGAATGAATGGCACAAGATCGATGAAGCGGATGCCCTCGAAAGCCTTAGCGACCTCGCGCGGAACCGGAAACGCAATCGGGCCCGGCTTGCCCTCGCCTGGGTACTGACCACTCACCAGAAAGTCGATCCTTACGCCAGTTTCCGCATCTCGCAAATTCTTGCTGGCGGCGAACGGTCGAACGTAACCGAGACCGTCAAGTTCCCGATGTATCTTCGCCAATCCGTCGGGCGTCACCAACACGTCGACATCTTGCGTGAATCGCTGAAACCCGTGTCGGGAGAGGCACATTCCACCGGCCACGGCGTAATCCACTTCAAGTTCGTCAAGGCGCTTGGCAATACGCCGCAACGTCTTCTGGACTGCACCCTCGCCTTGAAAGAACAAGTCTCCCTCGCGCAAGGCCAGTTGAAAGTCACTGCTCAGCAGTTGTTCAAACGCCGTCATCGTCGAGTCCAAATGTATCACATTCTCCCGCCAGGCAACAGGTTCGGTGACGCAATTCGACCGGCGTCATTCCAACACCGCTTCAAAATCATCCGCCAGCCGCAACAGCACCTCGCGGGTGACGTTCGCAGCGATTTGCTGGCGGGCAGCGCTGGGTTCCTTGCGGTAGCGGCACAGCAATATCTCGCCGCCGCGGCGGACCGTCAACTCGTAATAGCTGCGGCCATCGTCGTCGCGCTGCGGCGGACTCGAGCGCAATTGGGCGACGCAGGCGTCGGCGTCGATCTCGATCGGCCGGATCGGCTCCATCAAGTAAGTCAGTCGGGCCGAAAGCTCTTTCGCCATTCGCTCCAGACTGCTGCTCGTCGCGCCGGCGAGCTCAGGTGTAGCGACGCGCAAGGTTTGGAAGGCGACGGCCAGCGAATTCCGCTCGACGAGGTCGCACGTGAGGCGCCGGCTGGAAGCGGTGATGTCCACCGTGGCCGAGCCACCAGCGCCGAGTTGGATCAGCTCCTGTTCGAATTGCATACGCAAAGTCATATTGAAACCCCCTCAGCCAGCTCAATTGGCTCTCCTTTCTCGACGTCGTGTTGCGTTCCATCGAAAGAAAACACCGTCTCTGTTTCCTCCAGAACGGTTTTCAAATGCACCGGTCGATTCCACAACCGATGCAAATTCGCCAACGTGTCGCGGGCATAGTCGATTTGCAACTCGACGCCCGTGAACGCGTGTTCCAAAAACAGCTCACCGCGGTTCTTGTAGTTGCCGTCGCGGACCGTGATCTGCGGTTGGCCGCGGTTGGTGAGACTCGTGAGCAGTTGTTGCTTGACGCGCGGAAACTCGCGGGTCTCGATCTCGTAGTATTCGGTGCTCTCGTTGTAGCCGAACTTGAACAGCTTGTGCTCGCGGACAAAGTCGAGCGTCAGAAACTCGTCGATGAACGTTAGATCGTTGTGAATCTTGCGAACCTCGAAGATCTTCTCGCGGCCCAGCCCGGCGTCGGTGTTCCAGTCGCGGCGGCGGACGTAGTCGTCGCAGTCGTCGAACTCCTTGCCGAACGCGCCGCGGTTCCAGCGCTCCTCGATGTCGCGAAACAACTCGATGCCGAGCTTGTAGGGGTTGAGCTGCGTTTGCGAGCTGGCCATCGTGCCGCTGTGATGGTCGCAATAGTTGATCACGTCGCCGGCGGCGAGCCCCTGCCGGGTCATGATCGTCGAATGCCAGTAGCTGGCCCAGCCTTCGTTCATGATCTTGGTTTGAGCCTGCGGAGCAAAATAGTAGGCCTCGTCTCGGATGATCGTGAGCACGTCGGCCTGCCAAGAGTTGAGCGGCGCATGCTCCAGAATGAACAGCATTACATCGCGTTCCGGCCGCTCGGGAAACGACTTCGCCTCGCGGCGGGCCGCGTCGCGCTCTTCGGCGATTGCCGCCAGCCGGGCCGGCGGATTGATGAAACGGTCCATGTAATCCTTCGAGCGGAACCGCGGCGGCCGATTGCGTTCGTCTTCCTCCTCTTTGCGCTTCTCTGCGTCGTGAAAATCGTAGCGATTCACTTCCTCGCGGCGGCGAATGAACGGCGAGTGGGCGTCGATCAGATCTTCGACGCTCAGGCAGGCGTCGATGAACTCCTCGACCTCTTCGACGCCGACTTCGTCCATGTAGCGGCGCACGCGATTGCCGTGGTTCGCCATCTCATCCATCATCTTGCGACTTGTCTTGCTGAACCAATAATTGTTCTTGAAGAAGTCGCAGTGGCCGTAGACGTGCGCCATCACGAGCTTCTGATCGATGAGGTCGTTCGACCGCATCAGATAGGCGTAGCACGGATCGTTATTGATGACCATCTCGTAGATTTTCTGCAGCCCGTGATGGTAACCCTTGGCCAGCCGCTCGTAGTCCATGCCCCACCGCCAATGCGGATAGCGGACGGGGAACCCGCCCTTGGCCGCGATCGCGTTGAGGTCGTCGGCGTCGATGTGCTCGAAAATCGTCGCGTAGAAATCGAGCCCGTAGCCGCGGGCGTAGCCTTCGATCTCGACTTGCATCCGTTGCAAAATCGGCGGCAGGTTGGAGTTGGGGAGGGCGGTCATCGGCGTGCCTCGCGCTGGTGCGATCGGTCGTTACGCGGCGTGCTCCACTTGGAATTGGCTCTCGGTGAGCTTGCGAATTACGTCGTACAAGCGCGGCAGCTCGCGACCGAGTTGGCGTTTAGCCAGCAAGATCGCCTCGGCCACGTCGCGAGCTCGGATCCTGAACTCGTGGTGTGCGACGCGGACGCGGAAGTTCAACAAGGGTCGGCTATCGGAAGTCATGTAAAACTCTCCAATCAAGCTAAACCGCAAGCGGTGGGTAGCGCCTGTTGTGTGTATTCGCGGCTATTTGCCTTTGCCCAAAAAAGTTCTGATCGATTCGTAAATCGCGTCTTTGTCCTCAATCTCCGAGAGCACGAGCGACTCGTGGTTCTCGCCGAAGCGGCCGCGGAGGTAGCCCAAAAACTCGCCGCTGCCATAGGGGCTGTCGACCTGCCCATAACAGAACAGATTCACGATCGGCAACAAATGTTCGCCCAAAATCTTGAACGCTTCTTCGTTGTCCTCGCCCCAGTTGTCGCCGTCGGAAAACTGGAAGCAGTACAAATTCCATTCCGCAGGCGGGAAATTCGCTTTGATCAGAGCGGCCGCCGCTTTGTAGGCCGAGCTGATCCGCGTGCCGCCGCTCTCGCGGGTGTGATAAAACGTGTTTTCGTCGACTTCTTTGGCCACCGCGTCGTGGATGATGTAGCGGGTCTCGATGCCGTCGTATTGGCTCGAAAGCCAGGTGTCGATCCAGAATGCCTCCGTGCGGACGATATCTTTCTGCTCGTCGGTCATCGAGCCGGACACGTCCATCATGTAGATCACGGCCGCGTTGACCTGCGGGTGTTGAACCGTGTTCCAGGAGCGGTACTGCTTGTCCGACTTGATCGGGATCACGCGAGGATCTTCCGGCTCGTAAACGCCGGTGCTGATCTGCCGCTTGAGCGCCTTGAGATAGGTCCGCTTGAAGTGCCGCAGCGACTCGGGGCCGGTCTGGCGAATGCTATTGTACTTGGCCTTCTCTTCGACGATCGAGGCTGCGCCTTTCGGCTGGATGCGCGGCAGCTCCAACTCCTCGCCGAGGATTTCGGCCAGTTCTTCGAGCGTGACGTCGACTTCCATCAGATGGCCGCCGCCGGGGTCGCTGCCCGCTGGGCCAGCGCCGTCCTGCGGCTGACCGCCTTTGCCGATCGGCTGCCCCTCTTCACCGTCGCCTTGGCCGACGCCGCCGTTGCCGTTGTCGCCGTAGCGGAAGTGGGGGATGTCGAGCTGCGGCACGGGAATGCTGACGAGATCGCGACCCTTGCGGCCGATCATCTCGCCGTGCGTCACGTATTTGCGCAGATTCTTTCGGATCCGGCCGCGAACGATTTGCCGAAAGCGGCGTTGATCCCGTTCAATTTTCATTCCCATTGCACCAACCTCGCGTTGTGTCGTCGAGGTGTCGTCAGCTGGCAGGCATCCATTGGGCTGGTGCTCATCGTCCTTGACGCAAAATCACCGTGCCCGGCATCCCTGCCGCACACTTACATCATCGTCTCCACTCCTACTTACTCGGCTGTTTACTTGCTAGGTTTTGCATCTCCGCGAGCGAAAATGCTTGCCACATAGTTGAGCACGTCGGTCGCGCTCTCATCATCATAGCCATGATCGCGAATCAACCGGCCCTTCACGACGTCGATCTTCTGCTGCGTGTCGGCGTCGACCACGTTCGACACCAGGCTCGTGAGCTTGATCGAATCTTTCTGATCCTCGAACAGCTTGAGCTCGAGCGCCTTGCAGAGCCGCTCGTTGGTCTTGTAGTTGAACGTCTTACCGTCGATCGACAGCGCGCCGATGTAGTTCATGATCTCGCGGCGGAAGTCGTCCTTGCGGCTATCCGGGATGTCGATCTTTTCCTCGATCGATCGCATCAGTCGTTCGTCCGGCTCCTCGCTTTGGCCGGTGAAGCGGTTCTTCACGCGCTCCTTCTGCGTGTAGGCCTTGACGTTGTCGATGTAGTTGCCGCAGAGCCGCTTGAGGGCGTCCTCGTCGGCGGCAATCGCCCGTTGAACTTCGTTTTTGACGATGTTCTCGTACTCTTCCTTCACGACCGAGAGCAGCTCACGGTATTCCTGCTTGGTCTCTTCATGCGTGATCAGGCTGTGATGCTTGAGCCCGGACTCGAGTTCGTTGAGCACCATGAATGGGTTGATGCTCTTCGACTCCGGGTGAGCGACGAGCGCGTTCGAGATCTTGTCCTGGACGTAGCGGGGCGAGATGCCGATCATGCCTTCCTGCGTAGCTTGATCGCGCAGCTCGGCGATGTTCTCTTCCGTAAAGCCGGGCAGCGTCTTGCCGTTGTAGAGTTTGAGCTTCTGCAGGCGCGTGAGGCCGGCGTGCTTGGGCTCCTCGAGCCGGGTGAGAATCGCCCACATCGCCGCCATTTCGATGGTATGCGGGGCGATGTGTTTGCCGCGGACTGTCTTTTTGTTGTAGTCCTTTTCGTAAATCTTGACTTCGTTGGCCAGCGTCGTGACATACGGCACGTCGATCTTCACGGTCCGATCGCGGAGCGCTTCCATGAACTCGTTGTTCTGTAGCCGGCGATACTCCGGCTCGTTCGTGTGGCCGATGATCACTTCGTCGATGTCGGTCTGGGCGAACTTTTTGGGCTTGATGCGATGCTCCTGGCTCGCGCCCAAGAGATCGTATAAAAACGCCACGTCGAGCTTGAGCACTTCGACAAACTCGATGATGCCGCGGTTCGAGATGTTGAACTCGCCGTCGAAGTTGAACGCCCGCGGGTCGCTGTCGCTGCCGAACTCGGCGATCTTGCGGTAGTTGATGTCGCCGGTGAGCTCGGTCGCGTCTTGGTTCTTCTCGTCCTTCGGCTGGAACGTGCCGATGCCGACGCGGTCCTTCTCGCTGAGGATCACGCGCTTTACGCGCACGTCTTGAATGACCTGGGTCCAATCGCCGTCGTACTTCTTGAGCCGTTGGTGGTACATGAAGCGGCAGTACGGATCGAGTTCGCCGGTGATGGTAACTCGCGGATCGTTTTCGCCGCGACCTTGGTTCAGCTCGGCCTCGACTCCCGCACGAAACCGCTCGGGGAAAAGATGCAGCGGCTCTTCGTTCATCGGGCACCAATGGATCGCCTCGGTGTTCGTGGGATCGCTGTCGTCGACCCAACCGAGTGTGTAGAGCGCCCCGTCATCGGTGCTCGAATAGCGCTCGATTCCCTTCTTGAGCATACGCACGATGGTGCTTTTGCTGCTGCCGACCGGCCCGTGCAAGAGCAGCACGCGGCGTTCGATGCCGTAGCCGGCCGCGGCGCTCTTCATCGCGTTCACGAGATGATGCAGCGGCCCGTCGAGGCCGAACACGGCGTCTCGTCCGTCGTTATCGGGATCGTCGAAGAACCGGTAGTGGACGCGTTTCTCGCGACCGCTCTCGGTGACGTCCACGCCGTACGACAAGATCATGTCGTAGAGCCGCTGATAAGCGGTCCGGGTGACTTCCGGCCGCCCGCGCACGATGTCAAGGTACTCGGCGAACGAACCGACCCAGTTCTTGCGTCGGAACTGTTCGCAATCTTGACGTTGGGCAACTAGGGCAATGATCTCGCTTCCGTCGCTCATCTCAACTCTCCCGTGAGCGACTTCGACCTGTGCCGGATCAGCGTGTGGTCGATGTGAATCGTGGCGGCTGCAAGGCTCCTCTTCTCATTAAGCGTTGAATGGCGTGCACCGCGAAGTGCGATTCCTGCAAATCCAATTGCGTTCGACCAGCGGCTTCCTTGCCAACGGTCCGGCGGCGATCGACGTCGCCAAAACTATCTGCAAATTGTTGTTCATCGGTCGCCCTCCGCGTTCGCCGACTCTCGTCGCACTTAAAATCTGATCGTTGGCCGGTCGACTTGGAGACTGCGCAGCAGCATTCCACAAGAGATCGGGCAATGCACCGTCCCGGCGTTCCATCACGAGCAACCACCGATCCGAGCGGACAGACTTCACGGCGACTTCGCACAGAGTAATTGCTTGCGACTGCGCAGCAACAAACTGCAGGAGGTCGTCGGAGAATCGCCGCCGGCCGGTCGTGTGTTGGTTTGCCTAACGCGTGCCAGATTGCACACAACGAAGAGAGTTGGCAAAGAGCGGTGGGGCAAGGTGGTGGCGTGTCGGCCGAGACACCCGCTCGACCGCGACTCGCGGCAATCGCAAGTCGCACCTCTTCTGTTACCTTAAGTATCGGCTCAATTTCCGACTTCGGCAACATCGACTTTCGCACGGAGCCGCGCGATTGTGCCGAAAAGTGGGATGGCAGGGGACGCAGCTAAACCATTTTGCGGTAAGAGTTTGCGGTGCCAAGCCGAACGCCGAAACAATGGCAGCGCGAGGCCGGAAAAAATTCGCAAAATTGTGTGCCGCCGTCCGCGCGCGGACCGCCTGCAGCGCGACATCGTTGGGATTTCGGCGCCCCAAATCCTATGGACTCTTCCGTCGTCGACCGCCGCGCGAGCGGCCGCGCGACGAGCCAGAGCCGCGCGATTGAGGCGACGACGAGCGCCGGCGATCGGTGCGCGTCGCGAGATTCGTGTCGACGATCATGCCAATGGCTTCATCCCAGGAGGGGATACTCTTGTGACCCGCCGGCACATCTCGGCCCGTGGATTCCGAGTCGTCGCCATCGATGCCGAGGTCCATTTCATCCGTGTCGTTATCGTCGAGGATGATCTCCTCGAGACCATCATCGAGATCGTCCTTAGGATCGACTTGCTTGCGAGAGGCTTCGCGACGCGGTCGGCTGGAACGGCCGCCGCGCCCTCTCGGCTCGCGCTCTGCGCGTGGTTCTCGTGGCCCGAGTGGCTCTCTTGGCTGACGCGGTTCGTCGGCACTCGGCTCGACTTGATCCGAGGGCCGTTCATCGCCGCCTTGTTCGCCCTCCGGACGTCGCCCGCGACCGCGGCCGCGACCACGACGACGGCGTCGTTTGCGGGGCTCACCGTTTTCGTCCGTCGATTGCTCGACGCCGTCTTCAGCATCCGTCGCTTCGGTGAATGAAACGTCGACCGTTTCCTGCTGCCAAGTTTCGCTCACTTCCTCGACTTCATTCCGGTCTTGGTCAGCCCGCGGTTCTTCGGGTCGACGACCTCGTCGATTGGGCCGATCGTCGCGTGAGCGCTGATCTCGCACATCTGGGCTGTTGGAATGCCGCGAGGTTTCCGGGGAATTTGTCTCGGAGGAACCTGCAATCTCTGCAATGCGTTCTGCCTGTTGGTCCGGCGAACCGAAAATCTTATGCCACAGGCTCACACCCATACTCGGGGCCGGTTTGGGTGTCGGTTCCGGCTCGGGAACTGACGCTGGGCTGGGCGGCTCCTCGCGCACTTGTCGAGGCGGCGACTCGCGAACATGTCGCGGGGCAGCCTCACGGTCACGTCGCGGCGAATCTTCCCGCTCACGCCTCGGGGGACGCGCCGGACGATCCCCGGTTTCCTCGCGTCGCGGCGACCGCTGCCGACGCGGGGGCCGCTCCTCGCTACGCCTGTTGGCTGCTTCGCGCGGCGGCGCTGATTCGCGCGGCGGCGGCGATTCACGCGGCGGTGGTGATTCGACCTGAGCACGCGACGGAACTGGCGGAGCCGGCGGTGGGGTTGGCGGCGGTGGCGGCACGTCGAGACCGAAATCCGCCGCCAAGTTGTCCCAGCTCTTGGGGCTCGCCTTCGGCCGGGGCGGCGGCTCCACCACCTTGCGGCGCGGTTCTTCTTGCCCAGCTTCAGTAACGTACGTGGACTTGGCAGGCGCGGCCACTTCTTGCGCGGGCGGTGATTCGGCGCCCAACTCGCGGGCCAGCTCGTCCCATTTCGACTGTTTTTCCGGATTATCCATAGTCAGTATTTTGTTACGCGGCCGACGCTCACTGTAGCGACAAGTGCGTAGCCGCAAGTTGGGCCGCCCTTTGATCTTGCCAATCCGCCAGCGGCCCCCACAGTATAAGGTTTTTCGCGACCGACCGAAAGGCCGCAGCCGACCCAAAGACACGGTCGCCAAAGACACCGTCGCGACCGATCGTATACGATTGTACGGGCGTTAAACGGTACGGGCACAATTCGCAGCAATCCTCATCCCGCGGTTTCGGACAACATGGCCAAGAACCCCGATCAATCGACCGGTACCGCCGCCAACGACCACTTTGAAGAGGTCGAAATCGCCGGCCATATTATCGACAGTCTGATCTTGCCGAAGGTCCTCGATACGATCACCGCCAGTGGCGGAATGTTTCGGATCAAGCGGATCACCGTCGGTCAGGCCCGTAGCGATCCGAGCTACGCGCTGGTCGAAGTGCGGGCCGCTTCGGCGGAACTGTTGGCTCGAATTCTTGCCCAAATTGCCGACCACGGAGCGGTGCCGACGACCACGCAAGACTGCCGTCTCGCGCCCGCCGACATGGACGGGGCGTTTCCCGAGGGCTTCTACAGCACGACCAATCAGCGGACCGAGGTGCGGCTGGGCGGCGAGTGGGTCGAGGTGGCCGACCAGGAGATGGACTGCGGCGTGGTCGTGGACGAATCACGCAATTCGGCCCGTTGTCTGCCGATGATCGACGTGAAGCGCGGTCTGTCGATCGTGTTGGGACACGCAGGCACGCGCGTGTATCCACAGGATCGGGGCGAAGTGCGGCACGACTTCACGTTCATGTCGAGCGGCGTGTCGACCGAGAAGCCCAAGGGCGCGCTGGTCCGCGAGATTGCCCGCGAGCTGGTCGCCAATCGGCGCAGCGGCGGCAAGACGCTCTTGGTGGGCGGACCGGCGATCGTCCATACCGGCAGCGGGCCGATTCTCTGTGATTTGATCCGTCGCGGCTATATCCACAAACTCTTTGCTGGGAACGCGCTGGCGACGCACGACATCGAACAGGCGCTCTATGGCACCAGCCTCGGCGTTCACTTGGAGGACGCCAGCATCGCCGACGCAGGGCATGAGCACCATTTGCGGGCGATCAACCGCATCCGACGCTGCGGCTCGATTCGCAAAGCGGTGGACGAAGGCGTGCTCACCTCCGGCATCATGCACGCTTGCATTGAGCACGACGTCGACTTTCTGCTGGCCGGCAGCATCCGCGACGACGGCCCGCTGCCCGACGTGATCACCGACGTGCTCGTCGCCCAGGCCGAGATGCGGGCCAAGATCAAAGACGTCGACTATTGTCTCATGATTGCCACGATGCTGCATTCGGTGGCGGTCGGCAATTTGTTGCCGGCTCGCATCAAGGTCGTCTGCGTCGACATCAATCCATCGACGGTGATCAAGCTCAGCGACCGCGGTAGCTTTCAGACCGTGGGGTTGGTGACCGACGTCGAGCCGTTCCTGCGGGCGCTCACGCAGGAGATCGACGCGCTCAAACTTAAATGAGATGTGATTGAAACCGTATGCCGCAGCAGCCCCACATCTTGATGTGTCCGCCGGATTTCTACGGCATCGAGTACGAGATCAATCCGTGGATGAACACCGAACGGCAGGCGGATCACCCGACCGCCGTCGAACAATGGAAGGTGCTCCGCGAGCAAATCCAAGCAGCGGGGGCCCGCGTATCGCCAATTGAGCCGGTGAAGGGTTTGCCCGACCTGGTGTTCACGGCCAACGCTGCGATGATCTTCGGTGAGCGTGCGATCCTCTCCCACTTTCGACATCCGCAACGGCAAGGTGAAGAGCCGCACAACCGCCGCTGGCTCACCGAGCAGAGCTTTGAAGTGCTCGACCCGCCGGCGAATTTCAGCTTCGAGGGCGCCGGCGACGCCCTCTTCTGCGGCGACACGCTCTACGCCGGCTACCGTATGCGGAGCGACGCGGCCGGCCACCAGGCGATCGGCCGAATGCTCGGCGTCCGCGTGCTCCCGGTCGAACTCGTCGACCCGCGGTACTACCACCTCGACACGTGCTTTTGTCCGCTCGCGCCAGACACCGCGATCTGGTATCCGCCCGCGTTCGACGACTACGGACGGCGGGCGATCGAAGAACATGTGCCGAATCTACTCGCCGTGAAGCAGGTCGAAGCCGAACGCTTTGCGTGCAACGCGGTCGTGATTGGCAATCGCGTGGTCACCAACACCGGCTGCGACCAACTTCACGCAACCCTTGCCGCGGCGGGCTACGAACCGATCGCCACACCGCTGGACGAATTCGTCAAAGCCGGCGGCAGCGCGAAGTGCCTCACGCTGCGGCTCGACGGTGAAGAAGCGGCGGCGTGGAAGAGCTAGTTTTACGGCCGGTGGTCGATGATCATGTAACCGTTGTCAGCCACGTTGAATAGCGGTCGGTAGGGGCTGGAGTGGCACGAGCGGGCCTGGCCCTTCCAGTGCCAGACCAGGTTGATGCCGATGTTCCAGGCTTCTTCGCGGGCACCGACGGCGTCGCTGCCCCCTTCCGGAATGAGATACGTGAATGCCGGTTGCAGGCTCCAGCATTCGGTGAGCGGCAGGAAGAAGTCGGCGCCGACGATGCCATTCGAGTCGTCGCTGAGGCCCGCATACATGCGGCCTTCGCCGCCGCGCTTGCCGTGCATCCGGTAGTAGAGCAAGAATTGGTCGGCGGACTGAAAAGTGGTGCTTATCGTCTCCTCCTCATCCGTCTGCTGTAAATCGTAGTCCGTTAGATGGAGGGCCACCATTCCGCCGACCTCGTGGCAACCACAATCGACGAAGCCGAACTCGGCCCGGACCTGTGAGAAATCGATAACCGTGGTATTCCGTTCGTCGAGCATCCAGTCCCAGGCAACGCCGCCTTGGAAGCCGTCTCGGTTGCGCTGGAAGACACCGGCTGTGAGATAATGCTGCGGAAATCCGTTAACGAGCCCTGTGTCGCCATCGCCGCTGAGCTGACTTTGGGTGGCCTGGTAGCCAATCTGATAGCCAAAGTCGGTCAACGGCACCTTGGCGCCCATGTTGATCCCTTCCTGGAAACCGAAATTTCCGCTGTCGCGATCTTGGTCGAAAGGGCCTTTGAAGCCGTGGACGCCGCCGTTGAGCGTCAAGGTGTAGATCTTGGGGACGCGAAAGCGGATTTCTTCGCACGCCTCGGCATCGCGTAAGCCGGGGGCAAGGTCGATGTGGCAAGAGCAGGATTCCGAATCGTGGCCGCAAGTCGAGCAGCAGCCCACGCCAGCGCCGCACATCGGCCCGCCTTCGCAGTCCGGCCCACAGCTGCCGTCGCAGCCCGATCCGTCATAAGGGACGCCGTCGGGCGAGCCGATCCATTCGCCTTCCGATTGCAACTCGGGGCCCAACGGGGCGCCGTCGGGCATCGACATTTGCGATTCTTCACCCGGCGGAGCGTAGAGCTCCTCCGGTTCACCGGCACCGGCCTGATAAGCGACTTGCTTCAGTGGCCGAATCCAACTGTCGTCGAATCGCCGATTGGCCGTTGGGTTCCGATTGGCGGCGGGTGTCGGTCGCGGACGGTATGCGACGCGGTCGTGCGGCGAGCGAGGTGCAACCTTGGCATTCTGGCCAGGATTGTAGTTCGCGTGATCGGCAGACTGCGAGACTTGGGCCGCGGATGAATCGGCGTTCGCACGCGGCCGTGATTGGGCGGTAGCAGGCGCGGTGGACTTGATCGCGTTCATAACCAGCCTGTCCGCCGCGATGAGCTGCTCGGCATCAGCGGGTGGCACGAACGGTTTCGGCACTCTCGCCGCCGACTGATTCGCATTCTTGTTCGCACTCGACTTCGCCGTCGCCGCGTTCCCCCGGCCGGCCGCTTGCGTTGGCGCCAGCCATTTCTTCGGCGGCGCCGCAGCTTGGGAAGCTGAACCGCCGTGGTGCGGCGTTCGCTCCGAGCGTGTCGGCTGCCACTCGCTGGCCGACGAATCGGCGCGGCGAAACGACGGTTGATGGTCGGAAGTAGTTTGCGCTTCCCAGCGACCACTGGCTCGAGAAGTTTGCGTCGAGCTTTGAGCCAAAGCGACGCCGGCCCAGCCAACGAGCGTGGCCAGGAGAGCAGTGCGCGAGAATGCCAAGGTGCCGGTGCGTGTCATCGGTCGATCCTTCCGGGGGGAAGCGGGACTCATCACTATCTGGGCGCGTCGGCTGCTGTCTCTTTGCGAGAGGGCGCAGCGACCGCCCGGATCCCCCCTGGATCAATACCTGACGCTCAGTATCGACCGGCGGACCACCAGACCTTTCGGAAAACTTTGCGCAACCGTTAGACTCGATGGCGGGGCAGTCGGTAGCATTGACAGCGTGACGGCCCGGGAAGGATGCTCGTTTCCGAGACGAACAAGGCGATTCCGACCAACAAGGGGAATGAGATGACGAGTGCTTCGAGCTTCAGCGTGGTCGCCAATGTGGTCGACATCCCGGGCAAGCGGTTCTACCCGGCCGAGGTCGTCGTCGCGGCGGGACGCATCACCGCTATCAAGCCAGCAACTGCGCAACCGACGACATATCTGCTGCCCGGCTTCATCGACGCCCACGTCCACATCGAGAGTTCGATGCTAGTGCCGAGCGAATTCGCCCGGAAGGCGGTCGTGCATGGAACGGTGGCGACGGTCAGCGACCCGCATGAGATCGGCAACGTGCTCGGTGTGGCCGGCGTTCACTATATGCTGGACAACGCCGCGAAGGTGCCGCTCAAGTTCAACTTCGGCGCCCCGTCTTGTGTGCCGGCGACGACGTTTGAAACCGCCGGGGCGGAGATCACGGTTGCCGAGGTCGAACAACTTCTCGACGACCCGCGGATTTGCTACCTCAGCGAGATGATGAATTTCCCCGGCATTCTCTACGGCGACCCGGGCTGCCTCGCCAAAGTAAAAGCGGCCCACGATCGCGGCAAGCCCGTCGACGGCCACGCCCCCGGACTCCGCGGCGAGCAGGCGGCGAAGTACATCGCCGCCGGTATCACAACCGACCACGAGTGCTTCACCAAGGCGGAAGCCCTCGACAAGCTCGCGGCCGGGTGCAAGATCTCGATCCGCGAAGGCTCGGCCGCACGCAACTTCGACGCACTGTACACACTCCTGGGCGAGTTCGCCGGCCAGACGATGCTCTGCAGCGACGACAAACATCCCGACGAGCTTCTGATCGGGCACATCAACTTGCTCGTGCGGCGGGCGGTCGAACGCGGGATCAACGTCTACGATGTGCTGCGGGCGGCGTGCATCGTGCCGGTCGAACACTACGGTCTCGACGTCGGCCAACTCCGCGTCGGCGACCCGGCCGACTTTATCGAGGTTGATTCGCTCACGAAATTCAATGTGCTGCGGACCTGGATCGACGGTGAGCTTGTCGCCGAGGGCGGCAAGACGACGATCGAGAGCGTTGACGTTCCGGTCGTCAACAAGTTCGTGTCCGACCCGGTGAAGGCCGCCGAAATTGCGGTCACGGCAACAGACTCGGCCGGCGCGAAGCTACAGGTGATCGAAGCACTCGATGGTCAGCTGATTACGAACCGTTTTCCGATGGAGCCAAAGTTTGTCGGTGGCAAAATCGTCAGCGACCCCGAACACGACGTGCTCAAGCTTGTCGTGGTAAACCGTTACGAAAAAGCTAAACCGGCGGTGGCATTCATCAAGAACTTTGGCCTCCAACGGGGCGCAATGGCGTCGAGCGTGGCCCACGACTCGCACAACGTGATCGCGGTCGGCGTCGATGATGCCGACATCGTGGCGGCTGTCAACCTCGTAATGGAAGCCGGCGGAGGACTGTCGGCCGCTTGCGCCGTCGACAAGGTGAGCGAGGTTCTGCCGCTACCCGTCGCCGGCCTGATGGCCACTGGCAGTTGCGAAGAAGTTGGCGCCGCCTATGGCAAACTCGGCAAACTCGTCAAAGAGTGGGGCTCGCCGCTGCGGGCGCCGTACATGACGCTTTCGTTCATGGCACTTTTGGTCATCCCGGCACTCAAGCTTAGCGATTGCGGTCTATTCGACGGCGGAAAGTTCGAGTTCACGCCGCTAGTCGTGTGAGCAAAGCCGCCGATACAAGTCGAGCGTCTGCCGGGCCATTGTTTCCGCATGATAACGATCCTCAATGGCTTGCTGACCAGCGAGACCTAGTTGCGTCGATCGGATCGGATCGCGCAGGAGTTCGATCAACTTTTCGGCGAGATCGCTGGCATCGTGCGGCCGGCAGAGGAGGCCGCCGCCGGTGTCGGCAACCATTTCCGAAAAGCTGCCGTGATCGGGCAGCACCACCGGCACCGCGTTCGCCATCGCCTCGAGCGCCGGCAGGCCCTTTGACTCGCGGTACACGGTCGGCACGCTGAACAAGTCGAGCGATTGCAAAAAAGAGATCTTCAGCGGCCGGTCGAGCTCGCCGACGTATTCGAATCGGCCAGCGAGCGGGCCGGCTGCGATCCGCTTCTGTAGCGATTCCAAATAGGGCTGGTCGGCCGCGCCAAGGTAGCCGGCGGCCCGCAACACGAACGGTGGCACATCGTCGCGCTCGGCCAACCGCTCGCACGCTTCGACCAAGAGATGCAGCCCTTTGTCCTCGCAAATGCGGGCCAGGTAGCCGATGACACGCGGCTCATCCGGCCGCTTGTCGATTCGCTTGCCGTGGCCGTCTAGTTTGAGGCCGTGCGGTATGACGTGCACCTGGCTGCGATCCACAGACAAATAGTCGGCCATGAAATCGGCGTAATAGCGGTTGAGGGCCACAAACGCATCGACCGCGGCGGCCCGCTCACGAAGTAGCGCTCGCGCCTGCTCGTAGTGTGGCGGTACGAGCTTTTCGAGAAACAAGTCTTCGCCCGAGAGCTGGCAGATTACTGGCGGGCCGCGGTGGTCCTTCATCATCCGCGCCATGCCGATCATCATCGAGTTTGACAAATGCACCACGTTGGGCCGCGCGTCGCTGATCAACCAATCGACGAGCTTCTCGATTTCTTTGCGCTGGTTGCCCGCCTCGCCGCGGAGCATCGAGACCGTCATGTCGCCGAGTTCGGCGGGTTGGATGCTCACGCCGCGCTGCGAAACGCGCTCCAAGAGCCCAGGATGATCCAGCAACTGATCCAACCACCAAGGCGTGCGGCGAAACACCGCGAACTTTTGCTGCAAGTAGACATTGATGCCGCCGAAGAACACGCGACGAATACTGACGTCCTGCTCGTCGGTGCGAATCGGCGTGTAGGTTGGCACCAGGAGGACGTCTTCGCCCAGGTCCAAGAGTGCCGCGGCCAGCGTGTTGTCGTGCAGACAACTGCCGCAGTACATGCCCGCCGCTCCGGCCGTGATGTAGGCGATCTTCATTAGAGGCCAGAGGTCGGGGATCGGGGGCCAGGGACGAGCATCGCTTGCGGTTTAGCTGGATTCCTTTACGCCTCGACCCCTTGCTCCTTCATGCGGAGGAGCCACGGGTCGAGATCGTCGAAGATGCGGCCCGCTTCGGGATAGAAAATGCGACCGATCAGAATATCGGTCATGTTGCTTTGATGCTGTGGATATTCGCGAATGAACTGCCCGACGCGAAATTGGCCGGTGTAAAAAGCCAGCACCAGTTTGCGGACCCAGTTGGTACCGACATTGAAATCGGGCGCCCATTTGCCGAGCTGAGCGGCAGAAACGTCGTTGTTTTTCAAACCTTCGATGATGCAGTCGGCGGCAAGCTGCCCAGACTTCAAGGCAAAATATACGCCCGAGGAATAGAGCGGGTCGATGAAGCCCCACGCGTCGCCGACGAACACCCAGCCGTTGCCGGCGGCTTGTTCCGTCGTGTACGAGTACTCCTTCACCACGTCTAGTCCCGCGATGCGCTCGGAACCAGCGAGCCGCTCCGCAATCGAAGGACAATCGGCGACTTCCTCGGCAAAGATCTGGTCAGGCGTGCCGCGGCCTTGCAACAGATGCGCGGCGTCACCAACCACGCCAACGCTGACCACGTCGTTCGAGAGCGGGATGTGCCAAAACCAACACTTGTTGGACCGCGTGCGGAGGACGAGCGTCATCACGCCGCCGTCGACGATTTCTCGCCGCGCGCCGCGGAAATGACCCCAGATGGCTGCCTTGCGCATGTCGACGCTCGGCTTGCGCGAGGCGGCGCGACCCGAGAGCAAACCTTGTTGACCGGCCGCATCGACGATCACACGCGCGCGGATCACGCGATCGCTTCCATTTCCGTTCGTGCCGCCCGCAGCATCGCGGTCTTGCATCAGGCGAACGCCAATCGCCCGATCGCCTTCGAAGGCAGCATCTCGGACGCGCACGCCGCGATGAACCTCGACGCCTTTCTCCGCCGCGTGTTCCAGCAACAGCTGATCGAATTGGGCACGCTCCACGTGCCAAGTTCGACCGCACGCGCGGGGATCATGCCGCGTGAACAGGAAGGGCGACGACTCGCGCTGGCTGCTGCTGACGAATTGCACGCCCACCTTGCGGACAAATGGGCTTTGGTACAATTTGTCGAGGACGCCCAGCCGCTCGAACACCCAATACGTCTCGGGCATGAGCGATTCGCCAACTTTGCGCCGCGGCTCGTCGTCGCGCTCCAAGAGCAGCGTGTGATAACCCGCGTCGGCCACTAGCGCCGCGGTAGTCGAGCCGCTCGGCCCGCCGCCAATCACAATACAGTCGTATTCGTTCGCGATCGGTGTCATGTCACTGCGTGGGCGCCACAATCTCCAACATCTGCACCGTCGGCCGTTCGTCGACTAAAATTTGAGCCGAGCGACCGTAAACTGCCTGCCCAGCCGTCAGCTGCAATTGTCGCCGCAACGAGGCCCCCGGCGAGATCCGCCATAGCGTGATCAACTCGACCTCCCGAAGCAGGTTGTGGTTGATCAGCACGCGGCCCAACGGCAACCGCTCAACCGTGATCTCGTCGCGAGCGTCAACCGGCAAATCCGCCAGCCAAATCCGCATGATCCCAAATTGTAAGACCGCACCGTCCCGCTGGCGAGCCAGGAGGCTGTTGCGGGCGTAAGATGCCTCGTCCCGCCATTCCGCC
The DNA here is from genome assembly GCA_031403315.1 of Planctomycetota bacterium. Classification (GTDB taxonomy): domain Bacteria; phylum Planctomycetota; class Planctomycetia; order Pirellulales; family Lacipirellulaceae; genus DASYDU01. Next base: position 19,432 of record JANNTD010000406.1, read on the forward strand.
ACGACGCGGACATCGACCAGACTACCGTTCGCGGCTTCGAGCGTCACCGTCATGTGATCGTTGTGCGCAAGCAGTCTGCGATATTCGTCGGGCAATTCGCTGGGCGACACCGGTTCAAACCGGCCCAACTCCGCCAAGTCGTCAAAGAACAACGACGCGAGCCGGGCGACACTCCCGGTGTACAGCTCGGCGTCGGTCGTGAGGTGGGAAGGGCGATTCACCGGAGAGCACGGTCGGCTGGAACTGCGTCAACTGGGGCCACAGGCGGGTGAGAAATGGCCGCGCGGCGCTATCCGTCGCGTCAGGCAACCGGCACGACGGCCACCTGTTGGGGAGCGACTTGCCGCACCGCTTGCCGCAGGGCGCTGGCGGCAAACACGAGCGGATACAACCGCTCGTGGTACCACAACTTGGCGAAGTAAAAACCAATCGGCGACGGTTGTCGCAGTCGGCCTTGCTCCACCGCGTCCACGAGCCATTTCAATCCGTTCTTTACGGCCCGGGCGTGGAGTTGGTTCGATTCGGAGAGCGGCAAAAGGGCCTCGATCGCCAGCGCCGTTTCCTCAACGCTACAGAAGCTGGCCAGTGCGTCCTCGGCTCGGGACGTGCCCGAGCGATAGATGTTCGAGAGCGAAGAAGCGGGCGACGACCGCGGGGGGCCCCAGCCACCGTTGGCGTGTTGGACGCCCAGCAGCCAGCGAGCGGCCCGCTGAGCAATCTCGCCGTCCTGCCGGCCTAATTCCGTACAGGCGATGAGCACCTGAGCGGTTCCGTACACCAGATTGTGCCCCTCCGGATGGTACTGGTTGCCAAACCAGAGCGGTACAAAGCTGCCGTCGTTATGTTGTTCGTTTTCGAGGTAGCGCATGCCCCGGTCGATGGCGGTGGTGATCCGCTCTTCGAGTTCGGCCGGCGGATTCGCGCTGCGAGCGTCCGAATGCCAGACCGTTTGCCAGGCCGCCAGCGCACGCATCGCGTGGGCCGTTAGGTCGTTCGCACTGCGATCGAAAGCAAGCAGGCTCCAGCCGCGGCAGAAAGTCGGCCAGCCGCCATCGTTGTTTTGCAAATCGAGCAGCCATTCGACGCCGTGGCGGGCGGCGAGCTCGAGGCGGTGCTGTTTCAGACGCGGATAGCGATGACGCGAGCGGGCCAGTGCGATCAAAGCGCCGGCCGTGTCGTCGGTCTCCGGCACGCCGCCCGAGAGATCGGTCCACGCCCAACCGCCCGGCTGTGCGCCCGTGTAGGGGTGCGACTCGTTGCGTTGGCAGTCGAGCAACCAATCGAGGCAATTTTCGTCCAGCGAGTCGGCTTCGGAAACATGTGGATGGCTGGTGAGCGAGGCGTCTGCCGACTGAGAGTCGTGCGCCGTATCTTGCCAGGAAGCTCCGACGGCAACCGTCTCGCGCGAGCTATCGGCCAATCGATCCGCCGCCCCAAGCGACGACTTGTCCGCTAGCGCGTTCATCGCCAGGGTCGTGTTCCAAGTGGCGAGATTGGTGTCGATCGGCCAACTGGCATCGCTGCGGACCGATGCCAACAGGAATTCGACGCCACGTCGCACGATTGGATGCTGCCCCAGGCCCATGCCGGCGAGGCTCATCACGACGAAGGCGGTGAGCGGAGTCGATTCGAGAAAACCTCCGCTCTCGGGCTGCATTCGCTCGATGACCGCCAAGCTCCGCTTGCGCGACGCGAGTCGCAGCACGCGGGTGAGCGGGTTGCGCGGCGGGTCGTGGTAGAACTTCAACTGTCCCACCGCCGCGAGCACTGGAATCGCGTAGCTGGCCACCGGTAGTTGCAGGTAGTGGTAGCATTTCTGCGGCAGGGCGGTGTACTCGAAAGGCAGGGCGGGGACTTGTCGCCACGGCACCAGACCGGCAAGCGCCGCGTTCGCCAGGATCGGCGCGGAAAGACTCTTGTCGCGGCCGTAGCGCTTCCGCAGCGCGGCGATGCCGCCTTGCGACGCAAGATATTCGTCGGCGCGGTCGGTCATTCCTGCGTACTTGGCCGGCACGCATGTGAGCCGAAACGCGCTTTGCACCAAGAGCGTCGCGCCCAAGTTGGAGCGACCGCGCTCCGTGTCGCCCCAGCCGCCGTCGGCGTTCTGACGCTCGGCCAGCCAATGGAGACTCTCGAAGATCAACTCGCTCAAGTCGCCCTGGAGCATGTTTTGCAGATTTGTTCGCTCCGGCGACATCAGGCTCGCTGGCGCGTCGAGTCCGCCGTTGCCGTGCGCGATTACTAGCGCGCTCAAAGCGGCGGCCGTAGCAAGCGGGGAACTGGAGAGTTCGCCCACCCAGTGGCCAGCCACCGTGCGTTCGCTTAGCAGCTCGGAGCGGACCGTGTCGTGCGCAGCGATCAATCGCTCGACGTCGACGTGCATGTTCATGTTTTGAAGCGCAACCGGGGATGGATGCATCATTCGCTAACCGCCGCGGCGCAATTGCGCCGCCGGTGCCACGACGAGAGGAAAGACCAAGCGGTGGGGATGTTCATAAGGAAAGCGAAGCGGAATAGCCGCTTACGGCGTGCGCGGTGGGACGAACTGGCGTCACTCACTTCAACGCGCACGGCTCGGTGCCAACATTTCGCGGCACACGAATCGTCGACCGAATCATTCTCTCGACCGTAAATCATCGAAACAATGCTAACTGTCAGGAGGAACGAACGGAACAAAAACTGTTCGTGCGACACGCTCTCCCGTCTCGGTCCGACAGATCAGATTTTAAGCGGGCGAGAGGCGCTTGTCGAGCGGCGTCGTTTCCCGGCAACAAATATCGGGCCGATTGTTGGGTGGGGTTGCCCTAACTTGCGACGCCACAATGAGTACCGCCGGCCCAACCCAAGTTTCCCGTAGATTCTCGCGGCGGTGGGACCAACCTCCTGGCAGTACCAGGAAGCGGCCTTGACTTTTTGAAAACTCCGTATCGCATTATCGGTCTCGGCGCGGTTTGCTCGCTACAACCGTTACGCGACGATCGCCGGCCGTGTAGAATTGTCGCGTACGGCAAATCGTTGAGGAAAAAAGAATGTTACACTTTCCGTTGGGGCAGGCGCGGAAAGCTTTACCGCCCATTCCCAAATTCTCTTCACAAGGGGTTATTACGATGAATCGACTTCTTGGTGCCTGCGTTGCGTTGGTTGCCGTGTTTGCGATTGCCGAGTGCGCGAACGCGCAGGTCTATCAGGTGTACTATCCCGCGCCGATGACGACGGCTTACTACGCGCCCGCGCCGACCTATGCGCCCGCTCCGACCACTGTTTACTATCCGACTGCTGCCTACCCGACTACGGCCTACTATCCAACCGCGGTGGCCACGACGCGCTATCGTCCCTTGATTGGCGGCACGGTCACGCGCTGGCGGTACGTTAATCGGCCGACGACGTATGTCTATCCTTCGACGGTGGCATACTACCCGGCGTGGTAGGTCATCTCGGGTAATAACTGGAATCGCAGCTAAACCGCAAGCGGTGGAGCAGCCGCATCGAAGAAATTCGGCCGCGGTCAATCGCCGCTTGCGGTTTAGCTCTCTTTGCGGAACTCGGAGCGATACACCGGCAACTCCGCCATCCGCATCCGTCGCTCGAAGTGCGTGCGGAAATCGAGGTCGTGCTCCGCCGGCCGCTCGGCGACCTCGAGCGGCCCGACGAGCGGCGTGTGCACGGCCACCAGGGCCAGCCCCGCATGGAAATATTCCTCGACGTCGGTCCAGAAATGGAGCCGCCCGCCCGGAGTGAGTGTGCGGACGACGTCGTTCAGAAACGCTTCGTTCATCACCCGCCGCTTGCGGTGCCGTTTTTTCCACCACGGATCGGGGAAGTACACATGGACCGCCGCGAGCGAACAATCCGGCAAGAGCTCGCGGAACACGCGCTGAGCGTCGCCGTGAACGACGATCGCATTCGTGAGACTTCGTTTGGCAAGCCGCGCCGCCGTATGTTGGGCGTATTTCTGGGCCACCTCGATCCCGAGAAAATTCTGGCCGGGGAGACCTGTCGCGGCCGACTGAAGAAAGAGCCCTTTGCCGCTGCCGACCTCTACTTCGAGCGGCGCATCGGCCATAAACAGCGCAGCAGCGTCCCAAGGTCGCGGCAACTGGTCGAATGTCTTCAGGTGCCGCGCGAGATCGAGCGTCGGATCGAGTCTAGGTAGTGCGCGTCGGCCCATGAATCATCGAGCAAGCAATTAAACTTTTGGTGCACGAGGATCGTCGAAGCGGAACAGCTCCTGCGTTTCGCGTTTCCAATCGACGTCGGGGGGCGACGCACCCAATCCGAGGATCGGCATCAAGGCGATGCCCGCCAGGAACCCGCCGATGTGTGCCCAGAACGCCACCTGCTCGCCCCCCATCACGTCGCGCAGGACATTCAATCCCGCGGCCATCTGCAGCAAGAACCAAATCCCCAGCACCACTAGCGCCGGCAAGTCGACGAACACGATCAGTCCGAAGAAGATCAGCGTCTTGACCATCGCCTTGGGGTAGGTAATTGCATATCCGCCGAGCACCGCGGCCACGGCGCCGCTCGCGCCAATCATCGGCAAGTCACTCGACGGATCGGCCATCCATTGACAAATTGTGCCAACGACGCCGCCCAGCAGATAGAAGCACAGGTACATGAACCAGCCAAGCCGGTCTTCGACGTTGTTACCGAAGATCCACAGCATCCACATGTTCATCGCCAGGTGAATCAAGCCGCCGTGGAGAAACATCGCCGTGAGAAACGTGAGATAAACTTCCGCTGGATCGTTGTCCAACGTCTGCGGTTGGCCTGGCACTTTCTGTCCCGCGTCATTGATCACCCAGGTGCGAATCACGACGGGTTTGCCAGTCCGCAACTCCGTCACGCGCTTTGGAATGAAGCCATAATGGTAGACGGTCCACTCACTCGGCTGGAGCCCCTGCCACGCCATCACCGCCACGTTGGCGACGATGATTAGCACCGTCACCCAGGGGAACCGGCGATGGGGGTTCAGGTCGTAGAGAGGGAGCATGGCGCGGAATCGCTTGGAATCGCGGTCGGTTGGCGAGCGCTGGGATACCTACGCCACTATAACACTCAACCGCGGCCGGTGAGGGCTGCGACCGGAATCGGGATCCCGCGAATCTTCCCTTCGCACACCAGATTCTCGCGGACGAAGCACTGAAACCGGCAACGGATCATCTGTCCCATCCGGAGCTGCGTTCGTTCGCAAGCGATGACCAGTCGATCGCCTGGCAGGACGGTGCCGCGAAAGCGCACATCATCCAGCCCGCCAAAGCCGACCATTTCCGCGCCCAACAAATTGTGGCGCTGAACGTGGTAGCTGCAAAGCTGCGCTGCCGCTTCGCACATGATCACACCCGGCATCAGCGGCATGCCAGGCATGTGGCCGCGGACCCAGACGTCTGCCAGCGAAGTATCCTTGTAACCGACGCAGACGCCGCGCTCGGGGTCGTCCAGCACCACGGCGGTGAGCTGCTCCATCTCGAAGCGCTGCGGATTGTATTTGCGGATTTGCTCGATGTCCGCAACTATCCGCTCGAGATCATATTCGGCAGGATCGAGAATCAGGTCTTTGCCAGCCACAAGTTGCTTCCTGGGGTGCGCCGACCCGATTGGCCCAAAGACCCCCACTTGGCCCAAGGAAACCGTAGCCGGTCGAAAATGCCGTAACCGGCGGCGTGACTTACGTCTTCACCAGATGACGGCGTTGCTTGCGGGGTCGGCTACAAGCGGGGCGGGCGCCGTGATTGGCTTTCTTGACTTTACGACCTGGCTTTGCCATGACAAACTCCTGGAACAGTAGACGAAAATGAATCTTTGCGCCGAGCCATTTTCATGGCCGCGCGACAGAGTGTAGACCCGCCAGTGTACCAAACGCCGTGCCTGGCCGGAAGCGGAGCCGCCGCCGGCTTGTTGCTAAGGCTTGGGCGTCAGGTCCCAGGCCGTAAGCCAGGTGATCTCAACCGGTTTGAGGCCAAAATCCTCCCTCAGGCGTTTGTCCATGTCGGCCAAATGGCCTGCCCCATAGAAAATGGCAAGCCGCTTCTTGCCCGCCGCCAGTTGCTCTTTGAGCACCTTTAACGCGGCTTTGTTCCGCTCGCTAATCAGAACCGAACCTTCTTCGCCACCGAAGCTCGTCAGCAATTCTTCCGTACCGGCCAATTGCTGGGCCAGCACCTTCTTCAGGCGCAGCGGACGATCTTCCGCAAACAGGGCGGCGAAAATCGCCACGTCCGGCGATTCCCCCTGGGCGGCCATCTCGCTTTGTTGCCCGAGCGTGTGACCCAACAGGCGCATGTACATCTGCAGGAAACCCTCGTTCCGATCCTTCATCGCTTGCATGAACTGGTCGGGCGACATGTCGGCGTGTACGAAATTCTTCTTGGTGTAGTCGACCATTTCGAGTTGATGCTCGAGCGCCAACATCGACTTCATCCCGTTCTGGAGCGCGCCGAGCGGATGAGCGTTCGACGTTCCGCGACCGCGCTCGACCACAGTCCCTTCGGCCGCGACCAGCTCGTAGAGCAGCGCGTCGTAAGTCTCGAATCGGCGATTGAGCGCCTCGTAGTAGGCCGCGTCGCCGATGTGTACGGCCGCAACCAGATCGACCGTCACTGGCGGGCCGGCCGCCTGCCGATCGCGCTTGATCGGCTCGTAACGCACGATGGCTGATTCCATTGCCAGCGGCTCGTGCTTTTTGCCATAGCGCAAACGGACCCAGTCTTTGCCGAGGTCGTCGGCACCAGCGACCGCGGTGTCGCTTTTTTCGACAGCCAGTGTCGTAGGCGGCGGAGCGGCGATCGTTTCGGCACACAGGACATGCCAAGCGGCAGCCAGCTCAAGGACCGCAGCGAGACCCCGAACGATCCACGACGGTTGGCGAGTTTGCGACACGCTGAACGATCTACGCCACCAGAATTTGAAACGCACTGTCACTCCTTGGCTCCTCTGTCCGAGCAGCCGCTCGAGACCGAACGTGGCCGAAAGCCCATTGTTTTGCGGACGCGCCCGGCAGTTGATGCAAGTATATGCCACCCGCGCAATGAGGACAAAGCCTTGATCGCGGCGGGTCGGCCGCGAGCGTCTCGCAAAAAAACCGACTGGCCCGCTCTGCTAAACACTTGGCCAGTCGGGGGGCGCGCTGTAGTATAAAGGACTCGGGGCTCTCACGCTCCGACTCATGGCTCCCGCGGGTACCTGCCCCACCTGCGGGAGCTTTTTCGTTTTTTGCCCGCTGCCGCTGCCTGCTGCCAGCACGTTGCCCACCGCCTCTGCCAGCGGAGGATGTGCCCGGTAGTGGCTGATTCTCTACAACTGGCGGGTCCGCTACCAACGCCAGCGCCTCGCGTGTTGCTCCGGCATAAACGGCACAACCCCGATTTCCGCTTCTCTATTACCGATCTTACTCAACTGATACCGACGGCGCATCCGATACTACCCACACCTGTTGTTACGGACTGCTGCGCGTGGCGCGGCGGCTGGTTGACGTTCACCGCGTCACGAGGGGTAGTTGGTTACGATGAGACTCCACAAATATCAGTTTCTCGCGGCGTTCGGATTGCTGTTGGCGGTCGTGGCGGCCAAAGCGCAAGCCCAAATCGACTTGCCGTTCGGCCCCGAGAACTACTCGCACGACTTCCAACTCTTCGCGCCCGTCGAGATCGACCTCGACAACGAGCCGTCGGTCAACGACCACGGCTACATGTTCAACTACAGCAAGTTGGCGTGGTCGTTCAGCGGCGAACGAGTGGAGATAGGCGATCCCGACGTGTCGGTCCTGTCCGAGATTATTTATTACGATAATCCGCAGGACGAAGGTGACCCGCCGCCGCCCTACGAGATTCGAAACGGCCTGCAGAACGTCATCCCGGATGCCGGCTTCGGCCTGGGCGACCGCTACGAAATCGGTTACCGCGACAGAGGCAACGGCTGGATGATCGGCATCCTTGACGGGCCCGAGCAACAGCAAAACAAAGTCTATGGCATGACGGCCACGTTGACCGGCACGACGCTGCCGCCTTGGGACGTCGACTATCGTGGCTCTCCGTTGTTTCCGGGTCAGGACCCCAACATTCCTACCCCGGCTGGACTCAACGAGTTTTTCTCGCTCGGCTTCGGCAACGTCCACGTCAACTTCGAAACGCCGACCGGCTACCTGCAGGGCTTCCGCGACTACCTTAATGTCTTTGCGGGTGCGGCCATCGGCACCCAGGTCGGTCCGGTCGCGTACGTCGGCAATTACGGCGGCCTTCAAGAAGACGACATCGACGATGACGTCCAATTTACATTCTTCCGCCTCACCGACGACTTGGACGAAGACTTCATACCAGGTGCCGCGATTATCATCGATCCCGTTACCGGCCTAATCACCCTGCTGACCGATTTCGGCGATCTCCACACCTTCAACATCGCCTTCGATCAGATCGTCGTTCGCACGCGGGCGAAGATGAATGGTGTTGAAGCGATGTGGTCGCACGACCTCACTAACCGTCACTATCAAGCAAAGCATCAGAACAACCATCTGGAGCTGAGCGCCGGGGCAAGATACCTCCAATTCGAGGACTACTTTAGCTTCTTGGGCGACGGCGGCATCCTCGGACGGACCTTCTCGAATAACTGGCTCGACAACCAAATCGTCGGACCTCAAGTGCGGGCCAAGTGGGTCAACCAGCGCCAGCGGTGGCGGCTGTCGGGCACCACAAGTTTCATGTTCGGCTACAACACTCAGAACTGGAGCCAGGAAAACGGTATCGGCGCGGAACTCGTTCCTGGTGCCGTTAACCGGCTGCTGTATGCTCAGCCGACCTACTCGACTCACGGCTTGCAAAAGCGGCATTTCTCGCCCGTGGGAGAACTGCGACTCGAGTCGGCGTATTACCTCACGCAGGCCCTCGCGCTCAAAGTTGGATACACCGGCATGTACGTCGGCAACATCCGTCGCGCGGCAACGTCGGTCAGGTACACTTTGCCCGACATGGGTTTCCGCAATTCCGGCACGCAGAACTTGATCTCCAACGGCGTCGACTTCGGCATCGAATTCGTCTACTAGACGTAGACAATACCAGCGCAGCAAAAAGGCGTCAGGAACTTTGTCGCCGCGATGGATCACCCAGGCGGGCTCCATCGTGCGGAAAAATACCTGACGCCTTGTCGATTTCGCACATTCGGCCTGCAGGCGAGCCCGCGGCTACGACTGTTCCACGGCAACGCTCAGCCGACTCGAATGCCGCTTCCGCAGCTCTTCGAGTTCCATCGTCAGGCGGTGCCGCAACGGGCTCTCCGGCCGCAACTCATCGAGCAATTGCTCCGCTCGCTCGAACGTGGACAATTCGATCTCGCTGGTCGTGAACATTCGATTCCAACTGCGCGAGACCTCATTCTCGGTTAACAACGTGGGGCTCCTTGTTAGACGGTCGCATCGACGGGACTTCAACTCGCACTGCGATTCAGTCTAGCGGTTTGGCGGCCGCACTGCAAAGCAGATTGCGTTTCGGTCGCATCGCCTGTGCGCTGCGCAAAGTCGTCACAGCCTCGCCAACCGGCACGACCGATTGTCCAGCAGGTCGGTGGCGAGCGGTTTTGATCGCTACGAGCCGCCCGGAGTGCGCACTTCAGCGCAACCCAAGAAGGCAACACGCTTTACATCATTTGCACGACGACTATGATGGACAATAGACATCCTGCTAGTCGCCAGTACCATTCCCCAGGCGCAGGCCTTGGAGGCGCGAGTCATGTCCCAAGCCATCGTCGACCCGGCCGAATTGCGCCGTTTCGCGAATAATCTCAAGAAGTTCAATCAGGACCTGGAAGAACGCATGACGGCGCTACGCGGTCAGTTGCAGGCGCTGAGTACCACGTGGCGAGATCAGGAGCACAAGAAGTTTACCGACGATTTCGAACACCACATGCAGGTCATCGCCAAGTTCATCGAAACGACAAATGATCATGCTCCGTTCCTGCTGCGGAAAGCGGAGCGGATTGAAGAATACTTGCAACAGCGGTGACGTAGAAAGTCGAGAGCGAAGTGTCGAGAGTCGAGAGCCGGCTTCACTTTGGCGCTCGACCCCGACCCCTGACCCCCGACCCCTGTCTCCTACTACCCATGACGGCCAACGTCCGCTCCCTCGAGGCGATTCACACCGTGCGTGCGGCCCTGGGGTCGTTCCGCGATGAGGTGGAGCAGGCGCTGGCGATGACCGACATTGAAATGCGGCATGTGCTCGACTGGCTCGAACACGATCGGCCGCGGTTTTGGCGCACGCAGCTCCGCATCGCCAATGACGCGGTGACCGAGGCCCGCGCCGCGCTCCACCGCTGCTTGATGTATCCGATCAACGACGAGCGGCCGTCCTGTTACGAAGAACGGGCCGAGCTCAAGAAAGCCGAAGCCCAACTCGCCTATTGCGACGAGAAGTCGGAACGCCTGCGGCATTGGATTCGCGAGGTCCGACACGAGATGTTCGAGTACGAAGGCCGCATCAGCCAACTGAAGGACTTGGTAGAAATCGACACGCCGCAAGCCATGGCGATCCTCGACCGCCTGGTCGACCGCTTGCTTGAATACCAATCCATCCGCCCCCACACCGGCGGACTGGTCGCTAAAGCGGTCAGTGAGTCTTTAGCGATCGAATTGATGCCAGAGCAAACAACGCCGCCGCCCGCGGCAGTCGCAGCCCCAGCGCCCGAACCCTCGACCGAGGAGGCGTCATGAAAAGGTGCGACCTCTCGACGCCGGCGAGCCGAATACGTCACTCGCTCGACAACCTTGAGGCTGTCTGGCAGCGCAGCACCGACGAGTGGGACGACCGCGTCAGCCAGCGCTTCGCCGAACGGCAACTCGAGCCGATGATTCCCAAAATCAAGATCGCGCTCGGGGCGTGCGGCCGGATGCACCAACTCTGGACCGTGGTACCGCGGGTCTGCGAACAGTGACGAGCCGCTGTCGATTATCCGGCAGTTGGAGTTGATGCGCGACTTGCAGCGGCTGGCGAACGATCGCGCCCAGGCAGAATCGCGGATTCGCGCTGCGCTCGACGACGGCCTGCAGGCGGCTGAAGACCAGCGTGGGAGCAGCTTCCGAGAGGCAGATCGGTGGTTGGCGGAGGAGAAGGATCGCTTAACGATTGAACTTGGTCAAGCAAACTCACGCGCCAAAGTTGAGTACGAGATCGGACGAAATGAAGCACAAGAAAAGTATCGCCAAGTTCGTGGCACAGTTGCTCTAGAACAAGAGATGGCGGTCCAAACCGCATTGCAGGCTCAGGAAGAAGCGAAATGGGAGAATTTGGTTTTTGCAGACGTAGTCCAGTCCAATCCGCGAAATCGTTTTGAGGAGATTCGTCGACAGCTTGAATACTGGAAAGCTGAAGTTCAGGGTTATGAGCATGATGCGCATGCAATTCTGTCCGCACGCTATTTGGGTTCAGGGATTGGCGCTTCGGCGTCAAGCTCGGACGAAGATAACAATTCCAAAAACCATGAATCCGGCGAAAACAGTCAGAGTGCAAGTGACATTCAGGCATTCTTGGATCAAGCGGGCGAATCGGTGTCGGCGGTTCGCGCGGCAGTTGTAAAATTCCATCAGTTGCGGGCATCAAAACTCCTAGAGGGTGTGACTCCCTTCATCGTATTCGTCACCATCTGGCTCGCCGTGGCTATTGTAAGTGCAATAGCAGTTCGACGATTCGATACGACTGGCTTGATTGTCAGCATTCTCTTGGCGACTGCATCGGTAACGCTCGTTGCGTTATGGTTCTTGCCCAAAGCAGTAGCCCAGAGTCGTACATGCTATGCGAACGTCAATGAATTAACTCTTGAATCACGTCGAATGATCGAGCATGCGCTCAAAGCGGCCAAAGCTTGGGCGCATGTGGAATCACTTAGGTTCGCCAGCGAGCGCGCCCGCGACGAGAGTATTCGCAGCCAAATGGTACGAGATACGTTTCAAGAAATGGAACGACGAAAGCAAAACTCGATTGACTCGGTCAACGCGACGATTCCCCAACGACTTGCTGAGCTACGAGCGCAAACGAGTGCCGCGCTCGAGCATGCTGAGCGCAAATACACGAAATCCCTTTCGACGCTTACTGCCGAGTACGACGCGACAAAATCAGAAGTGCAACAAGAATACGATTCGCGATGCGGGCGGTTGCGCGAGAATTTTAAGCGAGACTGGGACGAAATGGCGACTCGCTGGCGGAATGGCTACGAGTCTGTCTTGAACTCGTTTGATAGCATGACGGCCCAGTGCAAGCGTTTGTTTCCCGATTGGAGTTCAACAGACTATCAATTGCTGGAGCCGATAGCGATAGCGCCGCCCGCTATTTGCTTTGGTCGGGTAAGTCTTGAACTTATGAATATCAAGAATGGGATTTCGCAAGATCGGCGACTTGTGCCCGACAAGACTACTTTCGCTTTACCGGCACTAATGACGCTCAAGGAGCTTCCCGTGATGGTAATAACTGCGGACGACGTTGGCCGCGGCGCCGCGGAGAACGTATTGCAGTCGACAATGCTAAAATTCCTCACTGCGGTGCCGCCTGGCAAGGTCCGCTTCACTATCATCGATTCGGTCGGCTTGGGAGAGAACTTCGCATCATTTATGCATCTAGCGGATATCGAGGAACAGATAATCGGTACTAAGATTTGGACCCAACCTCGTGAAATCGAAGAGCAACTTTCGCGAATCACTCAACATATCGAGACCGTGCTGCAGAAATACCTCCGCAACGAGTTCGCCACGATCGACGAGTACAACGCTCGGGCCGGCGAAGTGGCCGAGCCGTTCAACGTGTTGGTGGTGGCCAATTTCCCGGCTAACTTCACCGAAACGGCCGCGCGGAAACTGATGAGCATTGCCACGAGCGGCCCGCGGTGCGGCGTCTACACACTACTGAGCGTCGATCGCAAATTGCGGCTGCCGACCGACTTTCACCTCGACGACCTCTTTGCGAATGCGGTCCATCTCGATTGGCAGCCGAGCGAGAAGCGTTTCCGCTGGCGTTATCCGGCGTTCGAGCATTTGCCGCTCGCGCTCGATGGCCCACCGTCGGCCGACCGGTTCAACGACGTGGTCCGGGCCGCCGGCGCGGCGGCGAAGAGTGCGATGCGCGTC
>JANNTD010000407.1:0-4834 GCA_031403315.1 Planctomycetota bacterium
CGAGCGGACCGACGTCCGCCGCTCCGTGTATTCGTCGAAATTCATCAGCAAATCCACCAGGCCGTCGATCTGCTGGATGCTCGTGCCGGGGAACAGCGTTTGGCTCACCCCGCCCAAGTTCGCCAAGTGCGGATCGTAAGGTAAGTTCACCGGCATGCCGGTGTACGGCAAGAGTCGCACCGGGTTCGCGACCCAGCGGCGGACGAACTCCGGCCGCAGCCGGCGATACACGTCGCCCAGTTGCGGGCCGAGCGTGGGGACCGCTCCTGTCGGATTGTAGTCGCCAACGGCGTGGCACTTCACGCAGTAGTTGCCGTCGGTGACAATCTTCATTGCGTCGTCGAGCAAGGCCGGATGGGTCTGTTCGAGCCCGGCCAGGTAGTCTCCACGGCGGCGCTGGTTGTACTCGTAAGGGAACTCCGCATCGCTCTTGGCCGCGAAGTAGTTCACCAGCGCGCTCGCTTCGGCGCTCGACATGTGGAAGTTCGGCATCCGCATCACGACTGCCGGGCGGATGTGGGTCGGATCCATCAAGAAGTCGTGCAACCAGTCGGTCTGCACCTTGATCCCTTCGTCGTGCAATGGCGGCGGCAACCAACCCCAGGCCTCCGAGCCCTTGGCGGCGGGGTTCGTTTCGTGCTCGTGAGCAATCGCGTGCGGGAACAAATACTTCGCCAGATCGCCGCCGTTGGTCGGATAGGCAACGCCATCGGCCGGACCCTTGCCGTCCGTCTGCGACGGCACCAGCAGATTCTGCACACCCACCAGCCGCAGCGCCCCCTCCACGACCGACGGTTGGTACAGCGAAAACTCGAAGTATGGCTCCGACTCCGTGTCGTCCGGTTCGATCGGCACACCGTCGATATCGACCCGGTTCGGTTCGCCGGTTTCCTCATTGCGCGTCGGCATGCCGTGAATGTCGGCGCGGAGCATGCCACGGCGGTCCGGCTTGAGCGACGCCGCAAGCTCTTCCGGAGTCGCGGTTGGATTGACGAATGGGAAGTCGGTCACCTCCGGCGGCTCTTCGAACAGGCCCGGCTCGAACGCAAACTTCCAGCGCTCCATGTCGAGCACGTGGCAGCCGGCGCAGTTGTACTTGTCGAGCACGTGGCGACCCTCGACGATCGCCTTCTCGCGCGGGCCGGGGTTGTAAATGTACTTTTCAGCGGGCGGCTCGCTCGTCAGACCGAGCACGAACGTCATCACTTGTTCGCGCTCTTCAGCGTTGAGCGGGAACAACGGCATTCGCAGCCGTTCGTCGTAGCGCTTCGTCTTGGTGGCCGCGAAGTCGAAGCTCCGCGGCATCCGCAACTTCTGCCAGAGGAAGCCCTGCCGCTGATGCGAGTTGAGCGACTGCACGAAAAAGCCAGTGTCGGGATCGTAGTCCAACGGGTCGAGGCCGTGGCCGCCCGTATGTTCGCCGTGCGGCGCATCCGAGCCGTCTTGTTCGAGTCCGTGCGTCTCGAGGAACACGCCAATGTTTTCGAACGCCAACTGCGAAACGTCTTTGCGGCCCCAGTTCGCCAGCGGCGTACCGATCGGCTTCGCACCCTCATAGCCGGGAATATCGTGGCAGCCGAAGCAACCGTAGCGGCTCAGCGAGCGCTTTGCCACATAGTCGAGCTGCTGCTGCGTGCGATTGCCAGACGTCATGTTCTGCTCGAGCAACCCGCGCTCATCGACTTTCACCGATCCGGCCAGGCGATCGGGAATGCCTTCTTTCGCATAGGTCGCGGCCAGCCGCTTCGGGAACGACGCGCTCAGCCACACCGTCGTCAGGTCCTCAAGCGCAAGCTCTTCATCTGCCGTCAGCACAGGCCCGGCCGGAGTGTTGGTCGGCGGCTGCCAATTGGCCGGCACCGAGAGCAAGAATGCGGCGACGTCGCCGGCCGAGTCGGTGACCTGGCCCGTCGGCTTGCCGGCTGCGTCGACTTGAGCGATCGGCTCGAGGAATACGTTCGGCATCACCGTCCGCGCGTGGTAGCGATTCGGCTGACGCAACCAGCTATACAGCCAGCGTCGTCCCTTGCCGCTATCAAACTTCGCAGCCACCCGTGAGAGGTCGGGACCTTGCGTCGATTGGATGCCGGGGAAATCCTTGTGCGTGTGGCAAGCCAGACAGCCGCGCGATTGGAACAGCCACTTGCCGCGCTCGGCCGAATCCGGCTCCGTGACGCTCTCCGGCCGATCGAGATACTCAAACGGCTGGCTGCTGGCCAAGAGGAACTGCGTGAGCGCACGAATCTCGATGTCTTCGAACCGTTGGGTATATTCCTTGTCCGTCACTTCGACCGCGTTGCCGTCTGGCCCCGTGATCGTGAAGTCCTTCGCCGTGTCGTTCAAGTGTTGGAAATGACCGAAGAACTGCGGCATCCGCGTGGAGGGACGGAAGTCCGCCGGTTTCTTGATCCAGCTATAGAGCCATGCGTAGTCGACCTTCGAATCGAGGTGCCGCAAGCTGGGGCCGACCTTGCGGAGCCGGCCCGGCGCGTCGACGTCCTTCAAGCCGTCGGCCAATGTGTGCGTCTCCAGCCTGAGCTTTACTGTTTCCGCCGAGGCGTCTTCATTGATCGATTGGAGCAACTCACGTCGCACGAAGTCGTTGTCCGGCGAATGCACGAGCGTTGTTGCCAGCTCTCGCTCGTTGTCTGACAAACCCGGGTCCTGCAGAATCTGCGCGGCAACGTCGTAGTAATTCGGCTCGGTGCGCAGATCGGGGCCGATCCGCTTGTTCGGGCCATCGAACCCGTTGATCTCGTGGCAGCCGTAGCAGCCGTACTCACTCATCAGCTTGTAGCCCGCGACCAGCTTCGGCGCGGGCGGATCGGGGAACCGCTCGCTCGGCTCGAGCTCGACCACTTCGTGATGGCATTTCAGGCAATTACTCTCGACGAACCGCTCGGGCGTCATCGGGAAGATCCAGTGATGGTTGTCGAACCATTCGTACTGGTGCGTCCACGCGATCGCCTGGTCGGGGTCGTTCGGCGTGTGCGAGGCCCACTTGAAGTCGGTCGCGCTGCCCTGCCCATCGTGACAGATCGTGCAGCCCATTTCGCCCTTCGGGTGCGGGCTCGAGCCGCCCACGAACAAGTCGAGCCGTGGATGCGACGTATACGGTTGCGGCAAACCTCGGCGGATTGTTATTTGAAGCGGCGTGCCCCACTCCGGTGCGAGCAGGTAGCTTTCGACGTCGGCCTGGGTGTAGACTTTGCCGCCGTTGATCTCCTCGATCACGTCGCCCATCTCGAGCCCCGCTTTCGCAGCGAGGCTCCCGGGCAGCACGGTCTCGATCGTCACCGCATAGGGATCGATCTGCCCGTGCGGCGCAATGCTGAAGCCGTAGATCGACGCGATTGTTGGTGACTCCAAACTAACAAACAGTTCCTCGCTGTCGCGGCGAACTTTTACGCGCAGCGCCGTTTCCCAATGGCTCGATTGACGCAAGTAACTGTCGACAGCCTCTGCGGTTTCAAAAACTTCATCTTCGATTTCCAGAATCACGTCACCAGTCTTCAAGCCAGCTACATCAGCTGGGCCGTATTTTTCCACACCCCCGATCTTTACTTCAGCGCCATCTGCGCCTTCCCCGAGTGGTGGCATGAGCGCAAAGCCGTACAACTTTACCAGCGTCAATTCGGCCGAGTCGGGCGTCGAGAGTGCGATCACGCGGACGCGCTCGTCGCGCGGAATCGCCGGATAGGCCGGTTCCGTCGCCGAGCCCGGCGCGGTCGCGTCGATCGCACGGTGGCAATTGATGCAGCGGTCGTATCGGGGAACGCTGCTGAAGTTGTAATTGATCTTGATGTCCGGAAGCCAGATTTGCTCGAGCCGGATGTTGCCGTTGTAGAGCGCGTCGAGCACCGGCCAGCGATTGATCCATTCCTGAACGCCACCGCTATTCAGGGCCAGATTCTCATCGAGCCGCTTCAAACCGGTCTCGATGCCGTCGAGCTGCTTTGCCAGATCATCTTCCCGAGCGGTAATTTGCTTGAGCAGCGCTTCGAAATCCTGGCGATACGACTTCGCCGCGGCGACGGTGACGTCGAGTCCTGCGATCTCGTCGGCAAGCTCGGTTATGTGCTCCTCGATCTTCGCGATTTCCTCGGGTGGCGCTTTCTCGCCGATGGCGATTCCGCGCGAACTGATCACCGCGGTCTGCTGGGCGGCCTCGAATTTGCGCCGCGTCGTGAGTGCTCCCTCGCGCCGTCGGGCCTCGTCGGCAATCCGGTTCATCGCGTCCAAGAGCCGATTGCGGGCGACGGCGGCTTCCGGGCTGCCCGCCGGCGCGGCGGCGAGTTCCGCGGCCGCGGCGTCGAGCTCCGCGAAGTCAACCGGAGTTTCCTTTGCGCCCGTCTTGGCGAGCCGTTCGTCCTCGGCGGCAACGCCGGCCTTGAACTGCTCGATGAGCGCCGGTTCGACGTGCGCCGCCTCGGCGGCTGCGAGTTCTGCCTTGAGCTTGTCGAGCGTCGATTGCGAAAGCACCGACTCCTGGTTGAGCATCGCCGCGGCGGTCCAGGCTTCCTTGTTCCGATTCGCCAGCTCCGTGTCCCGCCATTCGCGGTTGTGGTCCGCGGCCAGCATCCAGATCGTGGCCACCAACATCACCAGCGAAGTGACGCCGAAGATGACGTGCATCTTCAACTGATCGCGCCAAGTTTTTTCTGTTGCGGGCATCGTGCGGAATCGTCGAATGCAAAATTGTCAGCTTAGCC
Organism: Planctomycetota bacterium; assembly: GCA_031403315.1. GTDB lineage: Bacteria > Planctomycetota > Planctomycetia > Pirellulales > Lacipirellulaceae > DASYDU01. The sequence goes on from JANNTD010000407.1 coordinate 4,713, forward strand.
GCGTCGCTCGCGACACGCGGTCTCGACTTCGTCAAAAGTTCAAAAAATACTCTGGAATCGCAATAATGTACTTCATGTTGATCGACCACCGCAGCACCATCTTGATCGGCAGCGCCATCATG
>JANNTD010000408.1:0-7655 GCA_031403315.1 Planctomycetota bacterium
AGCCGCCCGGCTGAGTGTGTTCAAGTACATCGAAACCTTTTACAATCCCGTACGTCTGCATCAGACGCTCGGCTACAAAAGTCCCGATCGATTCGAAACCGAGTACGCCCCGGTCCTAGCGGCGTAAAAGTTGGCCCCGCCACTGTCCGAAAGTGGTGGGCTATCGCAGATTGCAATTGGGGCGTTGCTTATTGCAGCCGCCCTATGGGTGTGGCGGCATGATCGCGTCGCCACCAAATTTGCACTTCGTGGTACAAGTGTCATTTTGGCGGTTGGTTGGTTCTGCTATCTCTACGTTCGGTGTCTGAACGCCGTAGTCGGTGGCAGCCGGCCAAGATATCGCATTGCGGACCTACTCGCGTTGTGTGTGCCCATTGCAATTCTCGGCGTGGCCGGATTTGCGGCGGACGGTCTGACGCTTGGATTTCTGCTTCTCTACACTGCGCTCTGCGGACCGCTATTGACCCGGTTTATCAGAAGGTGGACCAGTAATGATCTTATGGTGTCAATCTTGGCGTCTGCCGCAATCTTCAGTTCATTTGTCTTGATTCTGACAGTTGCTTCGCTGATTGTCGTCATCCTTAACCCACGGGTCTTTGAGTCTTTTGCAACCGTATATTGGATGCTGGCTTCGAGTTTTTACGTTTCGTTTGAACATATTCTCCACGATGAAGCGGACAGCGCCGCACAATTGTTCTTGTACGGGATACCGTTTGGGCTGCCCATAAATTTCATCGTCGGATTTCTAGCGGGGGCGGTGCTTGGTGTGGTAGCTAATTCGATACGCACATTCGCTTCGGATTGAACAGCAGTATCCACGTATGGGAGAATAGCGGACTTGTCGATGCTGCCGACTACACGGTCTGGCGAGAAAACGTTGGAGCAGGGTCCGGCAGCGGCAGGTTGGCGAGTGTGCCAGAGCCGTCGTCCGTCGTTTTCATGTTGGCAGGCGTGCTGTTGTGCCATCGACGCAGTCGAGCCAACGCCGTTGCTGTCCGCAGTGTTGCCATCAGACTAGTAGACTCATCATCTCTAAGTCGAAACGCGGCCATGTACTCGCACCAATTGTTTCTCTTGCCAGCCGTCGCGGCTACTTCACCAGATAGAACAGCACCGCCAGCGCGATCACGCCGAGGGTCGGCAACAGCAGCGTGGCGAGCGACCGGTTGAGCAACCGCTCGAGTGGCCGGCGCGATTCCTGGAGCTCGCACAGCTCGTTGGCAACGTCTTTCCATTGGCGGACGTCGGCGTCGAAAGGCGTGAGCGCCGCGACGAGCTGGTTCTTGCCGGTGTCGGCGAGCATTTTGAGTCGTTCGTCGCCCGCCAGTACCTTTCGCGCTTGCATCATTTTGAAACGGCGCACCACGGCGTCGCCGATCGACTTCAGGTTATCGAGCGTGATGCCGTGCTCGGGATTGAAGCGGAAGCGGCGTTCCATCTCGGCCCGCCACTGCAAGAGCGCGATCGCCGCCGACTCGTGGATGGTGGGAATGCCGTAGAGCTTCATGTGCTCGACATCGAGGGCGGTTTCGACGCCGAACGATTCGAGTAGCGTCACCTGGGAGAGCGACATGCCGGCGACCATGTGGACGTGGTCGCGAATCGAGAGGTTGCGGAGATGCTCGTCGAGCTGCGCATGCCGGTTTTCGACGATCACGCGGACCAGCGCGTCGCCTTCGGCGCGGTAGTGCTGCTTTTCTTTTTCCAATTCCTTGGCTGGGATCTGGAATTCGGCCAGGCGTTGGCGCTGTTGGATCTCGATCGTACGGACCTTCGACTGCAGGGCGCGCCACTGTTTGCCGAGCTTGGCATAGTACTTTTCGACGCGGGTGCGGTTCTCGCGGCTGGGCGGCCCGGCGAGCAGGTAGCCGGCGCTGGCGACGGAGAGCGCGATTCCGGCCGCCAGGGTCTCGAGCGAATGGAACGCGCCGGCCAGGGCGACGATTCCAGAGACCACCAAAAGAGCGGCGGAGTAGTCGGCTCGAGTCCGCTTCGGCAATGGTTTCACGACCCGCAGCGGCGGCAGGGTCGGCAGCGCGATTCGCTCCGGCGACGCGACGGGAAGTTTCACCTCCGGCAGCGCCGTGACCGTCTCGTCAAGCCGCGCCATCCGGAGCGAAGTGATCGCGCTGGGGACATCGGCCGGCAGGAAGAACGACGGACCGCCGACGTCTTCGATCCGGCACCAGGGACAGCGGCCCGATTCGGGAACAAACACGTGCATTGGATCGACGTCGCAGGCGCGACGCCGTTTGATCAGCAGTTCCAACTCGCTGATCCATTGTTGGGGCGAAGGCCGGAAGTCGCCCTCGGTCTCCGTGGGACGAAAGGCCGCCTCGAACAGATCGCCCAGCGATTTGGGCAGATCGTCCAAGAGCAGCGAGGCCGGCGGCGGATCGACCAGGGTCGCGTTGCGGTTGCGGGAAAAAGCGAAGCGGCTTTCGGCGATCGCCTTCTCGATCGGCATGTCGCCTTGCCCGCGGAAACGACCCGCAAACGGATGGCGGCCGACGAAGAGCAAGTGAAAGATCAGCGTGGCCAGGCCGAAGCGATCGTGATTCACGGTGCGGATCACGTCGCGGAGCCGCTGGCCCTGCAGCTCGGGCGGCGTGAAGTGGGGCGAGCCGACGGCGCAGGTGTAGGTTTTGTCGCCGCGCGCAATCTGGAACGAGTCGCAGTCGATCATCTTGACGCACATCTGCTTGTCGACGAGCAGGTTGCCCTGGTTCACGTCGCCGACGACGATGCCTGCCGCGTGGAGCGTGTTGAACGCGGCGGCGACGTTGCGGGCCGCGAGCACCAGATGGTGCCAGCCGACGTCGGGAAAATGGCGGCGGCGATTCGAGGTGCCGTAGAGCTCGTGGAGCGGGTGGGCGCCCTCCATCTTTTGCATCAACAGGCCGCAGGGATCGCCTTTGGGCGTCGCGGAGAGAACCTTGCGCGGCCAGGCTGAAATCTGCTCGAGCGGCCCCGACCAACTGCTGGCCATCACGCGGAGTTTTTGGATCTGATTTGGTTCGAGCAGGATCTTGTGATAGATCTTCACGACCACGGAGCGATCGTTGGCGACCTCGTAGACGCTGCCTTCGCCGCCGCGGCCGATCTCGTTCCCCACGGGAATCGGTCGGCGGGCGGTGTCGTACAGCGTTTTGGGCGTCGCGCTAGATGCGTGAGGCGAGGATGAGGGTTTTGTCGTCATCCGATCTTTCTCGAACGGAGCCGCTCCCCAAAAATGTGTGGAGCGATTGGTTCAGGCCGGTGTAGTCGTCGGTCTGCCGAAGGGCACGGAAAAAAGGATCGAAAAAAGGTACGTGAGGAGTCAGGTTGTCGAAACGGAGCGCGAGCCGCTCCAGCCCGTCGGTCAGCAAGGCAATGTCGGAACACGAGCTGTCGACGGTCAGGAACTCGAGCTGCGAATCGAATTGCGGCGAGGTCAGGAAATTGGTGGAGTTCGCGTACTCGCCCGATTGAGGCCAGAACACGACGCCGTAAACGCCGTTGCGGCGGAGGATCATCGCGCCATCGCCGATTTGGAAAAAACAGGAGCACGTGGGGGCGACGATCGCCGCACAGAGCGTGGTGGCGAGCGCCCGCACGTCGCTGTCGAGCTTCGTCGCTTCGTCTTGAATCCGCTGGCGGACTTCGTTGCACCAGCGGAGCACGTCTTGACGCGCGAGTTGATCGAGGCGGCCGCCAGCCGCCAAAAAAGCGGCGGCGCATTCGACGATGGTGTAACAGGCGACGTTCGAGCCGACATCGCTGAACTTGGCGCTGCCGGCGCCGTCGGCCACACAGGCGACGAGCGTTTGGTCCGCCTCGTCGCCGACCACGCGGACCGCGCAGCTATCCTGACACGGGCTAGCGACCGCGGCGTGACTGGGCCCTTGCAAACTCTGAGCGATGGGTCGCCACACGGCAGCTTCCTACCCTTGGTTCCTACTGTTGCTCCCTAGACTTGGGCCCAACCCTTGGGGCCCGACGTCGGATCCTGCAGGGGAATTTCGTCGCCGGGGGAGGAACGGGAAACCGCCTGCTGCGAATTCGACAGCCAGCTGAAGAGCTCGCGAAACTTGAGGCCTTGGAGCCGGAGCGGAGCGCGGACGCAAATCTCCGCGAGCGCCTGCATGTTCGCGCCTTCGACGCCGACCGCAAAGAAGGAAAACGACTTCTCGCGCTCGCCATCGCGGACGCGGGGGATGGTCGGCTTCCAGTGGTCGTTCGGTTCGCCGTCGGTAATCAGGAACGCCCAGGGCCGGTAGTACGCGATGCCATGCTCGCGGTAGTCGGCCTTCCGCTCCTCGATCATGTCGAGCGCCTTGTTCATGGCCTGGCCCATCGGTGTGTTGCCGGAGGCGGAGAGCGTGGGCGGCTGAAATTTGTCGGCCGTCACGAAGTCGACGATCCGCTCGACGTCGCCGCCGAACTTGACGATCGCCACCTCGACGCGCTTCGATGCGAGCGGATCGGTCAGCAATTCCTCTTTGTAGAAATTCAGGCCGGCGTTGAGCTCGTTGATGCGGCTGCCTTGCATCGACTGCGACGTGTCGAGAATCAGCACGCAGGGAACGCGTGGCTCGGGGTTCTCCGCGAATTCCACCGATCCGAAGGCGTCGTCTGCGGAAACTTGGTTCATGAGTTGGAGATCGAATGGGGCGAAGAAAAGTCGACCGATACCACTCGGTGATCGGGGACATCCTCCGCTTGGGGGTGCGCACGACTACTTTCTGTTGTACCAGCGCGGCAAGGCTGCTGCAAATTGGCGTCTCGGCCGACGCCAAGCAGATGGCCGGGGCCGCGGAGCAGGGTTTTTGCCACGAGCAGCTCGCCAATCGCCAAATTCGGCGAGCAAACCGATCGATTTTGGCGCGAAGCTGCACAAACCTTGTCGGCTAAGTAATCTGACACGGCCGCGACGGCTTGACTCTGCCTGTTGTAAGGGTGGTGTCGATACTGACGGTGCTACTCGTTTTGCGGGCAAGTGAGACCTTGCGCGCTCGCGTCGACGCGGGTGGCTCTTTCTTATCCGACTCGCTCGTTCAACTATTCACGCGTCAGACCGACATGCAGTGCCAGGATTACCACGCGATGCGATCGTCGAAGCGGAAACACTTCGTGCTGGCGCTAGTGTTGCTGCCATTCGTTTCCGGCTGCACGTCGTTTTCGGAGTACATCCAAAGCGGCTTCAAAGTCGGCCCGAACTATGGCCGACCGCCGGCACCGGTCGAAGAGGACTGGATCGACGCGGGCGACAAGCGGCTCCGCGAAGACGACAGCAACATCGACCAATGGTGGACGGTCTTCAACGACCCTGTGCTCAACGGCTTGGTGCAGAATGCCTACCGCCAAAATCTCACACTGCGAGAAGCCGGCTTCCGTGTGCTCCAGGCCCGCGCCCAGCGCGGCATCGTCGTCGGCGAGATCTTTCCCCAAGACCAGTACAACGAAGGCGGCTTCACCAGCAATGGGTTGAGCGTCAACGTGGCGAACCGCCAAGCCACGCCCGACCGCTGGTTCGGCCAATGGGACTACGGATTCGGATTGGGTTGGGAGCTCGACTTCTGGGGCCGCTATCGCCGCGCGATCGAAGCGGCCGACGCGGAGCTTGATGCATCGGTCGAAGACTATGACGATGTGCTCGTGACGCTGTTGGCCGACGTGGGAGCAAACTATGTCGATTACCGCACGTTGGAACAGCGGCTGGATCTGGCGCGGGCCAGCGTGAAGCTGTTCGGCGACATGCTCTTGGTCCCCAAGGCCCGTTACGAAGCGGACGAGAGCAACCGCGTGTCTTACGATCTCGCGCAGGCCAATCTGGCTCAGGCCCAGGCGCTGGTGGCACAGCTCGAGATTTCCGAACGGCAGGCGGAGAACCGGCTGTGCATTCTCTTGGGCATGACGCCGCGCGATCTCGAAAACGAGCTGGGCAAAAAGCCGATTCCGATTGCACCGGCCGAAGTGGCCGTTGGCATCCCCGCCGATTTGTTGCGTCGCCGGCCCGACGTCCGTCGCGCGGAGCGCGACGCCGCGGCCCAATCGGCCCAGATCGGTGTCGCCGAATCGGAGTTCTATCCGCACATTTCGCTCGTCGGCACGCTCGGCTGGTCGTCGGAAGACCTCGGCAATCTGTTCAACGAACCGTCGCTCCGCGGCTCGGCCGGGCCGTCGTTCCGTTGGAACATCCTCAACTACTGCCGGCTCCGCAACAACGTTGAATATCAAGACGCGCGGTTCCAGGAGCTCGTCACGCGCTATCAACAGACCGTGCTCCAAGCCGGCGGCGAGGTCGAGAATTCGATCGTCTTCTTCTTGAAGTCGCAGGATCGCGCCAAGGCGCTCGACGCCAGCGCCGCCGCTTGGCGCGACGGCACGAACTTGCTCGAAACCCAATATCGCGGCCAGATGATCGACTTCTCGCAGGTCGGCTACTTCGCCCAGAACCTGCTCGAGCAGCAGGACGCGGCGGCCCAGGCGCAAGGCGACGTAGCGCTCGCGCTGGTGGAGATCTACCGCGCGCTGGGTGGCGGCTGGCAGATTCGGCTGGGTGCGGGCGCCGACGCAGCGAAGGTCGAGATTTCGCAGTGCATGCCGATCGTGCTGGACGAAACTCCGCCGCTTGTGCCTGCCACGGTGGAAGACCTGTCGCCGGCGCTGCTGCCGTCGCCTTCGTCGGAAACGTGGCTCAAGGAGCCGGAATGATGCGGCGAATATATCACTTCGCGAGGGCGAGGCTCCTGCCGAGCTTTGACCATCCCGCATTTGGCTCGGCGGGAGCCTCGCCCTCCCAGGGTCTAAGGTTGCTGCTGGCTGGATTCTGCAGCGGCGCGTTCGCGCTGGCTGGCATGGCCGCAGAAACCGGGCCAATGGCGTCGTGCTGCGATGCTCGCCGCTGCTGCACCTGTCCCGACGATTACTGCCCCAAACCGCTGCCGTGCGTGCCTTGTGCTCCGCTGGGAAAATGCGACTGCTACCATTCCAAGCCGCTGCCGTGCCCGCCCTGCACGCTGCGCTACTGCGGACCGAATGACTACTGCCCGAAACCCTGCTGCCTCTACCTGCCGCCGTGCTGGCCGGCGTGGTACACGTGCGGCGCGCCCAATTGCACGCCGACGAGCAAGTAGCGCTGCGGGCAGCAGCAACCTTCCCGAGCGGCAGCGTAAGTCGTTTATCTCTGGAAGGGGTCACCGTAAGTCGTTAAACTTCCGAAGGGGTCACGTGGAATTGTCGTAAGTCCTTATTCTTTCGAAGGGGACACGGGAAATTAGGGGTCGGGGGTCGGGGGTCGGGAGTCGGCAAAGACAGGATTTACCACGACGACATGAAGGCGACTGTCGTCATCGAAAATCCTCGGGTTTTTGCGAAGGCGACAGGTAATGAGCAGGGAGCAGGGAGTCTTGGCGGGGGAAGATGCGCACGCGGATTGTGCGGCGAAATGGGGGCGTTTTGCCGCAGGTGGTTGGCACAAGTGGCTTGCATTCGTGGGTCATTTTCAATTGCCATGCGGCAAAATTAGGTTCCATTTTGCCGAATTGCGCCCCATTTTTGCACCGCCGCGCCCGCTCGGACAGTAGGTCAAAGGCCCTGAGACACAGCGACACAGTGGCGCAAAGCGATCGCGGCCAATTCCCGACGTTGGTTGGCTGGTTTTCGTTTTAAGT
>JANNTD010000409.1:0-8591 GCA_031403315.1 Planctomycetota bacterium
AACCCGGAGCAGTGGTTGCGGCTCGAGACCGGCCAGCATCCGATCTCGACCCGTGTGATGGATCTCCTGACGCCGCTCGGCAAAGGCCAGCGGGCGCTGATTGTCGCTCCGCCGCGAACCGGCAAGACGATCTTGTTGCAGCACATCTCCAACGCGATCTCGGTAAACTACCCGGACGTGACGATGATCATGCTGTTGATCGACGAACGGCCGGAAGAAGTCACCGACATGAAACGCTGCGTCAACGGCGAGGTCTTCGCTTCGAGCCTCGATTGCGACGTCGAGAGCCACGTCCGGCTCTCGCAGCTCACGATCGAGCGCTGCAAGCGGCTCACCGAGATGGGCAAGGACGTGTTCCTGCTGATGGATTCGATCACCCGGCTGGCCCGCGCGTTCAACAAGTGGGTCGGCAACACCGGCCGCACCATGAGCGGCGGCGTCGACATCAAGGCGATGGACATCCCCAAGAAGCTCTTCGCCACGGCCCGGGCGTTCGAGGAAGGCGGCTCGCTGACGATCGTCGGTACGGCGCTGATCGACACCGGCAGCCGGATGGACGAGCTGATCTTCCAGGAGTTCAAAGGCACTGGCAACATGGAACTCGTGCTCGACCGCAAGCTCTCCGACCGCCGCGTCTGGCCGTCGATCGACATCGAGCAATCGGGCACCCGCCGCGAGGAAAAGCTGCTGCCGGAAAACACGCTGCGGGCTGCGACCATGCTCCGCCGCACGCTCTCGTCGATGCACCACGTCGACGCGATGGAACAGCTCACGACGAAGCTCGACAAATTCAAGTCGAACGCGGACTTCATCAAGCTGATCCAGCCGGCCGACTGATCCGCTGGCCCCCGCGCTCCTGCTAATGCTTTCACCCGCGGCGAACTTCCGCTTGCGGTAAAGCCCCCGTCGATTAAGAATTAGCATTACCCCGGAGGGTAAGCGAATGGTTAGCGGCCACACTGGAAATGTGGTGCCGGGCAACCGGTTGCGAGTTCGAATCTCGTGCCCTCCGCTCGATTGACCAAGCCTTCAATCTCGCTCCAATGACGGCTCGCCGTCTCGATTGGACTCGCTGTGTGGCATTCTTGGCGAAAATCGACGCGCTCGTTGGAAATAATTGCCTCCGTTGGGGGCAACTACTATACTGAAGCCCGGAGCTGGTTTGGTTGTTTGACCCCCCCCTGCTTGCCGCGGATGGGCCAGTCGTAGCGGCGGCGGGGAGTCGAAGCGGCGTTTGTCCGCTTCGCAACTGGGCTGCTCCAAAGAGGCACTACGTCCCGACAGAGGCACTTTTCTTTACGCGAGAACGCTTCGTATTCACCGCGCAAAAGGCCCATCATGAAGCGTTCCCGCTGGCTGGCAGAATTTCGCAATGCGCTTCGCCGCGCGCCGCGCTCGCGCGGCAAGCTCTCCAGGCGCCAACGCACGCGTAGCCGCACGGCAACATTTGAGCTATTGGAAGACCGGCTGGTGTTCGCGCTGCAGGTCGACGTGGGGCTGGCTGCCATTGCGGAGAACGGAGGCGTGGCGGCAGCGACCGTGACTCGCAGCGGCGGCAACATGTCGCTGCCGCTGACGGTCACGCTTTCGAGCAGCGATACGACCGAGGCGACGGTGCCGGCGTCGGTGGTGATTGCGGCAAATCAAGCGTCGGCCGCGTTCAATGTGACCGCGGTCAATGACGCCTTGCTCGACAATCGGATCACGGTCACGATCACGGCCGGGGCGGTGGCGTTCGCCAACGCAACCGACACGATCGACGTGCGGAACGACGACTTCCTGCCGCTGGATGCTGCTCCCGCGTCCGACGTGGTATCGCTCGCGGCCACCGCTCAGCCAGACATCTTGGATGCGACGACCGGTCCTGCATCGACACCGAGTCTGGGCGCCGCCTGGAACGCAGGGTTTGCCGGGGCGAACTTGTTTCAGTCGGCGGGGTCGCACGCGTCGGCGCAATCTGACGACTTCTTCGCCGTAAACGTTTCAAGAATGTACGCCCTTGCTGGTTGGGCAAAATCGGGCGACGAGTTTGGCGAGCGTTACCAGCCGTTCAACCAGCAGTCGTTCGGGTTCGCTTCGTACGACGTCGATCTGTTGCCGATTCTGCCGGAGCACGTGCTGCGATTTGTGGGTGCCGCGGACACGACGCTGGCCGCGCCGCTGAACCCGGGCGACACAGCGATTCATTTGACCAGCGCCGCCGGGTGGAGCAATGCGGCCGGGGCGTCGAGCGAGACACGCGGATTGGCGTGGTACGGTTACCAGGACAGCCAAGGGACGACCTATGCCGACTTTTCCTATACGCGGAACGTGGCCCTAGGCGGCGCGAACGGTTTGTGGACGCCCGGCTCCGTGAGCGGCAACGTGATTGCGCTCGCGGCGCCGTGGAGTGGGCCGGCGCTCGCGGCGGGGACGGCGGTGCGGAACACCGGCGACGACAGCGACGAGAGTTTCGTCGTGCTCGATTCGGCCGCCGTGCCCGGCGATTGGACATGGACCAAGTATGCCGACGTATTTGGCGGCCAGGCGTTTGCGGGAGGCGTCGACGCCGGCCAGCAGTTCCGGCCGGGCACGGCATTCATCAAGCCAGCGCTTCTCGCCAACGAGCATGGCGGGACGGATAATTTTGTCAATTGGCGCGACGTTTCGCTGACCGAGGTCGCCGTCGGCACGACCGCTGCCGATCTCGCGCCGCAGATCGTCGATCTGTCGGTCGTTACCAGTGCCGACCAGCGGCACGCGCTGACCGTGCCTCAGGCGACGCCCTATTCGTGGTCCGCGGATCTGGTGAAGGTCGATACGAGCGAGCAGTACACGCTATCGGGTCGTTCGATCAACGTGTCGAAGGAAGATGAACGTCCGCTCGGATTCGCCTCGCTCGACGTCGATCGGAAGCTGATCCATCCGCTGCACGTGACGAAGTATGCCGCGTCGGCCGACACGACACTCGCTGCCGCGTTAGAGCCCGGCGACAGCTCGTTGCTCGTCACCAATGCTTCCGGCTGGAGCAACGATTCGTGGGAATCCGCCGCGACACGTGCGCTGGCCTGGTATGGATACGCAGACTCGACGGGCCACACCTACGCCGATTACAGCTACACGCGAAACGTCGCTTTCGACCTCGACCACGGACTGTGGGAAGCCGGCGAAATCCGTTACGACGACGTGGCCGGCGCGTACCGCATCGAGCTCCGCGAGCCGTGGAGCGGACCGACGCTCGCAGCCGGTGCAGCGATTCGCAATGCGGCCTCGTGGCGGTTGTTCAATCAGCAGGAGGCCGGCCTGCCCTTCAACACGCTCGACAAATGGTCTGAATACTCGTCGACGTTCGGCGGCGGAGAGTGGCTCAGCGGCGCACCGAGCGACGTCGCGTTTCGTCCGGGCACAGCGTTCATCCAGCCGGTGTTCGCCAGCCGCGCGGCCTGGACCGACGTCGTCATCGCGCCGGTCGATGGCGGCGGCCCCACGAGTGCGACGCTCGAAGCGGCCGCCAACCGCCAAGTGCCGCTCGATCTCGACGTGCTCTCGAAAGGTGCTTTTGGTGGCGCCGCGACCGTGGTCATCGATTCGATCGTGGCGCCGCGACACGGCACGGCGGCAATCGTCGCGGGCGCTGGCCCGGGCGGGCGGGCGATCATCCACTATCTGTCGGATCCGTGGTTCGTGGGGACCGACGTGGTCACCTACACGCTGAAGAACACCGCCAATAACGAGACTTTCACGGCGTCGGTGACTATCAACGTGCTCGGCGGCAATCACGAGCAAAATGCGGCGATCACGACGACTTTGGCCAATCAAGCTAGCGTGGTGGCCGGCAACGTGGCTCCGACCGTGCAATTCGAGGTGCGTTACACAACCTCGGCGGGACAGTCGCTCGACGTGGACGGATATCGGGCGTTCAACTTGCTGGCCTTCGCATCCGATCCGACCGATACGCTCGTGGTCCGGCTAGTTTCCGGGCCGACGCATGGCACGCTCGGCATGAAGTACGACGGCACTTTCGATTACACGCCGGCGGCCGGTTTTTCCGGGACCGATACATTCCGCTTCGAAGCTTTCGATGGCAAGTTTTCCACTAGCACGGTGGCGGCGATTACGGTGCTTGGGTCCGCCGAAGCCTTGTTACTGGACCGGCTCCGCAGTCTCGGGTTGGGGATGCTCATTTACGAAGACGTTGCCAACCGGTTTCCGGTGCGGTCCGACGTCGCCAGCTATTTCGACGCCAACGGCAATCCGTATTTGAGTTGGCGCGTGCATCTCTTGCCGTACCTGGAGCAGCAATCGTTGTACGACGAGTTTCACCTCAACGAGCCATGGAACAGCGCTCACAATCTGCCGCTGGCGAACAAGATGCCCGATTTTTTTCGTAATCCGGGCGACGCGACGAGCAGCACAACCACGCGTTTTCAAGTCGTCAGCGGCGAGGGCGCGCCGTACTTTTGGCGACGAATATCGGGCCGATTGACCGGCCCGCGGCTCAGTGATTTTACCGACGACCCGTCGCATTCGTTGCTCGTGATCGAATCGGGAGCGAACCAAGCGGTCACGTGGACCAAGCCGGACGATCTCGAATTCGACGCCAATGATCCGCTCGCGGCGCTGGGCACGATCACGTCGGGCAAGATCCACGCGGTGCTGGCCGACGGTTCGACCATTGTGTTGCCGGCGTCGATTGATTCCGACACGTTCAAGAGCCTGGTTACGATCTCGGGCGGTGAAATCGTCGATGCCGGCACGTTGCGGCGGCAATACGCGGAAGCCCACGGCGGCGCGGCGGCCGTAGCGTCCTATTCCGACGCTCGACGGAGCAAAGACTTCAAGCAAATCGCGCTGGCGATTCTCAACTATCACGACTCGAAGAAGCGGCTGCCGGTCGTCGGTGCCGAGAATTTTGACGACAACGGCAATCCCTACCTGAGTTGGCGGGTCCACATCCTGCCGTACATCGGCCAAAAGAACCTTTACGACCAGTTCCATCTTAACGAGCCGTGGGACAGCCCGAACAATCTACCGCTGCTTGCCAAGATGCCGGACTTCCTGCGCAGCGCGGGCGATTCTTCGGCGAGTACGAACACGCGTGTGATGACTTTTACGGGTCCCGCCGCGCCCTTCGGTCGGCTCGCGGCCGGCGCCGATCAAATTGGACCGACGATCGCACAATTCCAGGACGGTACATCGAACACGATCATGTTCGTCGAAGCGGGTGCCGACAAAGCGGTCGCCTGGACGAAACCGGACGATCTGCCATTCGACATTCACGATCCGCTCGCGGCCGTGGGCGATCTCTCGACCGGCAAGATACTTGCCGCCTTCGTCGACGGCAGCGTGTGGGCGATCCCGGCCGACAATTCGCCCGCTGTGTTCTCGGCGCTCGTGACACTCAGCGGAAAAAGCACTTACGGAGCAGCCGCGAACCCGGACGAAGAACTGAGCGACGCGGCGACAATCTTCGACCGGGAACTGCGCCGCACAGGTCGACTCACCGCGCCGCAGCCGGAGATCAATAAGCTCAAGCAGATCGTGTTGGCGATGCACAATTTTCACGATGCGCAAAAAATCTTCCCCGTGTCGTCGAACGCCAGCTTGTACGACGCCAATGGTATGCCTTTGTTGAGTTGGCGAGTGTACATCTTGCCGTATCTGGAACAACAAGCGTTGTATTCACAATTCCATCTCAACGAGCCTTGGGACAGCCCCCACAACCTCGCGCTGTTGGACAAGATGCCGGACATTTTCCGCTCGGTCGGCGATCCAGCGGATAGCATGACGACGCGGGTGTTGGAGTTTACCGGTCCGGGCGCGCCATTCTTGCGCCTGGTGAGCGGCAATCAGATTGGGCCGAGGATCGCCCAGATCAGTGACGGCACGTCTCGCACGATCATGTTCACCGAGGCCGGCAGTGGCAACGCGGTGCCCTGGACCAAGCCGACGGACATGCCGTTCCGCACCAACAATCCGCTGAGCGCCTTGGGAGACATCGGTTCGGTCTTGCTGACGGCCATGTTTGACGGCAGCGTGCAAATTCGGTCTGGCACGATCTCGATCAGCGAGTTAACGGCACTCATTACGTACAACGGCGGCGAAGACACGTCCAATCCGCCAGCGGTGACCACCGTGCCAGGTTTCTATGTCCATCAAACCGCCGGCAACACGACGACAGGCGAGTTCGGCGCCGACGCTTTTGACGTGGTGCTCGACAAGGCTCCGCTCACCAGCGTTGTGCTCAGCGTTGGCCTGAGCAACGCGGCGGTTGCCGCGCTCGACAAGTCCACGCTGACATTTACCGCCGCCAACTGGAACGTGCCCCAACGCGTGGCCTTCCGCTCGATCGACAACCACGTCGTCAATCCCGACCAGGTGGTGGACGTGACGGTGGCCGTCGTCGACGCACTGTCCGACGACAGCTACGACTCGGTGCCGACGCAGATGTTCAGTGCCACGGTCCGCGATGACGACTACCGGCCGAACCTGGCCGGAGACTATAGCCTGGACGGTGTCGTCGACGCGGCCGACTACACGGTCTGGCGAGACAGTCTGGGCGCGACGGGCATCGCACGCTACACCGGCGCCGATGGCGATGGCGACGGAAAAATCACGCAGAACGACCACCTGCTATGGCGCACGAATTTCGGTGCGCGGGCGATGCCGCAACCGCTCGTGGCGGGCGACTACAACTTCAACGGAGTCGTCGACGCGGCCGACTACACAATTTGGCGCGATAAGCTCGGCGCCACCGGACAACCCTACTTCGGCGGAGCCGATGGCACTGGCAACGGTAAAATCACTCTGTTGGACCATCACGTCTGGCGGACGAATTTCGGGGCCACGTTGCCAGTCGGTTCCGCGGCGTATTTGGCGCCGACCGCAACTGTGCCGATTGCTCGAAGCACCGTGGACGTTGAATCGGTCCTCGTTGCGGCGCGAGCGGTGTACTTCGCGGCGTTGTCGGGAATCTCTCCGTCGCCTACGAAGAACGTCCCCTCCGCTGCTCCCGCAATCGCTGCGTCCTTCGCCGCGAACCGTGATCAAGCGCTCTTGTTACTGCAGCTTCAAGGGAACGCAATGGAGTCGGCAACCGAAAATGAATCGACGTCCCGGTCAGGAAACGCCTCCTTCTGGGAACATGACGATACCGACAGCGACGCCGTTGACGAAGAATTTGAATTGATGGCGATTGAGATCTTTGAGCGCAATTAAGAGAACCGCCGATCGGCGGACGAGCTCCGGCTATTGGTCGCAATCAAGGTCGACGCCAGTCCCTCAATGCGGTTGCGCGGGGGCGACGACGTGCTCATCGTCGTTCCAGAGGCGGATTACGGGTTCGGAGAGATTGTGCTCGTAGCCCAAGGTGCTGAGGCTGGCGGTGTTCAGTAGCAGGTATTTTCCGGCGCTTGGTTCGAGCCCCAGCCAGCGGGCCGCCAGCACACGCAAGAAATGACCGCTGGAGAAGACGAGCACGTCGCCCTCGGCTGCTCCCTCGACCGCACGGAGTTTCGACACGACGCGATCGGCCCGAGCGGCGACGTCGCGCGGCGTCTCGCCACCGGGGCAGCCGTCGCGGAACAAGAGCCAGTCGGGCCGCTGGGCGTGAATTTCCTTCGTCCGTAGGCCCTCGTATTCGCCGTAGTTCCATTCGACCAGATCGGGATCAATTACCGCTGCGGCGGCGAAGCCGGCCAATTCGCACGTTTGCCGGGCCCGCTGGAGCGGGCTGGTGAAGACCTTGGCAAACGTCAGGTCTTTGAGTCGCTCCCCAAGTCGGCGGGCGTTGACTTGGCCGCACTCCGTGAGGGCGAGGTCGGTCGTTCCCGTATGCTGGCCAGTCAGGCTCCACGCCGTTTCGCCATGCCGGGCAAGATAGACGAACGGGAAGGTGCTGGTCATAAAGCTTGATGGGGGGTCGGCCGTGGAACCGGGGGAAGTGTCGTCGCATTATAAGACACGCAACCCCGGTCCTCGCAACCGTCTTGACGACATTTCAGCCGCCTTCGCCACGCGGTGCCGGCACTGCGCCCGCGTTATTGGGTGGTCTTTGTAGCGGCGTCCCGGCGGTCCTGGTATCTTGCGACTATCGGGTGTCCAACCATCAGGAGAGCGACCATGCACGACACGGGCATTACTCGCCGCGAATCGATCGTTACCATGGGTGCCGCCGCCGCTGGCGCGCTGTTGCTCGGCGCCTCGCCGCGGCCATTGCTCGCCGCCGCGACCGACACCGGGCGAAAACGGTCGATGCGCATCGCACATCTCACCGATATCCACGTCGAGCCGGAAAAACGCGCCGGCGAGGGCATGGCCGCGTGTTTGCACCACGTTGCGGAGCTCGCCGACAAGCCGGAGCTGATTCTCACCGGCGGCGACCATGTGATGGACAGCTTCGAGGCCGATAAAGCCCGCACCGCGCTGCAATGGAACCTGTGGAACTCCGTTCTCGCCAACGAATGCGACATCCCCGTCCACTCGTGCATCGGCAATCACGACGTTTGGGGCTGGGAGAAGGCCAAGAGCAAGACGACCGGCAACGAGGCAAACTGGGGCAAAAGTCGCGCGACCGAGATGCTGCATCTCGGCGAGCGCTATTACGCGTTCTC
>JANNTD010000410.1:0-7313 GCA_031403315.1 Planctomycetota bacterium
CCCCAGTTACCAGGTCCGCGTGGGCGACGTGATCCGCGTCAAGAATCGGGCCAAGAGCCTCGATTTGGTCCGCGGCGCAATGGCCGAAAGTCACCGAGATGTCCCCGACTTCCTGTCGCGCAGCGATGCGGAAATTCCCGAGGGCGTGGTCGGCCGGTTGCCCTCGGCCGAGGAAGTGTCCATTCCGGTCCAGACCCAGTTGATCGTCGAGTTGTGCTCGCGCTAGTAGGCAGAGCTTGGCTCGCGATAAGGCGATAAGAGTGAATAGGGTCAAGTAGGTGTGTTGAGCAAAATACCTACTCACTTACTCACCAAATTCACATCGCATTCACAGAATCGTTGATTACGGGAGAACTTTCATGCATATCCGATGGCGTGGATTGGAGTTGCCTAGCGCAGTGGTTTGTGACGCGGCGACGCTCAGCCCGACGTACGGGAAATTCGTCGTCGAACCGTTCGAGCGCGGGTTCGGCTCGACGATCGGCAACGGCCTGCGCCGCATCCTGCTTTCGAGCCTCGAAGGCAGCGCGATCACGCAGATCAAGGTCCACAACGCCCAGCACGAATTCACCACGATCAAGGGCGTGCTGGAAGACCTCACCGACATCGTGCTTAACGTCAAGTCGCTGGTGGTGAAAAACCACAGCGAGTCGACGCGCGTGCTGCGGGTCGAGAAGAACACGGCCGGTCCGATCACGGCCGCCGACATCGAAACCGACGAAGCCGTCGAAGTGCTCAACAAGGACCACTTGATCGCCACGCTCACGGATGACGTGAAGTTCGTGATCGAGATGGTGGTCGAGAACGGCCGGGGATACGTCCCTTCGACCGAGCACAGCCAGAACATCCAGGAGATCGGCATCATTCCGATCGACGCGGTTTACAGCCCAGTCGTCCGGGTGCGATACGGCATCGAAGAAACCCGCGTCGGCCAGAAGACGAACTACGACAAACTGACGATGGAGATTTGGACCAACGGCTCGGTCGCGCCGGAGATGGCGCTCGTCGAGTCGGCCAAGATTCTCCGCAAGCACCTCAACCCGTTTGTGCAGTACACGGAGCTGGGCGCCCAGGTCCGATCGCCGGCCCGCGGCATGAGTGCCGGCATCGACGCCGCGATGGAAGCCAAGCTGAACATGAGCCTTGCCGAGTTGATGCTCTCAGTCCGGGCAGGCAACTGCCTGGAATCGGAAAACATCATGACGGTGCGCGACCTCGTGCGCCGTAGCGAGGACCAATTGCTCGAGGTCCGCAACTTCGGCGAGACGACTCTCACCGAAGTCAAGGACAAGCTCCGCGAATTGGGCCTTCACTTGGGCATGCGGTTGCCGTCGATGACGGTCGGCGCCCTGTAGTTCCCGCAGAAGTGTGATTTTCGCAACTGATCTATTACCGATCCGAACATTTATCGCCAAGAAATAGGCAAGGCGCAGTGCCACCATGCGACATCGACGTAAAGGCCGGATTCTCGGCCGAAGTCCCAGCCATCAACGGGCCCTGTTGAAGTTCCTCGCCAGCGCGCTGTTCCTCACGGAGCGCGACGCCGAGTTCGACGACAATGCGCCGAAGACCAAGGGCCGGATCATTACCACGATTTCGAAGGCCAAGGAAGTTCGTCCGCTGGTGGAGAAATGCATCACGCTCGCCTGCCGGGCCCAACTGGCCGAGGACGCGGCCCGCGAATTTGGCACCACCTCCGCTCGCGGCAGCGACGAATGGAAGAAGTGGCGAAAGAGTGACCGCTGGGCGAAGTGGAATTCGGCGATTTCGCCGTCGCTTGCGGCTCGCCGCCGTGTGTTGATGCTGATCGGCGACAAGCAGGCCGTGAGCGTCTTGTTCAAGGAGATCGCCCCGCGATTTGTCGATCGGCCGGGCGGCTACACCCGCATCGTGCGGCTGGCCAAGCCGCGGCTGGGCGACGCCGGCACCCGGGCGATGCTCGAATTGGTCGGTGTCCGCGATCGCGTGATCGAGCGGAGTGTCCGCCCGATGTTCGAAGGCGATATCAACCCACCGAAGAGCGAACTGGTCGCGGCAAAGTAGTTTGCCGGCACTAATTTGCCGGCACAGACGACGCTAGCATTCGCGATCCCTGCATTCTGCATTGACGCTAGCGGTGCGCTGGCGTACCCTACGCGGCCCTCTCCTCTTTGGCCGGATGACACTCTGCGAGTTTTGCGCGGCGCCCTTTCGTTCGCGTGCGCCGACTGACATGCGAATCGAATTTCCATTCTGCGCACTGGTGCTCGTCGCGCTCGTCGGCGGGTGCCGGCTGATGAGCGAAGAGGCGATCGTCGCGGGACATTCGCCGCTGCGGCCGGCCAGGCCCTCGCCCGACAGCGTACAGTTGGAGGTCATCTGGGCGCGTTGTCCGCTCAACGACTCGGAGATCAACGACACGGTCTGGTCGGAGATCGACGAAACGCATGTCGCGCCAGCCGTCCACCGCGAGCTCGCGCGGAATGGCTTCCGAGTCGGCGTGATTGCCGGCACGCCACCCGACGCCATCGCCCGCATTCTCAACATGGAAGCGGCCAAACCGCCGACTGCCAACGACGGCGCGAGCGCCGTTCAATCGCTCGACCTGGTGAAAGAGACCAAGATCTACGGCAGCCGGCGCAACCTGCGTCGCGACGAGCGAATGGAAATTCGCGCTTCGGAAAACATGGCGTCGATGCCGTTGTTGGTGAGCCGAGGTCGCGAGTTGGGCGGCCGCAGGTTTCTCGACGCACAGGCCATCTACGCGCTGAAGATCGACCCGCAGCCCGACCAAACCGTGAAGGTCGAGCTGACGCCCGAGATTCACTACGGGCCTTCGCAACTTCGCTGGTCCGGCGGCGAGGATGGCATGGACGTCGTACTGCGGCAACTCCCGATGCGCGAGCGCGAGGTGTTCGAGTCGATGCGGATGGACGTCCGGCTCGCTCCGGGTGAGATGCTGATGCTTGCGGGCCTGCCGGAATCGGGCAGCCGCCCGGGCCACTACTTCCACACGGCGGAATCTTCCGGCGGCCGCGAACAAAAGATCGTGCTCATTCGCCTGGCCCAGGTGCCGCGCAGCGACACGTTCGCCGGCCTCGACGAGCAATGACCTTGGGTCGAAGCTCGACCAGGTTCAATGAGTCGAGATAATCTTGGCCAACGCCAGCAGTTTGGAGCTGATTTTCAAATCGTCGCGTTTGATCGCTTCCGCGCCAAAAGCGAAACGAACTCGATTGCCTTCCAGGAAAAATTGCACGTTGCCGCCGCGTTCGACAAAGTCTTCTGATTCGCCGACCACGAGCACGGGGCGACGCACCGTTGCCTGGAGCACGGCATTTTGCTCGGCAAGTGGAACGGATTTTGGAATGAACAGGATTTGGCACAACAAAGCCTCCTCGACTGAATCGACGAGGCGGATTTCAATCGCGCGTTGGCCAACTTTTTTCTTGTGGGCGACTTTGTCCAGCGTGGTGCCAAAGGGATTGGGGCCGAACACGCCGATTGCGAACGACTCGTGCGTGGCCGAAAACGTTTCAGGCGGCCATTCGACGTAAGTCGAAAAATGGTAGAGAAACACGGCCTTGATGGCGTATTCTCGGTCGATGACGGTGCTTTGTCCGGCAGCCAGCGAACTGACGATCGACGTCAGCCACCAGGCAATGATGTTCCACCGGGCGTACCGAGAGAGGCCGCGGGAGGAAATGGCCCGCTTGGCGCGATTGAATCGTTTCGTGGTTTTGCAAGGAAGCATGCGGCGGACGGGTTGTGTCGCAGTGCGGGGAGTTTGTTAGTAGGTCCAAGTTACCGAGGTGAAGACCTGAGCTTGGACTTCGGTGCTCGTCGTGCCGCCTTCGATGTCGACAAATTCCAGATGGGGACTGTCCAGCAGGTTTCGGCCAACAATGTCCCACTCGAAGTTCTTGCGCGGCCGCCAGGCAAAACGCGCGTCCATCGTTTTATAACTCGAAACGCCCAACGCCGGTAGGTTATCGACGTAGCGGCCGATCAGGTCAAACTCCCAGTCGTGCGACAGATTCCAGGCCGAGTGGACGTAGATTTGATTGTTGGGGCTGACACCGTCGATCGGGAGCTGGCCTCCCGTCAAAATATCCATCTGCAGAAGCGTATAGGCTCCGCTGATTTCCCAGTCGGGGTTGAGGCGGTAGCTAGCCGACAGCTCGGCTCCGTAGGTGTCGCCTGCGCGGTTGTTCGCGAGCTCTAGCGGAATCAGAACCGCCGGGATGCTGGGATCGAAGAAGGGCGCACCGGGCGCGCCAATCCCGACGAGGCGAGTGTAATCGTTGAAGAACAGAGCGACGTCCCACGCGAACTCGTCCGTCGGCTGCGCGCGATAGCCGAGTTCATAGGCGATCAGCTCCTCCGAAAGGGGCGAAGGATCGCCGAGAATCTCGGTGAACGTCGGACCAGCCGGCGAAACGAATTGGTGGGAGACCAGATTCTGATTAACCCGGCTCGGTGATCTCACGGCCCGCGACACTGCGCCCCACCACGTCTTGCGTTCAGTCGGCGTGTAGAGCAGCCGGACGCTCGGTTGATACTCGAACCCGGAAAAGTCGTTGTGTTCAAACTTTGAACCGGCGACCAGATACCAGAGGTCCTCCTCCAGCATGATTTCGTCTTGAATGAAGTAGCTGAACAGGTCCGTGTTGCGATAAGCGGGGTCGAGCGAGAAATTGAACGTGCCCAGCAGCTTGTCGTCGATGTGGCGATAGCCGGCGCCGCAAATGATGTTGTGCTCGTCGCCAATCAGAAAGTGATACTGATAGTCGACGTCGAGCGTCTCCTGTAGCTCATCGGCAAGTTCCGACACCCGGCCGGTCCGGTCGTAGTAGGTTTGCAGCGCCCAATCGGTGTCGTCGTCGATGGTGTGGGTCCAGCGCATGAGGATGTCTTGGCCGAAAGCGCGATCGTCGAACAGCAAGTCGCGCACGAAGGGCGCGGTGGGAAATGATTGGGTGCTCATTTGGCCGGAGACACCCTCGTAGCAATCGCCTTGCAGCGTGAAGACGTCGTTGTCGGAAGGTGTCCATTCCGAGCGAAAACCACCGCGACCCTGACGCCAGTCGTCGAACGCTCCATCGGGGAAGTAGCCGCCGTCGCGCTCGAACTGCTTGCCGTAGACGCGCCAATAGACGTCGTCGCCGGACTTGCCACCGTAACGGACAGTACTGAATTGGCGTTCTTCGGTACCACCGCCGGCGTTGACCAACAGCCCCTGTGTGTCCGCCGCCCGCTTCGTGACGATGTTGATTACGCCGTTCACTGCGTTGGCCCCCCAGACCGTCGCGCCCGGTCCGCGGATGACTTCGATGCGGTCGATGTCCTGGAGCGGAACGTCCTGCACGTCCCAGAAGACGCCGTTGAAGAGTTGCGAATAGACGGCCCGACCGTCGATTTGCACCAATAGCTTGCTGGCGTATTGGCTATTGAAACCGCGAATGGAGATGGCCCAAGTGTCGGCGTTGATTTGGGCCACGTCGACGCCGGGCACCATGCGGAGCAGGTCCGGAATGTTGTTCGCGCCACTGCGGCGGATCATTTCCGGCGTGATCACGAACACGGCCGCCGGCGAGCGGCCGACCGTGCTCTCCTGCCGCGAAACGCTGGTCACCACGGTGTCCATCGACGGCACGACCACGTCGGCTTGCGAGAGCTGGTCCAAGTCCATGTCCAGCACATCGTCCGCTTCGGCGGCGGGGGAGGGCATCTCGTCCGACAGGCTGGGGTCGGGCGGGTTTTGCAGGCCGTCTTGAGCCGCGCACAGCGACCCGCCGACGAGCACAGCGAGCGCGCTAACCCAGAAGGCACCGAAAATCGGTGCCCGTAGTCGATACTGCCCCATGAATTGCGCTCCCGCATGGCGGTAGC
Source organism: Planctomycetota bacterium (assembly GCA_031403315.1). Taxonomy (GTDB): domain Bacteria; phylum Planctomycetota; class Planctomycetia; order Pirellulales; family Lacipirellulaceae; genus DASYDU01. The sequence continues at coordinate 5,872 of JANNTD010000410.1, forward strand.
CACCGCACGGTCTCCGACCGTGTCGACGTCGCCGCATAATCCTACGTTTCGACAACGCCGAGAGGCTCGCGGTAAGGATCGTATGCACTGGCGGGTTGTAGCGGCTGGGATGGCAGGGCCTGCCGCCGGCGGAGCGGCCGGCGGAAGGGCGTCTTCGTCGTTTTCTCTCGGCGTTAGCAGCCGTCCGGGTGGGGCCTCCCCGCTGTCGGGCGAAATCGCTAGAATCAAGAGTTCCAACCCACAGGCTCACCCGCCGGTCGACTCCGGTCGGCCCCACCGCCATTCAACGTTCGCCTAGCGAGGAGAATCTACGATGCCGCTCGTCCCCATGCGTTTGCTATTGGACCACGCCGCCGAGAATGACTACGGTCTGGCTGCATTTAACGTCAACAACATGGAACAGATCCAGGCGATCATGGAAGCGGCCAAGGAGACCGATTCGCCGGTGATCGTCCAGGCCTCGCGGGGCGCCCGTTCCTATTGCCAGGACAACTACTTGCGGCACCTGATGATTGCCGCCGCAGAGCTCTACCCGCAGATTCCGATCGTCATGCACCAGGACCACGGCAACAGCCCCGACACCTGCAAGAGCGCGATCGCCAACGGCTTCACCTCGGTGATGATGGACGGCTCGCTGAAAGACGACGGCAAGACGCCGGCCGACTTCGATTACAACGTCCGCGTGACGAAGGACGTTGCCGAGCTGGCCCACGCAAAGGGCGTCTCGGTCGAGGGTGAGCTGGGCTGCCTGGGCTCGCTCGAGCACGGCGGCGGCGAGAAGGAAGACGGCCACGGTGCCGAGGGCGTGCTCACGCACGACCAGTTGCTCACCGATCCGGAAGAGGCCGAGCGATTCGTCGCCGAGACGGGTGTCGACGCGCTGGCGGTGGCGATCGGCACCAGCCACGGGGCGTACAAGTTCACCAAGAAGCCGACCGGCGAGGTGCTCGCCATGGATCGCATCGAAGAGATCCACCGCCGGTTGCCGAATTGCCACCTGGTGATGCACGGCTCGAGCAGCGTCCCGCAGGAATTGCAGGACGTCATCAACAAGTACGGCGGCCAGTTGAAGCAGACTTGGGGCGTGCCGGTCGAAGAGATTCAACGCGGCATCAAGCACGGCGTCCGCAAGGTCAACGTCGACACCGACAATCGCCTGGCGATCACCGGCGCGATCCGCAAGGTGTTCGCCGAGTCGCCCGAGAAGTTCGACCCCCGCGACTATCTCAAGCCGGCCCGCGAGGCGATGAAAAAAGTCTGCATCGCCCGCATGACCTCCTTCGGCCAGGCCGGCTGGGGCTCGAAAATCAAGCCCGTCTCGATCGACAAGTTCGCCAGCTACTACGCGATGGTGTAGGGCATCCAGTTCCAGGAGCAGAAGCGATGAGAGTTGCCGCGGCCGTATTGTTCTCATTGAGTCTCGTGACATCATTGCAGGCCGC
>JANNTD010000411.1:0-4241 GCA_031403315.1 Planctomycetota bacterium
GCAAAGCGGTGACGATCGTCTTCGTCGTGCTGTTGCTCACGATGGGCCCCAGGACCGGCATCATCATCGGCCTCGTGCTCTTCCTCACGATCATGGCGACGTTCTTCGTCATGTACATGAAGGGCGACCTGCTGATGGAGCGGATTTCGCTGGGCGCGCTGATCATCGCGCTCTGCATGCTCACCGACAACGCGATCATCATCATCGAAGGCATCAAGGTCGGCATCGAGGCCGGCAAAGACAAGCTCGAAGTGGTCCGCAGTCTGGTCGCCGAAAATCAGTGGCCGCTCTTCGGGGCGACCGCCATCGGCATCATCGCGTTCGCGGCGATCGGCTTGTCGGAGGATAGCACCGGCGAGTATTGCAACTCGCTGTTCTGGGTGATTCTCATTTCGCTCAGCTTGAGCTGGATCTCCTCGATCACGGTGACTCCACTGTTGAGCTATCTCATGTTTAAGCCGGCCGCCGAGGGTAGCAGCGCCGAAAAGCGCGGTCCGTATGACGGCGCCTTCTTCCAAGGCTATCGCAATTTGCTGGTGCTCGCGCTGCGGTTTCGCTGGACCGTGGTCGTCGCTTCGCTCGTGTTGTTTGCCGCCGCGATTTACGGCTTCACGAAGATCGAGCAGAGCTTCTTCCCGCCGGCAACCCGGCCGCAATTCATGGTCGACGTGTTTCTGCCCGCCGGCAACCACATCCGTGAATCGGAATCGTTTACCGAATCGGTCGAGCGGTTTATCCAGGCTCAGTCCGGCGTGACACACGTCACATCGTTCGTCGGCGGCGGCGGCCTGCGCTTTCTGCTGGTCTACTCACCTGAGAAGGAGAATCGGGCGTTCGTGCAGTTTCTGGTCGACGTCGACGACCCGGACCAAATCGACGGCCTGATTGCCGGCATCCAGGAACATCTCGACACAGAGTATCCCAACGCCAACGCCGTCGCCAAAAAGTTTTTGCTCGGTCCCGGGCAGGGCGGGCGGCTGCAGGCCCGCTTCCACGGTCCCAATCCGGCGATCCTGCGACAGCTTGGCGACGCTGCCGAACAGATTCTCGTCGATGACGGCAGAGCCGTCTGCGTGCGCAGCGACTGGCGCGAAAGCGAGAAGGTCCTCCGCCCCGACCTGCGCGAACTGCAAGCGCGCCGCAACGGTCTCACCCGCGTCGACGTAGCGCAGGCGTTGGAAACCAGTTTCGAAGGCCGCGTCGTCGGTTTCTATCGCGAACCGGGCGGTGCCGGCACGGGAGTCTATCCGCAGGAGACTCGGCTGCTTCCAATCGTCGCCAGGCCGCCCAGCGGCGAGCGCGACGACGTGCAGGTGATCAACAGCCTGCAGATCTGGAGTCCCGTCGCCGGGCGAATGATCCCGTTCAATCAGGTCTCGTCCGGCACCGAGCTCGTGTGGGAAGATCCCATCGTGATGCGCCGCGATCGATTTCCGACGCTGACGGTTCATGCTGATCCCCGCGTCGGCCTGCCCAGCCAGTTGTTCAATCGTGTGCGGTCGAAGATCGAACAGATCGAGCTACCGCCCGGCTATTCGCTCGACTGGGGCGGCGAATTCGAGGACGCGCGCGATGCCCGTGCGGCCCTGGCCCGGCCGCTTCCCTACGCGCTCGCCCTGATGGTGTTCATCGTCGTCTGTCTGTTCAATTCAATCCGCACGACACTGCTCGTCTGGCTGATCGTTCCGCTGGCACTTATCGGCGTCTCGGCGGGCTTGCTGCTGACGGGCCAGTCGTTCGGCTTCATGGCCCTGTTGGGCGTGCTCAGCCTGGGCGGCGAGCAGATTAAGAACTCGATCGTCGTGCTGAGCAAGATCCGCGCCGAGATCGAACGCGGACAGGCGCCCTATCAAGCGATCCTCGACGGCTGCGTCAGCAAGGTCCGCCCGGTGCTGATGGTCGCCGTGACCACGGTTCTCGGCATGATTCCGCTGTTGAAGGATCCGTTCTTCGGATCGATGGCGGTGACGATCATGTTCGGCCTGTCCTTTGCTTGCATCCTGACGATGATCGTGATGCCGGCGCTCTACACGATCATCTTTCGCATCGACGAACCACCGGCCGCGACGACCAAACTACGCTGACGGCATCTCGCACCGCGCCGCGATCACCAGAAACCGGCCAGCGGGTCCCAGCGGATCGGATTGCCCCACGGGCCGACGGTATAGACGGGCGAAGTGCTCACCGGCGGTTCGCTATGGCCGGGCAAGTCGTCCCGCGTCTGAGTGCTCGGGCTGCGAGTCGTTGTCGCCGTGTTTCGCGCCGCGTTTTGCCGGGCCGCGTCAATCGCCTGCTGTTGTGCGGCGCGATTGTCCCGTGTCGACTGCACCTGGAGCGCGCGTCCTTGCTGGACCGCAGCTTGCGTTTGCCGGGTCTGGCCACGCCGCTGCTGAAAACTTTCGAGCTCTTGTCGGATCTGGCTGGCCGACATGTTGGCCACGTCCGGTCGCATCTGTCGCAATTGTTGGTCCGTGTACTTGGCCTGCACGGCTAGGAATTGCGCGAGCCACCGCCGGGCGTCTTCCGCCTCGGGGCTGGCGAGGACCGTCAGTTTTTCTTCCAGTTGTTCCAATTGAGTCTGCAACTCGACTGGCGACATCCGATCGACCCGCGCCTGAAATTGCGCACGCAACACCGAGACTTCGTCCGGGCTATAGAGTTGCTGGACCGACAGCCACTCGTCGAAGCCGCGTTGGGCTCGACGCCAGCGATCGCTCTCCAAGATCTGTCGCCGCCCGGCTTCGCGCGCGGCGTCGGTCGCGGCAGGCTGCTGTCCCTGCACCGGCAGTTGGCAGCAGCTCGCACCCAGAACCGCCGCCAACGAGAATACACACCACATGCGAATTGACATCACCAGCCTCCGCTCTCAGTCCTGCTCGGCACGCACGAATTCGATCCGCTGCTTGGGTAAATCGACGCCGTCAACGCTCGCGCTCTCGACTTCCCAATGAAAGCGCCCCGTACCTTGAGGTGTCAGCACGGTCTTCGTGGACGAATGTCCGCCGTCGGCGAGCACTTCGTTGCTCTCGACGATCCACGTGTCGCCGTCGTGTCGCCAGTAGCCTTCCCCTGTTCCGCCCAACGAATCGAACGTCCAGCACTTGATCCGGCCACCGACGGGATCCCAACCGATCCGCTGGGTCCCGCCAACGTCTTCCTGACCTGCGCGCTTTACGACAAACTGGCGTTCAATGAACGCCCCGCCCTCGCACCAGTGTGCGGAGACCAACACCACGGCGTTGTCGGTCATGCCGGTCCACTCGCCCAACAACCATGCGAGCGGCTGTAACGGCTCACCTGGCGATTGCGCTGCATCCGCGCCGCCCTGCGACGGCTCGGGGTTCGACGCCGCACCTTCGCTCGCCGGCGCCACGATTCCCCACACGACGACCGCCGCGAAAGCGCACGTCTGGATCGCTTCAATCATTCTCTCGCGCGTAAGCACAATATGTAGTCTCTTGTCAGCTGTAAGCCCTAGAAATCTAGCTTAAACCATAGTGCGCCAAAATCAATCCGACATCCGCCATTCACACGTGGAAAACGTGGACAGTACGCCGGCCAGGTCTATTCGATGCCTCGGCGTTTATTATACAAATTCTAGGTTCGCTCAGAAAAGTACCGAACGAGCGAAACGAAAGACTAGCTTTTATTCAAGGCCTTCTTTTTGGCGCGCGTGGTACCGAACCTGTGTCCCTGGAAGTGGGCTTGATTCATCTCTTCTCGCAGACTGTCCTTGCCGTTGGCGGCTAGCCAAACGACCACACTCTCGAGGGAATGCGGGTCCAATTTCTTGCGCGTCTTGTGCTGGTAAATTGCCGTCTCGCTAAGTCCAGTCAGCTTTGACAAAGTCTTGTATGTATATGTGAAATTAGTCGATTCGGTGTTAGCCATTGCGCGGGACTCCTCGCCACTGTGCGTTCACGTCGATTGCTTACGCTAGTTTCTTGCCGGTCACCTGCAGCATGCCCGCATTCTGCGCCTCCCATGCTTGCTCCGCTAGGCCCCGATCAAAAAAGACCGAACGATATCTCCCGCTACACCTGCCAAGGTGTATGAAATACACCTGTGGCGCGGTCAACAACAAAACGACCCTTATTATTCAGCGCCCCGGGCAGGACTCGAACCTGCGACCCTGGGATTAGAAATCCCATGCTCTATCCAGCTGAGCTACCGGGGCCCCTGTCCATTCATCATTCCCAACCATCCGCCAATTAGCAATGCTCGCCGCAAGTTGCCTGCAA
>JANNTD010000412.1:0-5842 GCA_031403315.1 Planctomycetota bacterium
ATCCAGCAGCCGGTTAATTTTATGCCTGTGGCCGACCGGCTGCCCAATTTTGATCAGTGTGCCCTTTAAGCACCCTAGAAAGCGGGGTATTGTGGATTTGTACATCGACGCTACCGAGTTCCTCAACCTAGACAGCGTAACGTTGACTGAGTACGCATCGGCTACCTTCTTCATTCTCACCGCGGTGTTGCTGGCCCTGACCTATGGATTAGCTCGTGGCGACTTGTCCGAAATCAGCGCTTGGTGCGCGCTGGCAACCGTAACCCTCGCGGTTCACTTCATGATTGTCGGCTGGCATAAGGTGTCGGTGCCTGAGAAACTTGATATGCCGGGCTACGTCGCGCGATCGACGGCTGCGACTGGGGGTGAATTTAACGATTGCACTCACTGCCCGACGATGGTGGCTATCCAAGCTGGAGTGTTCATCATGGGCGCAACCGATTCCGAAGCAGGCCAAGACGAGGGACCGCTCCGCACCATGATGATCCCACGAATATTTGCGATCAGTCGCGACGTCATCAGTGCGGCTCAGTTCACAGCCTTTACTGCAGCAACGGACTATCGATCGAAGGCGTGCCCTATAAGGCTGGACGGCGAAGGTCCAGCATGCGCTAGTATTGTGGACGCGGAGGCCTATGTGGTCTGGCTCAAGCATCAGTCGGGTCGGCACTATCGGCTCTTATCATCAGCGGAGTGGGAATATGCGGCACGGGCAGGTGCGCCAACGCCGTCCGCTTCTCCTAATCCTGGCTTGATGCGGGCTGCTTTCACAGAATTTGAAGCAGGCCGCCCCGCTGCTGGGTCTGCACCGAATGGCTTTGGCCTTGTGAGCCTCGGTGCACGTGCCGGTGAACTGGTAGCTGATTGCTGGTCACCCACGTTGTCCGATCTGCCAAGCAACAGTGTTGCGCTGACGGCACCGTTTGGAACGAGATGCGGCGCCCGTGTTCTCAAGATCGTTGATACCACTCTAAACGGAGTTGGTGTCCGGTATTCTCGCCGCCGTGCCATTGCCGTCGACGTCGCGATGCCGGGCATTGGTTTCCGCGTCGCGCGAGAGGTGCCACAAGCACCGCGCCGTTAGCTGCAAGCTATGTTGAAACGGAATACCGTCAGATTGTACGGCTGACAGCTATGCTCTTGCCGGTGGTCCTAAAAGGAGCACGGCACACGATCTAGCCGTATCCATTAACATTGCTGCAAGTATGTCTGTTGGCTGAATCAGCAAATTCATTCTTTGAAAATAATCACGAGGTAAATCGTTACTCCGCCAACACACCATCGGAGGTCTGCGCATGAAACTTGAAGTCACGGCGTTCGTGGGATCATTCGCGTTACTCTGTCTATGGAATGTGGCTGGACTTCCACTTCCAGCCATTCTGGGCGGTAACCCTGGTGATCCACAATCACCAACTACCCCAGCGACATTACAGGCAACTAAGACAGCGCCTCCCTTTGCGAGGGTTCAGGAACCATCGACAGCGCAGTCACCCGCAGCAAACAGCCAGAGCCCATTAGATAACCTTGCGGTTGCAAGGGGTGTCACTACGAAAGAACGAGAGAGTAGTTTGCCTGAGAATGAATTGCGCACGCGCGATTCCATTATCGCAGAAATTAGTCAGTATTTTACTCGCTATTCAATGACCCGTGATGGGCTCGCCGACCTTGAGCGGGCAGCAAATCAGTTTAGAGTCGGACGCGACCGCACGCTGAGCGGAATCTGGAAACTTAAACTGTTTTACTCAGCAATTGCCAACTTCGAGTCGGAAGATCATTATCTCGGACCGGGTGAGGACAGTATTTTTCATAAGGCCATTCAGTCGTGGATGGAGAAGTACCCGAATTCGCCAACTCCATATATTGCAAAGGCTCAGCTGCTCCTGAACAAGGCAATTGCAGCGGCGACTACCGATCCAGCTAAGGGCGGCGGTGTTGGCTCAGCGGCTCACATCCAACAGCTCCAGCGGCTAAGACAGTTCCTTGAAACGCATCGGTCGGTCGCAAGCATTGATCCGTACTGGTATACGTTGATGGTAAGTGCAGTAGGGTCACTCGGCGATGCGACACCAGCCATCCTGAAATTGGTTGAAGAAGCTGCTAAAAACGAACCTGATTTTCATGAAACTTACTTCGTGGCCACACGAATTATCGGTGGCAGCGATACTGATGCTCTTCAACACATCGAAGTGCTCGCCCGTAGTAGCTTGACTAACTCAAGAACTGGCGATGGACCGGCAATGTATGCGCGGATCTACTGGATCGCCATCTCAGAACTGTTTGGCGTGGAGGTATTGCAACACCTGGATTGGTCGACGATGAAAATCGCGATCGATGCGATTATTTCCAAATATCCAGCTCAGTGGAACATTCAGCATTTCGCGTTATTTGCATGCCTCCTTCAAGATAACACAAAAACTCGGGAACTGTTGGACATCGTTGCAGTTCCACCCAATATGGCCATATGGCGCCAACCTGAAATGTTTGATGCATGCAACAAGATGGCTTCGACGGCGGTGCAAAAATGAAGCGCAGGACTATGCGCAACGCATTGCTGGTAATTGGAGCGGGGTGGCTCGTATCTTTTTCACCAGGATCAGCGTTTTCTGGTAAAAGGCCTAGCGCGAAAACTTCTCTTGAAATGGCCTTTGCTGGCGCAATTATAGAAAACCGTATCCACGATGTATTCTCGGTTGCACCTAATCCTAATTTCGATGCTATTGAAGGAGAGAGTGAGTTTCTGCGCGTCAGTCGCGAGCGGACGTCAGATGGCCAATTAAAACTTACTCATTGGCATATAGGACTGCGAACAGCGATCGGGCGTCCACGCTCTGGTGAGCATATCAAGAATTGGATGGAGCGTTATCCTAAGTCAATAACGGCGCTGATCGCTTCAGTTTTTCATGATCTTATCGATGATGTCCACGTCGGGACAATGAACAGCTACGCACTGATATCGCGGGCTTTTGATAGCACACTTCAGCCAAAGAACGTTGCAGTTCCGAAGGACGCTGTCGCGCGGGCCGAACGTCGGCTTGTGGACGCCAAACCGAACGACGCATCATATCCGTTCTGGCACGTTTACTTGGCAAAGTTACGAACAATACTCGGTCACCCAAAGCAGGAGTTCCTTAGTCAGGTGCTTGAGGGCCTCGATATCGAGCCAGACTTTGCTTTGGCGGAGATGGCAGCGAACTACTTTCTGCCTAAATGGCATGGCGATGCGACCCAACTGGAGGCGTACGCTGCCGTCGTCACCGAACGGCTCAAGGCTCAGCATGGTTCTGGCGTCTACGTTAGGATTTATTGGCAGGCGTTCAAGGCGCAGTACGAGTACGATCTCTTCAAGCGATCAAACGTTGATTGGCAACGCATGAAGCCTGCTATTAACGATTTACTCACTAAATTCCCGAGCCCGGAAAACACCAACATTGGAGCCCTGTTCGCGTGTTTGGCGGGTGATCGGGCTGAAACGGCGCGCCTCATATTCCACCCCGATTTTGCATTTATTGCCAATATCTGGCGCAGTGACGGACCGCATGCCGTTTGCGAAAGCTGGGCGCGTATGCCTGAGCTTCCAGGTCGGCGGACGTAACGGCTACCACAAGCCCCCAATGAACGTGACTTGTCTCGCGTTACGATTTTATGCTACGAGAGTACTACGGAGCAGATCAGAAAAATAAGTAATATCAGAAACTTAAGAGTCATAAAGTCGTATCCCTCTTGCGGCACCAGCACTGCGCTTAACACATTGCAAGCAATACAATAACAACCGTCGTAATTTACGGTAATCCCGTCGGCGGATCATTTGTTGTGCTAAAGGCTTCACTCGCTCAAGCCCGAAGCTGCCTCAAAGGCATTCGATCACGGACAGTCGCGCCTTGCAGGATAAAGGTGCGAACACCCATGCGATTGAATCGCGACATTATCTCTGCCCGCGCCTTCTCAGATCAGCGAGAGGGCTGTGTTACGCTTCCTGCTTTCGTGCGACGATGAAGATCCGGGCGTCCTTGCACCCGATCCATGTTGCTCCCGCTCAATTCTCGTGAAGCCGGCGTGTTGAATCTCAGCGTCGAGCTGAGCCGCAGTGAAGAATGAGACGAAAGGCGCCTCACCTATGATCTGCGACACCGCTCCGGCGTACCGAATCCACGGAGTCTTTTCCGACAGGCACGGTGTCCACGTCGACCATCTGCACCGGCCGATCAAGATGACGAACGGTGCCAAAGCCACGGTGTGGGACGCGGTCTGGCTGCCGCCTCTCGCGCTGGCGACTCCCGTTCCGGGAGCCGGCCGCCAGCGCCGAAAAGGGGGCGGCGTGCACAGCATCACCGACAGCGCGACCATGGACGCCTGCTTCCCCGGCGCATTTTTGTGCTCGACACGCGGCAGGCCGGTGTCGAGGTGGTTCCAGCTACCGCGCCTTCCGGTCGGCTTCCCGCAGGGAAGTCGGAAGGCGCAATCAGAACCGCTTGCATTACAACTGGCACCGCAGCTACGATCCAACCCGATCCGCTCGGCTTCGTCGATGGGCCAAACGTCTATGCCTATGCGGACACCACTCCATTGGGGTCCATCGATGACACAGGTTGGCAAGCGCGCGGCGGAAGGCCTCCAGGCGGGGGGCGACTCGATCCGACCCAAAGGTATAATTCCGATGCACTCACACCCTTGCCGCGTCCGCCCGGCGGGGCCGGTCCCGTTCAGCGTGGGCAACGCGGCGAACAGGAAGTGCGCCAGCAATGTGACATCGGAAACCCGAAAAGTTTCACAACACCCGACGGTCGCAATCGGAGAACAGATGGCGGGACGCCGCGTGACATTTCTGAGGTCAAGAACACGCAAAGCCAGTCTCTAACGCAACAGCTGCTGGATAATATAACTCTTTCGCGAACCGAAGGTTTGACAAACAATCTATTCTTGACAAATCCAAATGTGAGGATTTCAGGTCCATTACAGGAAGCGATCAACAGTGGCAACATTCGGCTTAATCCAAATTTTACACCGAGGCCTCGATAGCTGCGTCCATGTGCAGTGTACTTGCGTCAGTCAGTTTCAGGAACAAACAAATGACAGAACGGAGAGTATACAGTGAAGCTGAACGCGATGCTATTTTTGAACGTTATAGGATTGCTCAGCGACCTTTACTTGATGAGTTGAGCTCAGTCGGTATCGAAGTAAAAAATGTTTGGGATCTCGAAAAATCATATCAGACATATCCTCAAGCATTGCCAGTGTTGTTTAAGCATTTGGCAATGTCATACCCAGCAAAGGTCAGGACTGAAATTGTCTATGCACTTTGTGTGAAGTGGGCAAAGCCGTTTGTTTGGAAGTCGCTAGTGAATATTTACAAGTCAGAGCCAAATCTTTGTGCCTTAGCGGATAAGGGTGAGATCGGATCGCCGAGCGGGCCGAAAATTGCAATGGCTGATGGGATTTCAACTCTTGCTTTGCCCAATGATTTAAAAGAAGTTATAGAATTACTTAGGTGCAAAGCCAATGGCCCGTCGAGAGTCATACTAGTGAGTGTTTTGTCGCGGTCGCGGCAGAAAGAAGCTAAGGACGCACTTGTTGAATTGGCGAGTGATCCAGAGCTAAAAAACGAAATTGCTCTCCGTCTGCGTAGAAAGCGCCAATAGGAGAGTCCTGTTTCAAACTCCTATGCATATGACAGTCTCAACCGGCTGATCCGCGAAACCGACCAGCAGGCGGTGCAGGTCAACCTGACGTTGAACGGCACTGACCTGCCCCCAAATTTTCATCCAGGCAAAATTAGAGTCCGCGGGTTGATTACGCCTTCGACCGGGTGGTCGGTTTCGCGGGTCAGCCTACAATAAGACAATTC
>JANNTD010000413.1:0-6551 GCA_031403315.1 Planctomycetota bacterium
AGAGTCCTGCTAAGACCCAGTATACCGCGTCGTGGTTCGCAGGTCAGTAGAGGCACGTAGGGTAGGTCGAGTCCGCGAGACCCACCATTTTTTTGAGCCGCTTGCGGCTTAGCGTGTCGCCGGCCCTGCGGTCGGCCGCACCGCCGAGTCCATCCGGTAGGTGTCGGCGACGGTCTTTTTCGCGCCAGCCGTGCCCGCCTTGACGCCGGCCGTGCCCGCTTTCACTCGGTCCGGCGACTGCGACGTGCCAGCCAGATAATTGTCGATCCGGGCATTGTCGTGGATCTCCGTGAACTTGTCGTTCATCGCGATCCGCAGCTTCTTCTCGAAGATGTCCTGGTAAAGCACGTCGCGGACTTCCTGAGTTTTGACTTTGACCGGCTCGGTGCGGCCCTCGCACTTGAGGATCACGAACTTGTCGCCGAGCTGGATGATGCCCGAGAGCTCGTCGTCGACCATTTCGAACGCCACGTTTTCCAATTGCGGCTGCCCGCCGTTGAGCCGGATCGGCGGAACCTCGCCGCGGAGCGCCTTCGATTGCGGCTCGATCGAATACTGCTCGGCTAAGTCGCCGAAGAAGTCGAGCGAGGGATTTTGGCGGGCCTTAGCCCACACCTCCTGCGCCCGACGCATGTCGCCGAGCACGATCGCCCGGCAGCGGACCCGCTCGCCGTAGTTGGCTTCAAAACTCTTGGCGAGATCGTCTTTGCTGACCTGGATCGTCCCGCCCGTGAGCTTCTTGAGCGCGGCCGACGGCCAGACTGAGTCGCGCAAGTACTGTTCCTTCTTGAGCCCCTGCTCTTCCGTAGCCATTTTGAACCACTTGTCGAAGTCGGGCTTGCCCTGGGCGTCGACGACGCCGGCGAGCTTGGCTGCGTGGGAGATCTCATCGTCGAGGTCTTGCTGCGAGACCGCCGCGTTTTGCTTCGCCAGCGCCTGCTGCAGCAGCAAATGCGAAATTTCCACTTCCAGCACCTGGTCGCTGTGTCGCAATAAGCACTCCTCGGCGAGCTCGGTGTAGCGGATCGGTTCGCCGTTGACGGTCGCCACGACGCCTGGCATCTGTTGGCGGAGTTGTGGATCGTTCCAGACGTTTTGGATCGTCGCCGGTTTTTGCAGCTGCTCGAACAGCGTGCCGGCCGCTTCGCGGAGCTTTTCTTCCTTGATCCGTTCCACCAATTCGCTGCGGACGCTCTCGAGCGGCACCGCGCGCGGCGGCTCCTTGTTTTCGCACTTGAGGATCGCAAACTGATCGGCGACCGGAATGATCGGCGAAATCTGATTCGGCTCCAGGGCAAAAACTTCCCGCTCGATGTCCGGATCGCCCACGTGGTGACGGATCGGCTGGATCAACCCGCCAATGCTCGCGCTGTTGACGTCCTGCGACTTCTGCATTGCCAGGCGGGCGAAGTCGTCCGGATTGGCGGCCAATTGGCGGTGGAGTTGTTCGGCCTCCTCGCGCGTGGCGACGACAATCAGCCTGGCCTTTACCGCTTCGCCGAACTGCGCTTCGTAGGCTTCCTGTACCTGCTGGTCGCTGACCTGGAGCCGATCGGCGGCCAGCTTGCGCAAGGCGAGCGTCGGCCAGAGGATGTCGCGCGTGTATTGTTGTTCGTTGATGCCGCGCTCTTTCTCCAACATCTGCAGCCATTGTTGCCGGCCGATCTTGAACCGCGCGGCCATCCGGTCGATTTCGGCGCTCAGCTCGGCGTCGGTAACTGAGATGTTGCGGTTGCGGCAGTGGTGCTCGATGAGGTGCTTGTTGACCATGCCTTCGAGCGTTTCTTCGCCGAAGCGATCGACGCACGCGGCCGCCAGCGCCTCACGGCGAATATCCTCGCCGTTGACGACCGCCATCACATCGTGTTTGGGCCGCTCCGGCCGCGGAAGCGCATCCGGATTCTCTCCCTTCGCCGCCCTCGCCGCTTGCGGCTTAGCGTCTGCCTGTGCACTTCGCCCACCAAAAATCTGCGCATCCGCCTGGGGCGTCCCCGTGTAACTGCGAATCGCAATCGCCACCGCGAGCCCCGCCACCCCGCAAGCGATCACGACCAGCCGCTGCTTCCGCCGTGCCTCGTTGGCACGGTGCGATTGAATGTCGACGGGAGTATCATGCTCTAACATGGCGGTTTCTCCATAAACCGTGCGGGTTCAAATGCGGGCGATGTTCGCTCGACAGACAGGAATAGCCGCGGACTTACAGTCCGCCGGCCATCACGGGGTCGCAAAGAATAGCAACCCCCACCAGCACCGGCAAGAGAAGCCGCCAGGCGTGCTAGCACTTCGGGAGCACGACTGTAAAGACGAAATCGACCTCACTTTACCACCGTTGCCGGCTGGATCAGTCGCACTCGTGGCGGCCCCGATTGGAGCGATTTCCCCACGTCCAGATCCGCCTTCAATTTGCCAGCCTGTTCAACGTGCCGATCCGCTTCTAATTGCATCAGTTTCGCCACCGGATCGTCGGCGCCGCGCTGGCTGCGCGCGATCGCAATAGTTTTGGACAATTCTTCGATCTGGGCGTACAGCGCGTCGTATTCAGCCTGCTGTTCTTGAAGCTGCCGTTGGAGGCGTTGTTGTTCCTCGGCAGTCACTGCCTGGAGATACGCTTTGACGACGGCGGTGAGTAGAATCTGAGCTTGAGCTGCACGGTTCGAGGGTGCGGCGATACGCACACTCAAGATTTCCGAATTCTGCTGAAATTGAGCCCTCAATTCCTGTTGTAACCAGGCCACTGGATCGGCTTCGTTCACTACCATTGGCAACTTCGCGACCCGTGGATCGCTGACCGCGGCCTGTAGAACCGAGACGCTCTTCAAGTAAGCGAGCTGTGTCCGCTGGACAATTTCATAGTCCTGCACTTTGTTCACTGAGCCCGTCAAGTGATTCGGTTGCGAGCTAACATTAAATAGCGCGATAACGTCAACGGCTCGCGGCCAAGCCCACCACGCCAGCAGCAAGCACGCGGCCGTAGTGAACAGCAGAAGAGTAAGCAGACTAAATTGTAGGCGAGGTTCGCGGCCCGATGGTATGAATGTGCCTGCGTCGCGATTCGACATTCCGCCCCTCCTTATTCGCCCCAGCCCCTAATCCTCCATCACTTCCGCTTCCTTCGCCTTGGCCAGCTCGTTGGCCCGGTCCTCGAACTTCTTCGTGAGGTCCTGGATGTCTTCCTTGGTCTGCTTGCAGTCGTCCTCGGTGAGCTCCTTGTCCTTCTCCTCCGTGTCGGCCTGCTTGTTGGCGTCGCGGCGGACGTTGCGCACCGCCACCTTCATTTCCTCGGAAAGTTCCTTCGTGCGGGCGACCATCTTCCGACGCACGTCGCCCGAGAGCGGCGGGATGTTCAGCCTGATCACCTTGCCGTCGCTCTGCGGCGCGAGGCCCAGATCGCTGGCGATAATCCCCTTTTCGATGTCCTTGATGATCGACGGATCGAACGGCCGGATCACGATCTGCTGCGGCTCGGGCGCGCTGACGCTCGCCAGTTGCTTGATCGGGCAAGGCGAACCGTAGGCCTCGATCCGCAGGCTGTCGACCATGCCCGGATTGGCTCGGCCGGTGCGAATGCCCGTCAGGTCCTGCTTGAACTTCGCCAGAGCCTTCTCCATCCGCTCTTCAGCATCCATCAAAATGTCTTCAACGCTCATAGAACAATCCAACCGATTGAATTTCTAGACAGGATTTACAGGATCGACGGGATAACTAGCAGATTTCTAATCCTGTCGATCCTGTTAATCCTGTCAAAATCTATTTATTCGCTGCGCCATTGCTCGTCACCAGCGTGCCGATGTCTTCGCCGCGGACTGCCCGTTCGATGTTGCCGTCAACGCGGTAGTTGAAAACCAGGATTGGCAGGTTGTGTTCCATGCAGTGGGCGATGGCGGTCGAATCCATCACTTTGAGGTTCCGGTCGCGGACCTCGCGGTAGGTGAGCTGTTTGAACATCGTGGCGGTCGGATCCTTTTCCGGATCGGCGCTGTAGACGCCGTCAACCCGCGTGGCCTTCATCAGGATGTCGGCTTCGAGCTCCATCGCCTTTTGGGCCGCCGCGGTGTCGGTCGTGACAAACGGTGCGCCCGTGCCGCCGGCGAGAATCACGATCCGGCCCTTTTCGAGATGTCGCTTCGCCCGCCGGCGGATGAACGGCTCCGCGACCCCGTCCATGCGCACCGCCGACATCAGCCGCGTCGCGCAACCGAGCGACTCGAGCGCATCCTGCAGCGCCAAGCCATTGATCACCGTGGCGAGCATGCCCATGTAGTGGGCGGTGGCTTCCTGGATGCTGGAGTTGCCGGAGGTGAACTGCGCTCCACGGAGAATGTTGCCGCCGCCGATCACGATGCCGATCTGCACTCCGAGCTGCGCGGCCCGATAGGTCTGGCCGGCGATGTCGACCACCTCCTGCATGCTGATGCCGCGCTGACCCGGCGGCACGAAGCTCTCGCCGGAAAGTTTTAAGATAATGCGCTTGTAGGGTGGGGCGGGCATGGTAGTCTCAGAACAAACAGATGGATTTGTCATTTGTCATTGCAAATCTGGTCATTTCCAAAATGGCCAATGACAAATGACCAATTTGCAATGACAAATCCTGGTTCGACATACCGTTCGCGGCGTGCCTCCATCATAAAAAAACCCTGGGAAGTTTCCCAGGGCTTACTTTGGCTGTGGCTTATTCGGCCGTGGGTGGGTTCGTCTCGCCCAACTGCCAGCGGATGAAGTTTTTCAGCTTCATCCCGCCGGATTCCGCCACTTTGCCCACCGTCTGCTTGTCGTCCTTCACGAACGGCTGCTCCGACAGCACGTGCTCGGCGTAGAAATTCCGCATCCGGCCTTCGATCATCTTCTCGATGATGTTCTCCGGCTTGCCCTCTTTGCGTGCCTGCTCGGTCAGGATCGCGCGCTCCTTCTGCACCAATTCCGGATCGAGCTCGGCCGTCGTGGTCGATTTTGGCTTCATCGCCGCGACGTGCATCGCCACGCTCTTGGCCAAGTCGTCGTTGCCGCCCTCGACCTCCAACAGCACGCCGCTCTTGGCGTCGTGGTGCACGTAGCCACCGCTGGGGGTATTCACGCGATGGATCCGGGTCAAGCGGAAGACCTCGCGCATCTTGTTCTCGAGGTCGTCTTTCCACTGGCCGAGCGTCGAGCCTTTCTTGCTCGGAGCGGGTTGCTTCCAGAGCTCGTCGGGCGTCTTCGCGCCGGGGCCGGTGGCGAGTTGCTTCGCCAAGTCGTTGGCCAGGGCGATGACCTCTTCGTTCTTCGCCACGGGAGCCGACTCCACCTGCAACTCGATCATCGCGCCGACGGGCGGCTTGATCGACGCATAGGTTGCCAACCGGCCTTCCTCGGTGCTGCGGTCCTGCCGCATCGCCATGATCTTCTTGCCGGACTCGCGGAGCTGCCGCAGCGCGGCCTCTTCGTCGCCGCCGCTCTCTTGCAAGGCCTTCTTGCAGTCCATCATCGGCAGCTGCGTTTTATCACGCAGCGCCATGACCATCGCGGCTGTAATCTGTGCCATGGATCAATACTCCTATCGGGAAATGCGCGCGGGGGAACAAAATTCCCGTTCGCTGAAGCGAGTTCGCCGGCGCGGCAATTTATGCGGGTTGCAGACGCTCGGAGCGTTCCGGTTTGTCGGCGCCCTCGGCATTCTGCTGACTTTGAATCGCGGCCTGGCTCTTGCCGGAAATGATCGCGTCGGCCAGCATTTTCACCACGATCTCGATCGATCGCATGCTGTCGTCATTGCCGGGGATCGGCAGGTCGATCGTGTCCGGATCGCAATCGGTGTCGATCAGCGCCACTGTGGCAATGCCCAGCTTGCGGGCTTCGCTCACCGCGTTTTTTTCCTTCTTCGGGTCGATGATCACCAGGCACTCGGGCAGCCGGGTCATCGTCCGCATGCCGTTCAGGTTGCGGAACATCTTGCGATACTCGCGCGCCAGGGACGACTGCATCTTCTTCGAGTAGGTGTTGATTTCGGCGCTCTCGCGGATGCGCTCCAACTCCTCGAGCCGCTCGAGCCGATTGCGGATCGTGCGGAAGTTGGTGAGCGTGCCGCCCAACCAGCGATCGCTTACAAAGGGCATGCCGCAGCGTTCGGCTTCGCGCTGCACCGTGTCGGCCGCCTGCCGCTTCGTGCCCACGAACAGCACCAGGCTGTTCCGCGACGCAAGCTGCGCGAGATACTTTTTGGCCCGCAACAGGCCGCGGACCGTCTCGCGGACGTCGATGATGTGGATTAAGTTGCGGCGGGCGTAGATGTACGGCCGCATCTTGGGGTTCCAACGACTGACGCGGTGCCCAAAGTGGACACCCGCCTCGACCAAATCTTTCACTAAAGTCGACAAATCAAACTCCTTAACTCTGGCACACCGGCTATGTCCCCGCGGTACGTTAGGCTTTCCAGCCCGACAATACACAGCAGTGTCAGGCTGGAAAGCCCAACGTACGGGGCGTCCGGCGTTCGGTGCGGACATCGGCCTGGATATTCGCCTCCCCAGGCCCGGGCCGATCGGGCTTGGGGTAGCCCTGTAACCTAGTGGCACAAG
>JANNTD010000414.1:0-15494 GCA_031403315.1 Planctomycetota bacterium
TGCGGCCGGCCGAGTTGGCGCTGTGCATCGCATACGGCGCCAGGAGCACCGCTTCCCGCTCCAAGATGACATTCGGCTCCGTATCCATGCCAATATCCGCGCCAATATCCATGCCAAAGTTCGCTTGCGGTTTAGCTGCCCGCCGGTTTGTGTTCCTTTTGAAGCGCCGCGGTGAGCAACTCCCACAGCGCGTCGAGCGACTGCGGAATCACCCGCGTTCCGGCGAGCACCGACATGAAATTGCTGTCGCCGGACCACCGCGGCACGATGTGCCAATGCAAATGGCCCGGGCAACCCGCTCCGGCGACGCGGTTCAAATTCAGCCCGATGTTGAAGCCCTCGGCCCGCAGCGTTTCGCCCAACAGGCCGGTGAGCCGCGTGAGCCACTCCATCGATTCGAGATGCTCGTCGCGGCTAATTTCGGCGAGCGTTCCGACGTGCCGCAGCGGTGCGACCATCAGGTGGCCGTTGTTGTAGGGATAACGATTGAGCACGACCATCGTCCGCCCGCCGCGCGCCGCGACGAGCAACCGGCGGTCGACATCGGCGGCCTCGTCATAAGCCGCCGCAGCGCGACAGAGAAAGCACTGCGGGTCGGCGCCCGGCTGCCAGGCGATAGGCTCTGGCGGCTCGACGCGGTCGGTCGCTTCTGCGCCGGTCACGTACTCCAGCCGCCACGGTGCCCAAAGTCGGTCGTCACTCACGATCGCTCACTTTCGCGCTTCAGCCATTGGTGGCCGACGCATTGAAAAAACTGGGCTGGTTCGCCCGCGAGGTTTGCGGTGCCGCGCTCGTATTGCTGCGCACCACCCACACGAGCACCGCCGCGAGCACGATCACGGCCACGAGCATCACGACGGCCAGCGTAAGTTGCGACTTCTTGCTGCGCCGTCGCCCGAGCGCATACGTCGACGCAGCCAGCGCCGCGGGGTCGGTGACGATCGCTTCCGATACTACCGGCTCGGCAGCTGGGAGGTCGGGTTCGGGGATAACGTCGGGCTCGGGGATCGATTCGGGTTCGGGGATCGACACGAGCGGCTGGATTAGCGGTGGGGCAGCGACGACGGGAGCGGCAGCGATTGGCGACGACGCAGCGGGCGGCGCCGCAACGGGAACCGCCGCGAGCGGCATCGGCAACGCATCGGCCACGTCGCGCGCGAGCTTCCACTCGGTCCAGCCGTCGCGCCAGACATGGGCATCGGCGGTTACGCGGCCGGCGGCAATCCAGGTGCAAAACAGTTCTTCGGTCGCCGGGCCGAGTTGTTCGCCGGCCCTCGTCCGCAAATACCACGCTGTACTGGAAAGCGGCGGTTGGTCGACGACGATAGCAATCGCAGGGGCCGCTACCGACCCCGAACCGGCCGCCGGAATCGTCAGCTTGACGCCACACTCGGGACAGCTGGCGCGCTTGCCCGCCAGGTCCGCTTTCACATTGAGTTTGTGCCCGTTGGGGCACAGGAATCGGATGCCCATCGTTCGGCCGTGGGAAGGGAAATGGAGCGGGCCGCGTCATGGGCCCGAAACCGCCGTCCTGCCATTCGTCAAAGGCCATTATAGGTCTGCCTCATTCTTCGGATAGAAACGTCTTCGGAAAGAAACCCGCCGGTATTCCGCAGAGATTGGCCAGGGTGGCATTTCCGGACCAGGCCCAAAGCGGCCGCGAGCCGCCGCGGGTCGCAAATTCCCCGCCGACCGATTGTGCCGAATTTGCCGTCAACGACCGCGTTGGGTGCCCCGGGCGGTCCAAAAACCACGACTTAAAACTGGTAAGGACGGCACCGCTTTCCTAAAATGAGAGTCATGCCAGAAAATTGACGGCAACTAAGTTTTTCCGCTGCCGCAATTCGTCGCGATCGGGGCAGTATGCTTTGTCAGTGAGGAGCAGCCGACTATGCAAAAGCGTCGCAACGAAGAAGAGCCGGTGGAAATTGCCATTGTTGGCGATTTGACCGATAGCGAAGCCGATTTGACCGACCGCTTGCTGGGCGTCGAGCCTGGCGGCGAGTGCACGATCTATTTCGATTCGCCCGGCGGCAGTCCGTATTGCGCCGTGTCGCTGATGACGCTGATCAAACTCCGCGATCTCAAGGCGACCGGCATCGTCACGGGCGAATGCTCGTCGGCGACGCTCTGGCCGTTCGCCGCGTGTCGGCGGCGGTTCGTCACGCCCTACAGCGTGATGTTGTTCCACCCGATGCGCTGGCAGAGCGAAGAAAACGTCGGCTTGGCGGAAGCGGCCGAATGGGCCCGCCACTTCGGCCACCTCGAACAAGAAATGGACGAGCTCCTGGCGCACCTGTTCGGCGTTTCGCCGAGCTTGATGCACGAGTGGATCAATCCGGGCCGCTACGTGATTGGCCGAGAACTGGCCGACGCCGGCATGGCGGAGCTGGTCGAGCTCGACCAGTTGCACCGCGTACCGTTCGCGCGGCTGCTCGAAGAACCGCGCGCGACGGCCCTGCCGATCATCCGCCCGCACGCCGCCCGCCGTCTCCGCAAAGCGCCGGCCGCGAAGTCGCAGAAGAAATCGAAATAGCGGCGGTTGGATTGAACGAGGCGCCGGTTGTCGCCAGTATGCCGGCTCTCAGTTTGCCGCTGTCTCCCGATCTCCTTGTCTCCTTGTCTCTGCTCGTATTGTCGTCCCTGCTTCCGATTGGCCTCGACAATTGCGTGCCAGGCTCGGGGTATTTCGCGTTTTGTCGACGCGTGTTTTTTGGCCGCCTCGCAAGTCGTTGGCGGCTCGTGACTTGCGAGTCGTCGCCCGGGCGAAAACACGCGCCGAGGCGACAATTGGCGCTCGTTTTGTCGCCTGCGGGTCGCGGGAAGCTCTTGAATACTCGTGCGAATCGCGTTTGACGATCGACAATATACCTCCTCGAATTGTCCGATAAAGTCGCCAAGCGTGTTCCTCTCGATTGCCGTGAAGTCTCTCGCGGAGGCGCAAAGCGACCGCTGGCTCATAGCTAACAGCTTCTATTAAGTTTTCAAAGAACGAGCACCTTCGCGGCCCGCTGGCGGAGGAATTTGGTGGCTTCACACGCTTTCGCGGAGGAAGTGGCCTCGCACGCCGATGGACGCTCTGGTGCGACTTTGTTTATATCCGATTGGTGTACACATGTAAAGTACCTATTTTTGGCCACCCCCCTCGGGAGTTAGTGCGCGGAAGGTCTCACGCCAAGGCGCCAAGGCGCAAAGAAGATCATGGGGTTAACCGCGGATTTCGCGGATGAACGCGGAGGGAAGTTCGCGTCGATCCTCGGCTCTCTGTTTCTTCGTATCCTTCTGTTCAAGAAATACGTACGAGCATGAGGCAGCAGAGGGCGCGGAGGGGGATGCGGCGGCGGGTGGCCAAGCCGTCGAAGGTATCCTCAGAGCAATTGGTACTGGAAATTAAAGCGGGTTGCCGGCCGCAACACAATCAGCTTGGTCATTCGACGATGCCGTCGGGTTGCTGCAACTTGAGCGTGCTGTCCGGTTGCTGCGGCTCGTTGGATCCCGGCGTTGGCAGCCGCTCGAATTTGGGGCCTTCGTTGTCCGTGTTGTGGACTTGGCAGTGGCCGTTGTTCTGGAGCCGCAGTTCCCAACCGCCGCCGACCGCTCGATAGACCTCGATCAGGTTGAGTGCAATGTTACCCTGGGCGAGCGACAACTGGTCTTGCTGCTGGACCTGGGTGGTTTCGAGATTGAAGACGGTGTTGAAGGGCGCGGTGCCCGTGCGATACTGTTCCAGGCCGAGTGCGGTCGCCGCCGCAGCGGCTGTGACGGCGCGGGCGAGATCTTCGGCCTGCTCGCGCGACTTGTGAAATCCGCGGAGCGCCGTTTGCGTTTCGCGGCCGGCGGTGAGCACCGTGTTCTGGTAGGCGTAAATCAACTCAAGCGTCGCAGCTTGCTCGAGGCGGACATTGTTGACGACTCGCCCGTAGTTCAGGATGTTCCAGCGAAAGTTCGGGACGATGCTGCCCATGAAGCTCTGCGACTCGAGCAGTTGGGCGAGGTCCTGCGATTCGTAGCCGATGTTGCCGTTGATGTAGAAGCTGGGATAGAGCTCGGCTTCGGCGACGCCAATTTGCGCGCTTTGAGCGGCGATCCGTCGCTCGGCGCTGCGGACGTCGGGACGTTGCCGCAGCAGGTCGGCCGGGAGGCCGGCCGCCACCCAGTTGGGCGTATTGGCCATGGGCGAGGCATTCGTTCCCGGTCCCGGTCCAAGTTCGTCGGCCAAGTTGCGCGGCGGCGTCCCCAGCAACGTGCAGAGCGTATCGTTGGCCCGTCCCAACTCGATTTCAAACGCGGGAATCAGCGAGCGAGTCTGCTCGAGCACCGTCTTGGCTTGCTCCACGTCGAGCTTGGTCGCCGTGCCGACGCGATACTTCTCGTCCGCCAGCGCCAGGATGTCTTCCTGAATGTGGACATTGGCCCGGGCGATGGCGATCCGCTGCTGCGACGTGCGATAGCGGGTGTAGTTGGTGGCGACGTCGGCGAGCAAGGTCACCAGGACCGCATCGTAGTCTTCGACCGAGGCGTCCAAATCGGCAGTCGCCGATTCGATATTTCGGCGGAAGCGTCCCCAGAAATCGAGCTCCCAGCTCATGTTGAAGCCGGCTTGCCAGTCGGAGAAGTTGTTGGTGAAGACCGGTGGCGACCCGGGCGGCAGGAAGGCGGAGGCCGCCGTCGGATTGTTGGCCTCGTTCCGACTGAGATTGACGCGGCTGTACTCGCCGTACGCCTGTTGCGATTGCGGGAACAGTCCGCCCACGGCGATCGCCTGTTGCGCACGCGCCTGCAGCACGCGGGTGCCCGCGACGCGAAGCGTCAGGTTTTCTTCGTACGCCGACTGGATCAGCTCGTTAAGCTTCGCGTCGTCGAAGACCGTCCACCAGTCGACGAGATGCCGATTCTCAATTTCGGCATCATCGCATTTGATCCAATCGGGCGCGACCGGCGCCGGCGGCCGACCGTAGTCGGGCCCGACTTTGAAGCCGTTGCCGAACCATTTTTGGAGGCTGGTCGTCATACAGCCGCTCTGGAGCGACACGACGGCGGCGATCACAGCGACGAACGACCAACGCATGTGAGACGCAGCGATCGCCCTCAAACGCGACTTAGATAGTGGTCGCGCGCAGTTCGGCGGCTTCGCGTTTGGCGGCGACATCGGCATCGGCCACAGGCTTCAAACTCGGTAAAATCGGAACAATCCGTATCACAGGAAATATCGTCAAACTCGCTGCATGCATTCACGAAAAGCGGAGCGCGGGCGGAGAACGGGGCGGAAGGAGCTGCTAGCAGCGAATGCAGTGCGCTGGTCGGATCAGTCGGCGCCCGCGTTATTCAGCCCCGACGTGGCCGCCCTTTTCCGCGACGGTTCGCTTCATCAGGAAAACCAGCGGCACCAGACAGATGCCCAAAACCGACGCCAGCCAGAAGACGTCGAAGTAGGCCAGCGATAACGCTTGCTGTTGACGCAGGTCCGAGAGCCCTTGCAGGGCCATCTGCTGCGATGCGACGGGGTCACCGGTAAGCTGCAAGAAGTACTCATGGGCCTGTGCCAGGTACGATTTGACCTCCGGATTCAAGGGATCGATAAATTCGTTGAGCCGCTGCAAGTGGAACTGGTCGCGTCGCTCTTGAATCGTCTGCGACATCGAGGTGCCAAAACTGCCACCTTCATTGCGCAGCAGACTCACCAAGGCGATCGCCGACCCGCGGTAAAGCTTGGGGACGTACATGTACGCGGCGACGTTGATGGGCGCAAAAATCAGACCGAGCCCCGCCGTCAGCACCATTCTCGGTCCCACGACTTGCCAGGGACTAACGAGGAGGTTCAGATGGGCCATCCAATAGTTGGACGCGGCCAAGACAATCAAACCGGCGGCAATCAACCAACGCGCGTCCATGCCTCGGCCCAGCAAGAAGCTCACGATCACGAGCATTGTGATCGACGAGATGCCGCCGGGCGAGAGGACGAGCCCCGCGTGATAGGCGTCGTATCCGAAGAGCGCCTGGAGCATGGCGGGCAGGGCAATGCTCGCTGCGTAGAGGACGGAAAACGCGCTGAACAAGACGATGCACGAGACCGCCAGGTTTCTTTCGCCGAGCACGCGCAGATTAATGAGCGGATTGTCGACCTGCAGTGCGCGGAAAATGAAAATCCCCAGGCCGGCCGCGAACAAAAACAGCAGCGTCTGGATCCGCCAGAACGGATCGCCGAGCCAATCCCATTCCTGGCCTTTGCTGAGCAGTATTTCCCAGCACGAAACGGCCAGTGCCAACAAGCCCAGCCCGATGTAGTCGAAATTGAACGGCCGGCTGTTGAGCTTCGCGCGCTCCTGTTTCAAGTAGTCGGGGTCCTGGACCAGAAAGTGGCTGGCCGCGAGGGCAATCAGGCCGATGGGCAGATTGATGTAAAAGATCCACCGCCAGTCGAAATTGACGACCAGCCAGCCGCCGAGCGTTGGCCCGACGATCGGACCAATCAAGGCGGCGATGCCGAACACGCTCATCGCCGTGCCCTGCTTCTCGGGCGGGAAGCTGTCCATCAGGATGGCCTGGCTCGAAGGCTGCAGACCTCCGCCGGCGAGGCCCTGGATCACGCGAAACAAGATGATCTGCGGCAGACTGGTGGCGATGCCGCAGAGGCCCGAGGCAAGGGTGAAGATGGCGATCGACCACATGAAGTAATTGCGTCGACCGAGGCGCGCCGAAAGCCAACCGCTGATCGTCAGCACCAGGGCGTTGGCAGCCAGATAGCTTGTGATCACCCATTCGCTATCGGTCTCGGCGGCCGACAATCCGCCGGCAATATAGCGGAGCGCGACGTTGGCGATCGTCGTGTCGAGCACTTCCATGAACGTCGGCACGACGACTGCGATGGCGATGAACCAGGGGTTGATCGCCGGTCGGGTTGCGGCGGCAGGTGTGATAGCCACGCTGCTCATGAAGTCGGCTCTGCTCCGGAGGGACCTGATATTGCTCAGGGCGTGGGTTCGGTTGGAGCTTGCGGCAGCGGAGCATGGGGCTGCAAAACTTCCCCCGCATGCGGACCGGTGGGCGGTTCCTTGTAATACACGTGGGGCTCCACCGAGAGCCCGACAAACAGCGGCAGCTTGTTGGGATCGTAGTTCGTGAGCTCGATGCGGACCGGCAGTCGCTGGACGATTTTTACAAAGTTTCCGGTCGCGTTTTGCGGCGGCAAGAGAGCAAGCGTCTGGCCGGTGCCCATCGTGAAGCCCGTGATGCGACCTTCGAACTCGTGCACGCCACCGTACATGTCGATCTCGCAGCGAGCCCGCTGGCCGATCCGCAAATCGGCAAGTTGAGTCTCCTTGAAATTGGCGTCGATCCAAATCTCGGTCAGCGAGCGGACGGCCATCAAGCTTTCACCGACCTGGACGTTGTTGCCCGGGTTCACGTTGCGGCGGGTCACCACGCCGTCGATTTCGCTAACCACGTTGCAATAGTCGAGGTTGAGCTGGGCCTGTTCCAAGTCGCGGCGGGCTTGCAGCAATTTGGCCTCGGCCTGCTTGATCGGCGGAGCGTTGGGAATGATGTGGGCGTAGATGCGGTTCAGGTCGCCTTGCGGATCCTGCTTGTAGAATTCGGCGACGGTCTCTTTCGGCGTCGCATCCCACGACGTCGAAAAATAACCAATCTGCGCAGCGCTTTCGATGAGCTGCTCCAACGCTTCGCGGACGGTCGAAAAATTCTGATCCAGATCGGGAGGGACTTCGCTCAGATCTTGTCCGGGTGGGGGTTCGGGCGGCAGTCCCAGGCTGGCACGGTTGGCGTAGATCGCCTGCAGCGCTCCCTCGACGTTGGCCTCGTCGACTTTCACCGTCTGCCGGCGAACGTCTAGATCTTCCTTGCTGATCGCACCCGACGGAGCCAGTTGCTCGGCCCGTCGCAGATTGCTCCTGGCGAGTTCCAAGGCGGCCTTGCGACTATTGAGGGTCGCCACGCTGGCCCGCAATTTGGCAATCTGATCGTTGACCTGTTCCATGGCGTATTCGAGATTGTAGCGATTGGCGCGAGCTTGGCCGACCATCGCTCGAACTTGCGCGTTCGCCGCCACGAGGTCGGCTTCGGCCAATGCGACCGCCGCCTGCTTGACTTCGACCATGATTCGGTTGGGCTCCGGGTCGAGCTGCACCAGCAGGTCGCCCTTTTTCACGCGGTAGTTGTCGTCGACCAGGACTTTGAGCACTTGCCCGGAGACGCGCGGAGCGACGAACGTCACGTGACCGTTGACGTATGCATCGTCGGTGGAAATCGTATTGAGCGCCGTTTCGACGTATGGCCGCGCTACGTAAGCCGCAGCCAAAACGGCCAGCACGATTGCGCCGAGAACGACGATGCTTCGCCAGCGGGACGTAGGGCGCGCGACCTTCGAGGCCGCGACCGGCGGGACGGCGGGAGAGGATGCCGTCGGCGCGATGGCCTTGGGATCGCTCATGGGTTGAGCGCTTGCGGAGGACTTCGGGGAGGCCGTCATGGCTTCGCTCGCGATGGGCGCATGGGAGGACGTCGGTTCCGATTCGAGAACCGGGTTTTAAGTCAACCGCCCGACATGATACTGTTCCGTCGTGCGCCCGAACATAGCACCGCCACCGCAGTCCGAAACTCCTGGGCAACCGCGGTGGTTGCTGCGGCGGTGGAGGAACGTGTGAAACCCTGTTGGGTTGGGGGATGAGCGTCCGATTTCTTCGCGGTAGGGTGGCGTGCCCAGCGGCTCAGCGATGGGCGTGGTTGAATGCGTGCACGAACCGCCACGCCCTTCGCTGGGAGCTCAGAGACGTGCCACCCGGTTTTTCGGACCTACCGGCCGGCGGTCGACGTGTCCGGTTCGACGGTCACGTCGGTAAACGGTCGGTTGGCTTGGAGGGCCGTTTCGACGGTGTCGAAGTCGGCCGTGCGGTAGACGGTGTTGGTGCCGTCGGTGAAGAGGAACTTGCCGTCCGGTGTGGGGGCCAGTCCCTGGATTTTGAAGCGATTCGCGGGGAAGACCTGCTCGGGGCCCGCGGTCGTGAGCTTGAAAATCCGGCTCGGATTCTCGAGCGTGGCGATGTAGACGGTGCCGTCTTGGATCGCAAAAGTGCCCCACCAGTTGCCGCCGATGTCGGCCTGGCGAACGGTGGCGACTTCGTTCGGTCCGCCTTGCCAGAGGTCGCGGCGGTAGATTTTACCGTCGGCCAGCGGCGCGCCGTTTTGCGGCGTCGGCACCACGCTGAAGTAAACCGTGTGTTCTTCGTTGCCGGAGTCGAGGTCGCGGACCTGGCCGGGGAACTCGAACGAAAGCACTTCGTTCAGGCCATCGAGCAGGTGCAGGACGTAGCCGTCGAGCCCGCTGGCGAAGTAGATTTTTTGGTCCGGTCCGACGGCTACTTGCCCGAGCTTCATCGCCGCCTGGGGGTAGGCCGGGTTGGCGGCCGCTTCACGGCGATGGATCCGCTGCTCCCGCGCACCGGCGCGGCTCTGCCACAATTCACCGGGGAAGGCGCGCCCATCGGTCAGCAGCAAATCGCCGGCGGCCGCTGTTGAGTAAGACACCGCCGAGCACGACATACCACACGCTACGAGCACGATCATTCGTCCGACGCAAGAGCACAAACCGTTTTGAGTGAACATGACGGGTCGCCTTTGATTTCGAGGTGAGGACCGCAGCGCGGATCGAGAACGTCGAAAACGTGCGGACCTTCGATTCTCAAAAGTCTAGGTCACGGCCATTGACCGGGCGGCAGGTGACTTTCGGGCCGGAATTGCCGTCTTCTGGGCCATTCGGCAAGCTGCCGACAATCTGGCAGTCGAAACCTATATTTTTGAATGCGAGTCGTATTGCATGGAGTTCAATTCGATTGGGTTTAATTCGATCGTTTTCGAATCGATTGGAGTAGAACGATGAAAGTCGGCGTGGTTGGCGTGGGAAGAGTGGGCGCGGCGTGTGCATTGTCGCTCGTGACGCGCGGGTCGGCACGCGAGGTGGTGCTGGTGGATTTGAATCGAGCGCGGGCCAAGGCGGTTGCGACCGATTTGCGGTATGGTGCGCCGGTTTGTCCGGAAGTGGAAATCCGCGACGGCGACTATGCCGATCTGGCCGGGGCGGCGGTCGTCATGATCACGGCAGGGCTCAATGAGAAGGGGGGCGGCGCCACGGATCGTGGTGACGCCACGGGGCGCCTCAAGCTGCTCGACACCAACGTCGGCGTCTACAAGGACCTGGTGCCGAAGATCGTGGCGGCCGCGCCGGGGGCGGTGCTGCTGGTCGTGACCGATCCGCCCGATCCGTTGGCCGACCTCACGCGCAAGCTGGCCGGGCACGACCGCGTCTTGAGCACCGGCACGCTGCTCGACAGTTTTAGGTTCCGCGTCCACCTGGCCGAGCGGCTCGGAGTGAGTGCCTCTTCAGTCGAGGCCCTGGTCGTGGGCGAGCACGGCACGTCGGAGGTGCTGTTGTGGTCGAGTGCGCGCGTGAACGGCGTGCCGATCGTTGCTGCCTTGCCGGAGGGAAAGTCGTTCGACGCATTTCGTGCGGACGTCGAGCGCGACGTTCGCTATGCCAACATCACGATCATCGAGGGGAACGACGCCAGCCAATTCGGGATCGGCATGGTCTCGATGCGGATTGCCGAGGCGGTACTCCGCGACGAGCGAGTGGTGCTGCCCATCGGCGCGTACAACGCGAAGTACGGCGTGACGCTATCGCTACCGTGTGTCGTCGCGAAGGACGGCCCTGGGCAGATTTTTGAGCCGGCGATGTCGGACGACGAACGGCAAGCTTTCGCGCAGAGCGCTGACGTATTGCGCCAGGCGGCAGCGCGAATTGAGGGCGGCGCAAAAGCTACTGCTAGCGCTGCCAGCGGCTGAAGAATCGTTACCACCCGACGATTTTGACTTTACCCGCCGTTGGGCCGTCGTCGATGACAAGGAGCGACGAACCGTTGGCGTCTGCCCGCGGTCGTCGTCCAATCACTTGTCCGACAAACACTTGTCTACGGCGAGCCGCTGCGGCTCGCCGCGTCTTATCGACGACGATGGGGGGCCATTCGATGTCGCGTTTTCTGCGCTGGTCGTGCTGCGCGCTGGCTTGTTCGCTCGGATTGGCACTATGCTCTGCGGAGTGCAGCGCACAGGGCGGGCAACCTGCATTCCACAACGGTCAGCGTCAACACCAGCCGACTTATGACTACGTGCCGACCGATGGCGGCGCGCCGCAAGGCTTGGGCTATTGGGGACCGGTGAATTGCGGTGCGAACTGCGGACCCGGGTGTGCCGGTGGCGAGTGCGGCGGCAATTGTGGTGGAGGCGATTGCGGTTGCGGAGGCTGCGATGGCAGCTGCGGCTGCGGGCCAACTTGCAATTGTGGCAGCGACGGCGGCGGCGGCGATTGCGGCTCAAGCGGTATGGGCTGTGGCGGCTGCGACATGGGTTGCGGATCGTGTGACACGGGCTGTGGCAGTTGCGAAGTCGGCTGCGGCCCAGGCGACGAATATTGCGATGTCGAGTGCTGTCCGCAGCGCTGCGGTCCGCGGTTCGTCATGTACGGCGACTTCCTTTACTTGCAAGTGACCGACGTCGACGTCGCGCACGCCCAACAGCAGGACGGCCTCGGCGGAGCGGGCACCGTGCCGTTCGGCGAAATTAGCACGATCGGCCAGGATTTCAACCCCGGCTTCCGCGTCGGCAGCAGCATCGCCTGCGGGCCGTGCACAAGCGTCGGCATTTCGTTCACGCATTTTGAAAGCGATTCGTTCAGCAGTCTCGAAGCGCCGGTGATCTCCGGCGGCGGTGGTGCCGTCGGATCGCTCGTACACCATCCAGGCGCAGCGCTCACCGCGTCGGCAGGTCCGGTCGACGCGACGTACGCGATCAACTTCGATTTGGCCGACGTCATGTGGCGCAAAGTTTGGAAAGAGAGCGCGCGCTACAATCTGGCCTATTCGTTCGGCGCACAATTTGGTCACCTCGAACAGGAATTCAGCCAGAACGGCATCTTCAGTGGCGGGTTGAGCGGCGCAATCGACACTGAGACGGAGATTGACTTCGACGGCGGCGGCATCAAAGTCGGCGTCGATGGCGATCATCGATTCGGTCACGGGTTGGGGATATATGGCCGGCTGACTGCCGCCGCGCTAACGGGCCGTTTCTCGAGTCACTATTCGATGTTCAACGAGTCGACCGATCAGATGCTGGCGATGGCCGATTGGAAGGACGACCGCGTCATCGGCCAGATCGAATATGAAATCGGCATGAGTATCACCAGTATGAACGAACACTGGCGGGCCGCGGTCGGCTACATGTTCTCCTATTGGACGAACACCGTCACGACGCCGGAGTTCATCGACGCCGTGCAGGCCGACAACTACACCGACGTGGGCGACACGCTCGGTTTCAATGGCTTGGTCGGTCGGGTGGAATGCCGCTGGTAATTGAGTCGAGGGTCAAGAGTCGAGAGCCAGAAAGGCCGGCGAGTCAATCGCCGGCTTTTTGCGTTGGCTCCGCGGAAAAGCGCATCCTGCGCTATTGCCCATCTTACCCAGTTCAACATTGTTAATATCAGCCGGAAATATCTTGGAAAGCGGCAGATACTCCGTTGACCTCTCAATTTACCCGTCTTAACATAATCGATTAGGTCACTAGCAGGATATGGATGCGGCCGGCCTGGCAAGGAAGTGCTGCCCTTGGTCGCCGGCTGCGAAAGTGCTTCGCGGGAAGAACACGGACGCTACTCCCACGGCAACTCTGATCATTGCACCTTGGGAGTCTCACCGATGTTTCGCCGGTCCCGCCCCGGTTCTCGGCCTGCGCGCCGAAACCACACCGCCCGTCCCACGCTTCTGCGTTCTCGCAAGCCGCTGTTCGAGCAATTGGAAGATCGTCGGCTGATGGCCGTGTTTTCGGTCACCAATATCAACAACGCCGGCGCTGGCAGCTTGCGCCAGGCAATTGTGGACGCCAACGCGACGGTGAATGTCGGCGGCGTGAACGACGAAATCCGCTTCAACATCGCCGCCGCCGGCGTGCAAACGATTCAACCGACGAGCGAGCTCGATGCGATCACCGAAGGCGTGTTCATCAACGGTTACAGCGAGCCCGGCTCAAGCGCCGGCAATTTCAACATCTCGATCAACCACACGATCACCATTCAACTCGACGGCCAAAATGCGGGTGCCGGCGCCGACGGATTGCAATTCAATTCGACCGCGAACGGCTCGATCGTCCGCGGTTTGGTGATCAACCGTTTTTCGGCCAACGGAATTCGCATCGACGGCGCGGACAACGTGACCATCGCGGGTAACTTTATCGGCACCGATGTCGCGGGCACCGCCGATCTCGGCAACGGCAACGACGGCGTGCTCATGACGGGCGCGGCGAATTTCAACAACGTTGGCGGCTTGACGCCGCAGGACCGGAACTTAATTTCTGGAAACAACAGCAACGGCATCGAGATCATCGGCGACGGCGCCGTTGGCATCGCGATATTCGCCAACCTGATTGGAACCGACCGGCTCGGCACGGCCGATCTTGGCAACAGCAGCGACGGCGTGTCCATTTCGGGGTCCGTCTCGAGCACTCAGGTCGGTGGAACCGGCGTGCTGACGACGCGGAATATTATTTCCGGTAACAACGACGACGGCGTGGGCGTTTCGGGGGCAGGGGCCACTGGAACGCTGATTCGCGGCAACTACGTCGGCACCGACGTGAACGGCACCGCCGCGATTGGTAACTCATCCGACGGCGTGGAGATTGGGAATTCCGCTTTCAATTTCATCGGCGATAACGTGACGAACGGCGGAAACGTGATATCCAGCAATTTGGACGACGGTATCGACATCTTCGGCGCCATGTCGACGAATAACAACGTCTTCAACAATTTCATCGGCACGAACTTCGCTGGGACGGGCACGCTTGGAAACACGGATAAGGGGGTCACGATTTCATCCGGGGCTTCGAACAATTCCGTCGGCGGCAGCGCAGCGCTTGCCGCAAACACGATCGCGAATAACAACGACGGCGTTTCCGTGACGGATGCTGCGAGCATCCGCAATCGCATTTCGCGGAACTCGATCTTCAGCAATGTTGACTTGGGTATCGACTTGGGCGACAACGGCTTCACAAACAACGACCCCGATGATCCGGACGGTGGTCCCAATCTACTGCAAAATTTTCCTGACTTTATCGGCACGACGACACTGCTGGGGAATTCGATTTCGCTCACGTACCGAGTTGACTCCACGACGGCGAACCAAGCCTATCCGTTGACGGTTGAGTTTTTCGTGGCCGACTCGGCCAATCAAGAAGGCCGCACGTTTTTGGCGTCCGACAGTTACACCGCGGGCCAGGCCCAGACGAACAAGTCGATCGTGATCCCAGCCCCGGCTCTGCTAACCAACCAGTTCTTGGTGGCCACGGCGACCGACGCGAACGGCAACACCTCGGAGTTCTCTTTTGCCGAGCCGATTTCGCTACCGGTGATTCTCGGTTCCGAGCCGACGGTGATTCGCAACGGCGAAATCATCTTTCAGGGTGACATCGATCAGTATCAGTACATTGCTCATTCCACGGGCAAAACCGTCGTGCGGATCGACTTTTTGCACGACCTTGGCAATCTCGATTTGGAAATCCGCGACCAGTTCGGCAATCTGCTCGCGCCGATCGCCGACAACTCGACGTCGGACGACAATTTCGAGGAGATCACGATCCCGACCGTGGGCCAGCAGAAGTATTTCATTCGCGTGGTGGCGGTTGGATTCGGGAACGAGCAGAATAACGTCTACAACCTGGAAGTGGAAAATTTCCCCACCCCGGTGCCGAGCGGCGTGCATCTCGATCCGCTCAGTGATACCGGCATGATGAACAACGACAACGTCACGAGCGACACGACGCCGACGTTCTTCATCCAGACCGACGTGCTCAATTTCGTCGACACCAACGGCGACGGTTTCTACACGGAGCCCGATCCATTGCCGGTCAACGCGCCGACGGAAGATTCGATCGATGCCCTGACAGCCGCCGAAGCGAACCGAATTCAGAGCGGCACGCCAAATCCAGACGATCGCGACGGCGGAATTGCCGTCGAGATCACGCTGGTGAACACGACGACGGGCAGCACGACGACGCTGTCGCGTTTCGCCGACCCGGTGATCCTCGTTTCGCCGGAGGTCTACCGGTTTACCGTGGATCCGGCGGACGCACTCGCACCGGGCGTGTATCTGGTGAGTGCCCGGACGAAGGTTTTCGACGGCCAGGGAAATGCCGTCGGCGGGCCGAATCAGAAATCAGGTCGCAGCAACGCCTCGCCGCCGCTGTGGGTCACGATCAGCGCCGATTCGCCGACGGGCGGAACGTTCGATTTGCTCGATTCCAGCGACACCGGCATGTTCAACAACGACAACGTGACGAACAAGATGTCGCCGGCGTTCTCCGGCCAGGGTCCGGCCAACGCGAAAGTGAA
The DNA here is from genome assembly GCA_031403315.1 of Planctomycetota bacterium. Lineage (GTDB taxonomy): Bacteria > Planctomycetota > Planctomycetia > Pirellulales > Lacipirellulaceae > DASYDU01. The sequence continues at coordinate 15,443 of JANNTD010000414.1, forward strand.
CGTCTTCGCACAGGCCTTCAATGTGGCGGGAGTTCCGGTGGGCCTGCCGCTG
>JANNTD010000415.1:0-9034 GCA_031403315.1 Planctomycetota bacterium
ATTCTTTTATAAAACAATGAGCAGCTAGGGGGAATCCATAAATTAGTTGCGAATTTTTCTAATACACCTTTTCGGGACAGTCGGCAGCCACGGCGAAGTCGGGCCGGTCACCTCGATTCGATTTTTCGGAATTTTTTTCCGCGTTCTTGGGTTGCCCTTTCTCGACTTTGCCCGCGCACTTTCGTTTGGGGCGGTCGCGAGAGTTTTCCGCGACACCTTGGTGATACCGGCGATGTTCAATGGAAGGGACGCAATCGTGAGGACGCGAAACGACATGCTTCGGTCATAATGCAGTGAGGTCCAGAGGCTGAGGTCTTATCTAAGTTGGTCTGGGACGGGGCGAAGTCTGCGATGCGAATGGGGCGATGGCCAGTTGTGGTGCTGAGCGCGGTCGGGCTCGCTTCGTTGCCGATGGCAATGCAGGCCGCCGAACAAGTCGTTGCCAGTGCGGCGCCCGGTTTGCGGCAGAACCCGCCCGCTGAAGCGGGCTCGCCTGTCGAACTGATCGACGAGTTCATCGCCCAAGCGTGGCAGGACAATGACCTCGCTCCCTCGGAGCCGGCGAGCGACGGCGAGTGGTGCCGCCGCGTTTATCTCGATCTCATTGGCCGGGTGCCGACGGTCGCGGAAGTGCGCGAGTATCAGCGGGATCGGAAGCGCGACCGGCGCGACCGGCTCGTCGATCTCCTGCTCGGCGACGAGTACCGCGACGAATACGTGCGGAATTGGACGACCGTCTGGACGAACCTGCTGATCGGCCGGACGGGCGGCAGCGAGCGGCGATCGCTGGTGAACCGCGACGGCCTCGAGCAGTACTTGCGTGAGGCGCTGGGCTACAACCGGCCGTACGACCAGATGACCCGCGAGCTGGTGACCGCGACCGGCAGTTGCCGGCCGGGCGACAAGGACTTCAACGGAGCGGCCAACTTTCTCGCCGACAAGATGGCGGAAGAAGGCGTGCAGGCCACGGCGAAGACGGCCCAAGTCTTTCTCGGCATGGCGGTGCAATGCACCCAGTGTCACAACCATCCGTTCAATGAGCACCAGCAGAATCAATTCTGGGAGCTCAATGCCTTCTTCCGCCAGACGCGGGTCCGGCGGATTCGACTCGATGAAGACCAGCGGCAACGGTTCGTGGGCCGGGTTGTGAATCGCGATTTTCGGGGCGAGACGGGCGACGCGAACAAGGCCGACCTGTTCTACGAGCTCCGCAACGGGCAGATGAAAGTCGCCTACCCGGTGTTCGTCGACGGCACGTCGCTGGCCACTTTGTACCGCGAACAGGGCGAAGATTTTGGGGATCACGGCCAACTCGAGGACGTGAACCGCCGCGAGGAGTTGGCGAAGCTGATTGTCGCGTCGCGGGAATTCGACCGGGCGATCGCCAACCGGCTGTGGGGCCATTTCATGGGCCACGGGTTCACGAAGCCGGTCGACGACATCGGCCCACACAACACGCCATCGCACCCGGAGCTGCTCGACCAGCTTGGCTTGGCGTTTCGCAGGTCGGAGTTCGACCTCAAGCAGTTGATGCGGTGGATCGTGCTCTCCGAGCCGTACAATCTGTCGAGCCAGATAACGAAGAAAAACGAGGCCGACGACCCGACGCTCGGAGCCCGGCCGATGTTCAGCCATTTCTACCTGCGTCAGATGGAAGCCGAGCAGCTTTACGAATCGCTGCTGGTGGCCACCGCGGCCGACGAAACGGTGCAGGACCTCGAGCGACGCGATGAGGTCCGCGAGCGTTGGCTGCGGCAATTCAACACGGCGTTTGGCACGGACGATGGCGGCGAGGCGACTTCGTTCAACGGCTCGATTCCGCAGGCGCTGGCACTGATGAACGGTCCGCTGGTACGCCGGGCGACGGGCAACCAGCGTGGCAGCATGCTCGCGCGGGTGGCCGAGAATCCGCAGCTGAACAATGGCGAAAAAATCCGCTACCTGTATCTGGCGGCGTTCTCGCGGCGGCCGACGCGGCAGGAAATCACCTTGTCGAACGAGCTGCTCGCGGCCCGCGATGGCGACGTGGGGGCGGCGCTCGCGGATATTTGGTGGGCGCTTTTGAATAGTAATGAGTTCATTTTGATCCACTAGACCAATGCAGGAAGATTTGCCACAGAGGACACGGAGAGCACGGAGGAAGGCAGATTTGTCATTGCAAATTTGTCATTTGTCATTGGTGATTTCGGAAGTGGCTATATCGCCGAAAAACTTGGAATTGGACAACCTCCGCTCTCCGTGTCCTCTGTGCACTCTGTGGTGAAAAACTTGAGGCTCAATCATGCATAACTGCTGTCCCACACCTGATGGCATGTCGCGTCGCCATTTCATGAGTCATTTGGCGGGGGCGTCGGCGCTCGCGCTGCCGGCGTTTGCGTTCACGCGGACGTTGCGGGCTCATGCACAATCGCTGAGCCGGGATAATAAGTCGGCGATTCTGATTTGGCTCAACGGCGGGCCGCCCACCATCGACATGTGGGACCTCAAGCCGGGGGCCCCGACCGCCGGGCCGCTCAAGCCGATCGCCACGACCGGCGACTTTCAGATTTCCGAGAAGCTGCCGAAGCTCGCCGGGCAGATGAAGCACCTGTCGGTTGTCCGCTCGATGAGCACCCGCGAAGCCGACCACGAGCGCGGGCGGTACTACATGCACACGGGCTACGTGCCGAATCCGAGCGTCGAGTATCCCAGCTATGGGTCGGTGATTTCGCACGAGCTCGAAGACCTGGTGCCGCAGCTCGAGATTCCGCCGTTCGTCTCGATTGGCGGGCCGAGCGAGGGGCCGGGCTTCTTGGGCATGGCCTACGCCCCGTTTCAGGTCGACCCCAACGGCAACGTCCGCGACACGCAGATTGGCGTTCCCTGGCAGCGGATGGCCGACCGATTGAAGCTCCTCGAAGCGGTCGAGGCCCGGTTCATCAACGAGCGTCGCGGCAGCGCGGCAGCGGAGCACGCCAAGGTGCTCAAAAAGACGCAGGACCTCTTGACCAGCGACCAGATGAAGGCGTTCCAAGTCCGCAGCGAGCCGCAAGACATCCAGACCAAGTACGGCAACACGAATGTCGGACGCGGCTGCCTCATGGCGCGGCGGCTGGTGGAGGTCGGCGTGCCGTTCGTGGAAGTCGACTTCGGCGGTTGGGATCTGCATCAAAACTGCTTCACGACGCTCGACACGAAGCTACCCGAACTCGATCAGGCGTTCAGCGCGCTGATCGAAGACTTGCAGCAGCGCGGGCTGCTTTCGAGCACGGTGGTGCTGTGCATGGGCGAGTTCGGCCGTACGCCGCAGATCAACGGCAATGCTGGCCGCGACCATTTTGCCCGGGCGTGGAGCGCGGTGCTCGGCGGCGGCGGCATCCAGGGCGGCCGGGCGATCGGCAAAACCAACACCGACGGCACGGCGGTTGACACCGAGCCCTATTCGTCCGAGGATTTGATGGCGTCGGTCTGCCGGGCGCTCGGTATTTCGCTCGAGACGACGTTTACGACGCCCAGCGGCCGGCCGATGAAAATCGCCAACAGCGGCCGCGTGATCACGGACCTATTCAGCTAAACCGCGAGTGCAAGATGCCGAATTCGCCAGAACACCCCGAACACGTCGTCGCGGTCACTTCGGTACCCAACGAACTTGAAGCCGGCGTGATTGTCGCTGCGCTGGAGGAAGCGGGCATCAAGTCGACCATGTCGGGCGTTTACACCGCCGGTTTTCGCGCGGAAGCGCCGGGGCAAGTGCAGATCCTGGTCGCTCAGGAAGACTTGGCCCGCGCGAAAGAGATCATCCGCATCGGCGAAGACGATGAGGAAGACGTCGATTGGTCGCAAGTCGACGTGGGCCAGCCGGAAGAGTGACGCGGTTACTTTGCGTCGTGCGCGCGGCACTAACTATCATGCTGTCGGCACCAAGCGAGCATCTGGTCGATCGACATGGATTTTTTGTCGAGTTTTTCGGCGGTGGGCTTTTTCTCGGATTCCCCGCCCGCTGAAGCGGGCTCGCCGGCGGGCACTTCTTCCGGGGCAGACTCTGCTGCCGCTTGCGGTTTAGCTGGTGTTGGTGCGGCGGCGGGTGTGGATCCGCCCGCTCGCGCCGCGGCGAGCATGTCGGCGACGCTCATCTTTGTGCGGTCGACTTTCGTGGCGGGTGCGGTGGCAGCTTTTGGCGCGGCGGCAGGTTTCGCGACAGGAGTGGCGGCGGCAGGTTTCGCGGCGGCGCCACCGCGCAAGGCGGCGAGGATGTCGGCGGTGGATTGTTTGCCGGCGGCGGGCGTGGGCGTGGCCGCTGGTTTCCCGCCCGCTGAAGCGGGCTCGCCGGCGGGCTCTTTGGCGGGGGCTTCCTTCGGCTTGGGCGGCAGCGGTTTGTCGATCAGCTTCAAGTACGACGGGTCGATGTCGTACCAGCCGGTGTTGAGGTGGTAGTCGGCGAACTCGACCAGGGCCCGGCCGCTCATGTTGACGGTCCTTACCGTGCCATAGGTGTCGCGGAAGCGAGCCAGCTCGGGCCGCTCCTTGTCGACGACGACGTACTTGTCTGTGTACTTCCGCTTGAGCTCGTCAATTTGGTCGACCATCGCGCGAAATCGCTCCGTAAACCTGGCCAAGACTATCCGCGAATCGGCCATTGTCGCCCAAAGAACGCCGGCCGACAAGGACGACCGAGCCAGTTGCTGCGACCGGCGGCGGCGTCCATAATCAAGCTCCAATATTTCCTACAACCAGGAGCACTTCTCCATGCGATCCCGGCGGATTTTTGCTGCGTTGGCAACGGTGAGCGTCCTCTTGTCGGTGGTGGCGGTTGTCGTCGCCATGAACCGCGAGTACATGCCCGGCATCGAGTGGCCCGAGCCGCCGGTCGTGACGCCGGGCGAAAATGGCAGCCCGCCGTCCGACGCGATCGTGCTGTTTGACGGCAAGGATCTGTCGGCCTGGGAGCCGTCAGACACTTGGAAAGTTGTCGATGGCGTGGTGACCGAGGGCCACGGCGACATCCACACCCGAGAAAGTTTCGGCGACGTCCAGCTCCACATCGAGTGGTCGTCGCCGAATCCGCCGCGTGGCAGCGATCAGGACCGCGGCAACAGCGGCATCTTCCTGCAGGATCGCTACGAGCTGCAGGTACTCGATTCGTACGACAACAAGACGTACTTCGAGGGTCAGGCCGGGTCGATCTACAAGCAGACGCCGCCGACGGTCAATGCGATGCGTCCGCCGGGCGAGTGGAATGTGTACGACGTCGTGTGGACCGCGCCGCGATTCAATGACGATGGCACGCTCAAGTCGCCCGCCTATATCACGGCGCTGCAGAACGGCGTGTTGATTCTCGATCACTTTGCGGTGCTGGGCGACACGCCGTGGCCGAATGTGCCGAAGTACGAAGCTCACGGTCCGCTGCCGATTCGGCTGCAAGACCACGGACATCCGGTGCGGTTCCGCAACATCTGGGTCCGCAAACTGAAGCCGCTCGAAGGCAAGCGGGTGCACGAGCCGTATTACCACGACCACGACAGCGGCAGCAAATGGCTGGTGAGCGAGGGCGAGGAACCGCCGGCGAAATAGCCTCCGAAGTTATTCTTCATCATCCTCTGCGACCGGCTGGCCGGCGCGCCAGCGGAGCACGGCATCCAAAAAGCCTTGGATGTCGCCATTGAGCACCGCGTTGAAGTTGCCCTGCTGATACTTGGTGCGGGCGTCTTTCACGCGCTGGTCGGGGTGCAGAAAATAGTTGCGAATTTGTGAGCCGAAGCCGACCTTGGCTTGCTGCTGATACTTGGCCGCCTCGGCCGCTTCGCGTTTTTCTTCCTCCTGCCTGGCCAATCGTGCGCGGAGCATTTTCCAGGCCGTGGCCCGGTTCTTGTGTTGCGAGCGTTCGCTCTGGCACTGGACCACGATGCCCGAGGGCGCGTGCGTGAGCCGAATCGCGCTCGAGGTTTTGTTGACGTGCTGCCCGCCCGCGCCGCTCGCGCGGAAGACGTCCTCGCGGACGTCTTCGTCGTTGATCTCGACCACGAACGAATCGGCGATCTCGGGCGAGACGTCGATCGCCGCGAAGCTGGTTTGCCGCTTGCCTTCGGCGTTGAACGGACTGATTCGCACGAGGCGGTGCATGCCGGTCTCGCCGCGGAGGTAGCCGTAGGCCATTGGGCCGCGAATGGCGAGCGCCGCGTGGGTGATGCCGGCTGCTTCGTTGTCCTGGCGTTCCAGCAACTCGACAGAGTAGCCGTTCTTTTGGGCCCAAAGCGTGTACATCCGCAGCAGCATCTCGGCCCAATCGTTGGCGTCGGTGCCGCCGTCGCGGGCGTTGATCGTCAGGATCGCGCCGGTCGCATCATGTCGCCCGTTGAGCAAGGCTTTCAATTTGAGCTGCTCGACGAGCGTTTCGACCCCCGCAACCTCGGCGGGCACTTCGTCGGCGAACGACGGATCCTCGCTCGCCATCTCGATCATCGCGGCCAGGTCGTCGCTGCGTTTGATCGCCTCATCCAGCGGCGCGATGATCGAGGTGAGCGATTTTCGCTCCTCGACCGTGGCCTGGGCCTTCTCCTGGCTGCCCCAGAAATCGGGCTCAGCCATGCGGGCGTCGATCGCAGCGACGCGGTCCTTCTTGGCCGCGTAGTCAAAGAGAGTCTCGGAGCTGGAGGATGCCCTCGCGGATCGCTTTGGCGCGGTCGATGAATTCTTTTTCCATGGTGGTCGGCCTTCCTCGTAGGTCAGGCTTTCGAGCCTGACGGTGCGACAAGTCAGGCTGGAAAGCCTAACGTACGGGGCGGCGTCATTATAGGGGCGATCCCACGCCGAGACGAGGGCTGCTTGTGGCACCCGCGCGGCGGCCCTAGACTCGAATGAATGTCGCGCATCGTGCTGGCCATGAGTGGCGGAGTCGATTCGAGCGTCGCGGCCCATCTCTTGACCGAGGCGGGCCACGATGTGATCGGCGTCTTCATGCGCCATGGCGAACAGTCGCCGGTGGCATGCGAAAAGCAGGGAGCAGGGAGCGGGGAGCAGGGAGAGAAACCCTCTACTGCGACGCTGCCGATTGTCTCTCGGCTTGATCACAAGCAGGGGTGTTGCACCGCAACCGATGCGGAAGATGCGCGGCGGGTGGCCGACAAGCTGGCGATCCCATTCTATGCGCTCAATCTCGAGCAAGAGTTCGGCCAGATCATCGACTACTTCGTCGCCGAGTACACGGCCGGGCGGACGCCGAACCCGTGCGTGCAGTGCAACAATTGGATCAAGTTCGGCAAGCTGTTCGACTATGCGGATGGCGTCGAGGCCGAGTTCGTGGCGACAGGGCACTACGCACGGCTGGAAACGCGGGCCGACGGCAGAGTCGCCCTCCTGCGTGGCGTTGATGCTGCCAAAGATCAGTCGTATGTGCTGTTCGGCGTTCGGCCTGAGCTGCTGCCGCGGATGATGCTGCCGGTCGGCGGGTTTGAGAAGCCGGCGATTCGACGGATGGCGGCTGATCTGGGGTTGCGCGTCGCTGAGAAGAAGGACAGTCAAGAGATCTGCTTCGTGACGCAGGATCGTTACGACGAGTTCGTGCGGCGGCATTCCGACGATGACTTGAGCGGCGAAATGGTGACGACCGACGGCGCGGTGGTGGGCCGGCATCGCGGGATTGAAGGGTTTACCGTGGGACAGCGGAAGGGGCTCGGCGTCGCGCTCGGCGATCGAAAGTTCGTCGTGCGGATCGAGCCCGAGTCGCGGCGTGTCGTGATTGGGGATCGAGAGGAATTGTATTTGCGCGAGTTGACGGCGCGGGATGCGAATTGGCTGGTGGGTGACCGCGAAGACGCAAGCGGCGAGTCTCAGCGTTGCTTCGCCCAAATTCGCTACAACGCTGCAGCGCAACCTGCAACGATGAGCGTGCTGCGGGACCGTCGGCTGCATATCGTGTTCGACGAGCCGCAGTTCGCCGTCACGCCGGGGCAGGCGGTAGTGTGTTACGACGAGGCCGATAACGTGCGCGTGTTGGGCGGCGGGTGGATCGAATAGGGTTGAGGGTGGAGCGTCGAGGGTTGAGTGTTTGACAAAACCCATTCGATGCACGCGCCCTCCGGCCCTCAACTCTCAACACTGAACCTTCAACTTTCTCATGCCCAACCATCTTGCCAGCGAATCGAGCCCATACCTCTTGCAGCACCAGAACAACCCCGTCGACTGGTATCCGTGGGGCGAGGCGGCGATCGAAAAGTCCCGCCGCGAGGAGAAGCCGATTTTTCTGTCGATCGGCTACTCGGCCTGCCACTGGTGCCATGTGATGGAGCACGAGAGTTTTGAGAGCGAGGCAATCGCTCGCGTCTTGAACGACAATTTCGTGGCGATCAAGGTCGACCGCGAGGAGCGGCCGGACCTCGATCAGATTTACATGAACGCGGTGCAGATGCTCACGGGCCGGGGCGGCTGGCCGATGAGCGTTTTTCTGACGCCGGATCTGAAGCCATTTTATGGCGGCACGTATTGGCCGCCGACGGGCCGGCACGGCATGCCGGGGTTCGACCAGATTCTCGCAGCGGTGATCGACGCTTGGAAGAATCGCCGCGCGCAGGCAATCACCGCGGCCGAGCAACTCACCGAGGAGATTCAGAAGGCCAGCGCAGTGGAAGGCGGCGGTGATGCCGACGCGCTGTCGCTCGACTTGATCGGCGGGGCGGTCAATCAACTCGGCCGGATGTTCGATAGCACGTTTGGCGGCTTCGGGCAGGCGCCGAAGTTTCCGCACCCGATGGATTTGCAACTGCTTTTGGCGGCGTATTCCAGGAACAAGCAGCCGGCGCTACTCGAGATGGTGCGGCTAACGCTCGACCGGATGTCGGCGGGCGGCATCTACGATCATCTGGGCGGTGGCTTCGCCCGCTATTCGGTCGACGCCCGCTGGTTGGTCCCGCATTTCGAGAAGATGCTCTACGACAACGCGCTCCTGGCCCGGGCGTACACTGATGCCTATCTCGTCACCGGCGAGGCGAACTACGCCCGCGTGGTCCGCGAGACGCTCGACTACGTGCTCCGCGACATGACCGACCCGGCCGGCGGATTC
>JANNTD010000416.1:0-7058 GCA_031403315.1 Planctomycetota bacterium
GCTAGCGCTGCCAGCATCATTGTGTGGCGGCTCGATCTAGGCTCGCTGTGCCAATCCGCCTAGAATCCGCGGCATGAAGGCTAAACGTTTGCCAGAGCGGGGTCGCGCTGCGCGCGATGCGGATGACGACGATGAGGACGACTTCGTGCCTCCGCGTGACCACGGGCGTCCGCGGTCGCGGCGTCGCGGTCGGCCGCTGCGGAAGCTGATTATTTTCTTCGTGATTGTGGCAGTCGTGGTCGCGGCGCTGCCGACGATCGTGGCGAAGACGCCGCTGCGGAACACGCTGCTCGCCTATGCGGTGCCGGATGGCTCGCTGCAGGTGACCGTAGCCGATGCGTCGCTGGGTTGGTTTAGCGCACCTGCGTTGTCGGGAATCGACGTCCGCGATGCTGCGGGGCAGCCGCTCGCGACAGTCGAGGCGATTCGCATGAGCCGGTCGCCGTTGGCACTAGCGAGCAATCTCAAGGACTTGGGCGAAATTGAGATTCAGCGGCCGGTCATCTATCTCGCAGTGCGGCCGGACGGGACCAATTGGCAGGATGCGCTGCGGCCGTTGATGGAAGGCGCAGACAGCGGTGCCGAAGCGGGAAAACAGCACGCGTCCAACGCCCCGCCGCCGGTAGTTTTCATGCGCATCATCGATGGGACGGTGCTCGTCGAGGAAACTGCGACCAGTCAGCGGTGGCGATTGCACGCGCTCAATGGGCAGGTTGATTCGCGCGGCGTGGTGGAAGGTTTGCCGCCGATCTCGGTAGTGGGGCAACTCGACACGGGCCTGGCAGCGAACCCAGCCGTGGTGGCCGCGAGCTTCAAGGTGGCCCTCATGAACGAGCAAGGTCGGCAGCAGCTGACCTGGGAACTACAAAATATTCCGCTCGCGGCGGCTGAGCCGTGGCTGCGGCTTGCGGTGCCGGGTGCGGCGATTAGCGGCGGCTTATTCGGCCAGGGGACGGCTTCCTGGTCGTCGACTGCGGCCAGTCCGCTCAGCGATGGTTCGACCTTCGGCACACTCACGCTGCAGTCGGTGGACGTGACGGCCCCGGCGCTCGCGGGTGACCGCGTGCGGCTCGCCCGCGTCGAATTGCCGTGGCGACTCACGTCGCAACCGACGGGAGTGGTGATCGAAGATCTGCAGCTCAAGTCCGAGATCGGCCGTTTCGCGGCTCGTGGGACGCTCGATCCGGCGATGTTCGCTGCACCGGCGGTTGAACCGGCGACGTTTAGCACCAACACTCGTCACGACGTCGAGTTTCAGGGTGAGGTCGATCTCGCGCCGTTGGCGGCGATGTTGCCGCACCTCTTGCGGATTCGCGGCGACACGACAATCACGGCGGGCAAGCTCGAACTCGCGGGTCGCAGCCAGCCGATCGAGGGTGGGCAATCGCTTTCGGGAATGCTCCGCACGACGGGTCTCGCGGCCACGAGCGGGGGCCGGCCGCTCGCATGGAACCAGCCGGTCGACGCGACATTTGAACTTCGTCGCGAGCAAGGCAACTTGCGGCTCGAATCGCTCAAGTGTGAGTCGGAATTCTTGAGCATCGACGCGTCGGGCACGGCCCAGCAACTGACGGCGAATGCGAAGTTCGATCTCAATCGGCTCTCAGCGCAACTCGGGCAATTCGTCGATCTGAAGAGTGCGGAGCTGGCCGGCACGGGAACGGCGCACGTCGATTGGCTCGAGCGCGACGGCGACCAATTTACAATCGCGGCCAACAGCGAGCTCGTGCAGCTCCGCGTTGCGCTGGGCGACGGCAAGGCCTACGCCGAACCGAGGCTGGCGCTCCAGGCCGAGGCGAGCGGGACACTCGACCCCGCGACGCACAAGCCGCTCGAGGTTGCGGTGGCCCGCGTGCAAATCGACGCCGAGGGCGATCGGCTCGACGCGCAGCTAACCGACGCAGTCGATTGCCGGGCGGCCGATCCGATCTGGCCATTGTCGGTGCGTGTGACCGGCGAGATATCTCGCTGGCTGGCTCGCGCCCGGCCGTGGTTCGCGCCCGATCCGTGGCAGGCGAGCGGCGAGAGCGAAATGGCGGCGGACGTGCGGGCGGCGTCCAAGTCAATCGACGTTTCGCGTGCCAAGCTCGTGGTGTCGAATCTGCACGTTGTCGGCGTGGGCTGGAACATCGCCGAACCGCGGGTGGAGCTCGCGGGTGATTTACATTGGAACGGCGCTACGGGTGAAGTTGGTTCGCAATCGGCGCAATTGGTTTCGAGCGCCGTTTCGCTGGCGGCGAAGGATGTGCGGTTGCAGGCCTCGGGAAGCGGACCACCGCGGGCGAATGGCGTGGCGGCGTTTCGGACGGATCTCGCGCGGCTGGCGGCGTGGCGAGTCGCGACGGGGCCGCCGCCCTTTCAGCCGCAGGGCATGGTGACGGGCAACGTGCGATTCGATCAGCAGGCAGACCGCATCACCGGCGAGCTCACCGCGACGGGTGAGAAGCTGGCACTCCAGCAATTGTCACCTGCGAGCGGAGCGAGCCGGGCCGCGGGCACCGACGCGCAGCGTTGGTCGGGCCCCGGTCAAACTGCGTATCAGACCATTTGGCAGGAACCGCAAGTGAATTTGCGCGGCACGACGACTTACGAACCGGCCGCCGACCGGTTGGCATTTCAGCAGTTCCAAGTGCAATCGGCGACACTCGCGGTGATGGCCGACGGCGCGATTGACAAGCTCTCGACGACGGCCGACGTGAATGCCAATGGGGCGCTCAACTACGACCTCGCGCAGATCACACCGCTGTTGAAGCCGTTTGTGGGCGAGGGAATCCAACTCGTCGGCCGCGAAACGGCGCGGTTCCAGGCGACGGGGAGCCTAAAGGGCCCGACGGCGCATTGGTCGCAAACTTTGCAAGCCCGCTGCGAAGCGCCGTGGACTTCGGCCAACGTGTATGGCCTGCCGATTGGGCCGGGAAAGCTCGCGGCCGTGCTGGGCGGCGGCATGGTCCGAGTCGATCCGCTCGCGATCGCCGTGGCCGAGGGGAATCTGACGACAGCGCCGCAGGTGCGGCTCGATCCGGAACCGATGGAGCTGACGCTGCCGCCCGGGCCGTTGCTCACCAACGTCCGCATTTCGCCCGAGGTGAGCGAGGCGATGCTCAAGTACATCGCGCCGGTGCTTTCCGGGGCGACGCAGAGCGAAGGGCAGTTTTCCCTGCAGCTCACCGCCGCGCGGGTGCCGCTTGCCGATCCGAAGAAGGCCGACCTGGCGGGGCAACTGGCGGTGCACGCGGTTCGCGTGGTGCCCGGCCCGATGGCCAAACAGTGGGTCGAGCTCGCGCAGCAAGTCGAAGCGATCGCCAAACGCCACGCACCTGCCTCGCTCGGCCAGCGGCAACCGGTGACGCTACTTTCGATTCAAGATCAGCAGGTGAACTTCCGCGTCGTCGACGGCCGCGTCTATCACCAGGGGATGCAATTCCAGGTGGGCGACGTGGCGCTGCGGACCGAGGGCTCGGTCGGGTTCGACGAAACGGTCTCGCTATTGGTGCATGTGCCGATCCAGGACAAGTGGATCGAAGGGGCAGGCCTTGCTGGTGGGTCTCAAAGGGCAGTCGCTGACGATTCCGATCAGCGGCACGCTCCGTCAACCGAAGATGGACCAAAGCGCGGTGGCCGGACTCTCGCAGCAGCTTTTGCAGGGCGCGGCCCAGCAGGCGATCGGCGGCGAGTTGAACAAAGCGCTCGATAAATTTCTCAAGCCACGGTGAAAGGGTATTCGATGTTGCGTTACCTCAAGGAGGGCTTTGCGATGTTTCGTTTCCTATTGTTGGTAGTCGTTCTCTTCACCGCGGCTCGAGCTGATGCGCAGCTGTTGGGTCCGCCGTTGAGTCCCGATCAGATCGTCGTTGATGCGACGAACGTGCTTGCGCAGAGCGTGGCGATGCCGAGCGGATTGCCGCAGAAGATGCTGGCCGACGCGCAGGGGATCGCGATCGTGCCGAACATGGTTCGCGGGGCGTTTGTAATCGGCATGCAGCATGGGCGAGGTGTTTTGCTTACGCGAGGCCCCGGCGGCGCGTGGCAGCCGCCGCGGATGATCCAAATCACGGGCGGCAGCTTGGGCTATCAGATCGGCGTGCAGTCGACCGATTTGATTCTCATCTTCCGCACGCCGCAGAGCGTGGCGAACGTGTTGCGGGGCACGCTGAAGGTGGGCGTGGATGCGTCGGCCGCGGCAGGGCCCGTCGGGCGGCAGGCATCGGCGGCGACTGACTTGCCGATGCAAGCGGAGATACTGTCGTATTCGCGGGCACGGGGCGCGTTCTTGGGCGTGTCGATCGATGGCTCGTCGATCTCGCTCGACGGAGCGACCGACGCGATGTACTACCAACCGCCGGGCACGATCCCGGCTTCGGCGACACAACTTGTGCAATTGGTCTCGACGCTTTCGCGCGGCGGGCCGCCGACGGTCGCACCGCCGACGCAGCAGGTTGTGGCAGTTGTGCCCAACGCCGTGCCGCAAGCGACGAGCAATCTCGAAACCGCACGGCAACAACTCGATGCGTCTTCCCGGCAGCTCGCGGCCAATCTCGACGACCAATGGAAGCAATACCTCGCGTTGCCGGCGGAGGTGTACATTCCGAACCACTCGCCGAGCATGGAAGCGATCGAGCAGGCGATCAGCCGCTACGAGACCGTCTCGGAGAACCCGCAGTACGCGGCGCTCACCGGCCAGCCGGCGTATCAGGCAACGCTCAAGGGTCTCTGGCGGCTCGGCGAATTTCAGCAAGGTGCGCAACAGAAACTGCGTCTGCCGCTGCCGCCGCCGCCGATCGGCGCGAAGGCGCCATGACCGGCCGCGGCATGATACAATGGTGCATGCGGCCGATGCGAACCTATTTGCGACTGCTCTTCACTATCTTTCTATTGTCGGTGGTTGCAGCCGACATTCGTGCTCAATCCGTTAGCAACGGTCAGGCGGTTGTCGGCCCTGTGGACGAGGCCCGGGCAAGTGCTGCCAGTGTTCGCAAGCTTGCTGGGCGGCATCTGGTGCTCTACACCGATGTTGCAGCGAGTGCCGCGGTGGATTCGCTGCCGGCATTGTTCGACCAGGCGGTGCCGTTGTGGGCAGCCTACTTTGGTGTCGACCTGGCGCAAATGGGCGATTGGCGGGTGCGGGCGTTTCTCATCGGCGACCGCGAGAAGTTTGTGGCGCTGGGGCTGTTGCCGGCGGACCACGAATTGGTCCATGGCTATTCGGTCGGGTCGGATATCTGGCTGCTCGATCAGCCGACGGACTACTATCGCCGCCATCTGTTGCTGCACGAGGGGACGCACACGTTCATGACGAAGTTCCTCGGCGGCTGCGGACCGGGGTGGTACGGCGAGGGGATAGCCGAGTTGTTGGGGACGCATCGGCTCGATTCAAAGACGGGCGAGCTGACGCTCAACATCATGCCGGGCGATCGGCGCGAGGTGCCGATGTTGGGGCGGATCAAGTTGGTCCGCGACGCGGTTGCGGAGAATCAATCGCTCGGGCTTCCCGCCGTCATGGAGATCAACAATCGTCAGCAGCTTGGCAACGACGCCTACGCCTGGTGCTGGGCGGCGGCGAAGTTTTTGGATTCGCATCCGCGGTATCGGGAGCGGTTTCGTGCGCTCGAAAAGCATGTGCAGGATGCCGACTTCAACGGCTTGGTGAGGCGCGAGTTTGCGGCCGATTGGGACGAGCTCGTGGACGAGTGGCGGGCGTATGTGGCGACACTCGAACACGGTTATGATTTCGAGCGGATGGCGATTCGATTTGAGCGGGGAGAGCCGCTAAGCCGCGAGCGGCGGGAGTTCAAGGTAGCGGCGGATCGGGGGTGGCAATCGTCGGGCGTTTGGCTCGAGGCGGGGAAGACGTATCGGGTAACGGCGCGGGGGCGGTATCAGATTGCGATTGAGAACGTGGCGGGCGTCGAGCAGGCCTGGCCGTGTGAGCCGGGTGGGGTGACAATCGAGTATCACGACGGGCGACCGCTGGGGATGTTGCTGGGGGCGATTTTTGAAGGCGGAAGGGGGAAGGCGAAAGGAGGAGGGAGAGAGTTGGGCGACGCGGCTTTCGCCAAGCCGCTGGCGATTGGGTTGGGGGCCGGAATCACGCCCGAAGTGAGTGGGACGCTGTATTTGCGCGTCAATGATTCGGCGGCGCGGCTCGGCGACAATCGCGGTGCCTTGACAATCCGGATCGATGATTGATGATTGTTGAGTGATGATTTCTCATTCATCAATCATCGATCAACAATCATCGATTTCGAGCGATCCAGGACTTATTTCTTGACGAATTTCATTGCGAAGAACGATCCGGCGGTTTGGCAGGCGATTGCCGACGAAATGGTGCGTCAGCAGGACGGCCTGGAGCTGATCGCCAGCGAAAACTACACCAGCCCGGCCGTGATGCAGGCGGCGGGCAGCGTGCTGACGAACAAATATGCTGAGGGGTATCCCGGCAAGCGGTACTACGGCGGCTGCCAGTACGTCGACGTGGTCGAGCAGCTCGCCATCGATCGGGCGAAGGAGTTGTTCGGAGCCGAGTTCGCCAACGTCCAGCCCCACAGCGGGTCGCAAGCAAACACGGCGATTTATCTCACGGCGCTCGAGCCGGGCGACACGGTGCTGGGGCTCAACCTGGCCCATGGCGGGCACCTCTCGCACGGCATGGCGCTCAACATCTCGGGCATGCTTTACAACTTCGTGCCGTATGGCGTGACGGGCGATACGCAGCGGATCGACTTCGACCAGGTGGCGGTGCTGGCGCGCGAGCACAAGCCGAAGTTGATCGTCGCGGGGGCGAGCGCGTATCCGCGCGAGATTCCGCACGCGAAATTTGCCGAAATCGCTCGCTCGGTCGGCGCGAAACTGATGGTCGACATGGCCCACTACGCGGGGCTGGTCGCGGCGAAGCTGCACGACGACCCTGTGCCGGTCGCCGACTTCGTGACCACGACGACGCACAAGACGCTGCGTGGTCCGCGGGCCGGATTGTGCCTGGCCAAGGAAGAGTACGGCAAGACGATCAACAGCCGCGTGTTCCCCGGCATCCAGGGCGGACCGCTGATGCACGTGATCGC
>JANNTD010000417.1:0-5880 GCA_031403315.1 Planctomycetota bacterium
GCCTTGGCCTCGATCTGCCGCACACGCTCGCGCGTGTCTTTGAAGATGCGACCTACCTCTTCCAAGGTGTACGAGTAGCCGTCGGCCAGCCCGTAACGCAGGCGAATGATTTCGCGTTCGCGGTAAGTGAGCGTCTTGAGCAGTTCGTCGATCCGCTCACGCAGCAGGCAATTGTTGGCGAGCTTCGCCGGATTTTCCGTGCTTGTGTCTTGCACGAACTCGCCGAAACTGCAGTCGTCGCCTTCGCCGATCGGACGGTCGAGGCTCACCGGATGACGGCCGATATCGAGCACGCGCTCCGTCTCTTCGAAGCTGACGCCGGCAGCGAGCGCCGTCTCTTCGGTCGTCGGCTCGCGACCCATTTCCTGGAGCAACTTGCGGGCCGTGTTTCGCAGCCGCATCAATACGTCGATCATGTGCACCGGGATGCGGATCGTACGGGCCTGGTCGGCAATCGCGCGGGTGATCGCCTGGCGAATCCACCAAGTGGCGTAGGTCGAGAACTTGAAGCCGCGGCGATACTCATACTTATCGACCGCCCGCATCAGGCCGGTGTTGCCCTCCTGGATCAGATCCAAGAACGACAGCCCGCGATTGCGGTACTTCTTGGCGATCGACACCACGAGCCGCAGGTTGCCGCTCGAGAGCTCGCGCTTTACGTCTTCAAACTCCTGGAACTGGCCGCGGAGCAACCGGCAGCGTTGGCGGAGGCTCTTCGGGCTTTCGAGCGTACTCTGCATCAACGCGCGCAGCTCGCTGGCGACGGCGGCGATCTTCTCGGCCGGAGCGCAGGTCGATTTCAGCTCGTCGAGCTGGCACTTGAGCTCATCCATCCGCTGCGACATTTCTTCCAGTTGCAGGATGAGCGGCTGTACGCGGCGGGTTCGCAGGCTGAGCTCTTCGACCAGGACGAGCATTTTCTCGCGCCGACGCAGGTAGCGGGTGCGGGCCGCGGCCTTGGCTTCGGTCGTCGCTCGACGGCTGATCAAGAGCGCAAAATCGCTCTTCTGAGCCTGCATCAGGTGTGAAAGCAGCGGCAAATTCTGCGGCATGCGGGCCTGCACCTGCTCCTTGGTGAGCTGCTCGGTGAGCGAGACCTTGATCGTGCGATCGAACGGCAATTCGCCGCTGTGAACGCGCTGGAGTGTCTTCACGGTCGCTTCCAACGCGTAAAACGATCGCAGCATGTTGCGGCGAAACAGCTTCCGCGTCAGCTCGATCTTCTTCGCCAGACCGATCTCCTCGTCGCGCGTCAGGAGCGGAATGTCCGCCATTTGCGAGAGGTACATCCGGATCGGATCGCTCGATCCGGACGGCATTTCGTCGTTGAGCACGAAGGCCCGGTCGCCGTCGGCGCTCGGTCTTTCGGCCTCCGCGAGGGCCCGCTTGTGGGCATCGGGACCGTCCACCAATTCAATGCCCAGGTTATCGAGCGCGGACAGCACTTCGTCGATACGATCGGTGCCGAGCGTTTCGTCGGGCAGGAAGCGACTGACTTCCTCGTAGGTGAGAGTGCCCTGAGCCTTGGCCCGGGACAACAGTTCTTGAAGCTCTTGATCGAGATGGGACAACATGAATCGACTCCTCCCGCACATCGTGTGCGGCTGGTTCGAGGAACGAAAGGGCTGTCGTGGCGTGCCAAAAATCGCGGGGCGCACGTTCACAAACAGCCACCGGCCAAACCCCCTGCCCATCCATGAACAAGGACCCCGTTCGCCGGCACTCAAATCTCGGCTCTCGTCGGTCCGCACTCCACGAACCGCCGACAACCGACAGTGTTCAGTTCACTTTTTTCTCCTCTCGTAGTGGCCAAGCTGCTTGGGGCGCGCTTCTTCGCAGAAGCTGGACAAGAGCGACTCCGCGTCGTCTTGATTTGTCTTGGCGGCCGCGAGCGATTGGCGGCGCTGTTGTTCGTCTTGCCGGCGGTCGGCAGCGGAGAGCAGGTCCTGGAGCCAAAGCTCGCGGTCGCCCTGCTGTCGCTGTTCGTCCTGGCAGAATTCGTCGAGGCTCACGAGCACGCTCTTAGTTTCGGCGTCGTCGAATTCGAGCAACAGCATTCCGAAGTCGATCGGCTGACCGGTGCGAGCCAATTCGACGCACTTGCTGTAGATCCGTTGGGCAGCGGTCGAGGTGAATTTCGGCCGGTTCGTGGCCGCTTCGATCCGCGTCAAATAGGCCGGTTCCAGCAGCACCAGGGCCAGCAGGTCGCGGTCCCATGCGGCCAGCGGGGCGGAACGCTCGGCCGGGGCCGAGGTTTCGGCCGCGTCGCGCCGCATGTTGGTCGGCCGCGACTGGCGAGCACGCCGCAGTGCGGTCATGCGGTTGCGGAGCTGCTCTTCCGGCAAGCGGAACTGCCGCGCGATCCGCCCTAGCATCTGCTGCTCTCGAAGCAGCGTGGGCGACGCGGCGTCGCTCGAGGCGGGCCGAAGTTGCGCGAGCGTGGCGAGCACTTGCTCGACGGCCTCGGCGGCACGATGGGTATCGGTGGAGAGGTCCAATCCGTGGGTCACCGAATGAAATTTGTGTTCGAGCGCGTCGACGGCACCTGCCAAGAGTTGCCGGAACGCTTCGCTTCCTTGCGATGCTATAAAATCACACGGATCGAGCCCTTCTGGCAAGGTCAGAATTCGCAAATCGATCTGATTTCTCACGAACAACGCTAGCAGTGCATCGATAATCTCGTTCGTGCGGCGGCGGCCTGCATCATCGCCATCGAGCACGAGCACGATGCTATCGGTGAATCGGCGGAGCACCTGCAAATGCGCTTCGCCGAGCGCGGTGCCGAGCACGGCGACCATGTTCGTCAGCCCGTGTTGATGGGCCATCAAGCAATCGGTGTAGCCTTCGAGCACCACGACTTGCTTCTCGCGAGCGATGCCATCGCGGGCGGCGTCGAGGCCGTAAAGTTCGCGGCTCTTGGAGAACAGCGGCGTTTCGGGCGAGTTGATGTACTTCGCCGTGCGATCTTCGGCGAACTGCGGTAGCACGCGGCCGCCAAACGCAATTGGCCGCGAGCGGGCGTCGCGAATCGAGAACAACACGCGGCCTCGGAAGCGATCGTAGTGTCCGCCTTCCATGTCGCGAGGGATGGCGAGCCCAGCGCGCTCGAGCAGCGCGGCTGGAAACTGCTTCGTGCGAGCGCGCTCGAGCAGCCAATCCCACCGGTTCGGCGAAAAGCCGAGATGAAATTTGCGGATCGTCTCGGGCGTAAGGCCGCGGTCGGCGAGATAGCTGCGGGCGACCTCGGCATCCGGCGCTTCGAGGAGAAAACGGTGAAACTGGTCCTCGGCCCAAGCCACTACGTCGAGCAGCTTCCGTTTGTCGCTGCCTGGCGACGACGGCTGTCCGCCCGGCCCGCCTTGTTGCGGACGAAGCGTCACGCCCGACTTCTCGGCCAACAGCTCGAGCGCCTCCCGGAACTCCAGTCCCTCGGCCTTCATCACGAAGCTAAACACGTCGCCGCCGACGTCGCAGACCCAACACTTCCACGACTGCCGCTGGGGATTGACGTTGAGGCTTGGCCGGCTGTCGTCGTGCCACGGACAGATGCCGACGAAGTTTCGGCCCTGGCGACGCAGTTGGATGTAGCCGCCCACTAGGTCGACGATGTCGATCGACTGTCGGACTTGTTCCTTGGCGTCGTTGGCCGGGCCGAAGCTCACGGTAGGGCGTCCTCCGATGACGTGGTGGATGATTTTCGGTTATTCGCGCTAAGCCGCAAGCGGCGGGGAAAACGCGCGATTATTCTTCGGCATCTCGATTGGGCGTGCTATCCGGGTGACGTTCGACTTCGACGCTAAGTTCTAGCTCCGAGCGCTTCGGCTCAGTTTCACCCTGGCTCGATTCGACGCGCGCTAACCGCACTTTGGCGGTCGAGCCGACTTTCGTCGCGGCAATGGCCCGGCTCAACAACGTCGGGTCCGTGGCCACGGAATCGTTCCATTTGAGGATCACGTCGCCGGTGTGGATCCCGGCCCGTTGGGCGGGCGCCTCGGGTTCGACGTGACCAACGTACACCCCCTCGCCGATCGCCAGCCCCAATTGTTCCTGAATGTTTTGCGGCACGGCGACGGGCCGGATGCCGAGATAGGCACGCTCGATCCAGCCTTTCGCCTTGAGCACTTCGTACTGCACCCGGGCGACGCTGCTGGGAATAGCAAAACTGATGCCTTGATAGGACGGGCCAAAAATTGCCGCGTTGATGCCGATGACTTTGCCCTCGATGTTGATCAGCGGGCCGCCCGAATTGCCGGGATTCACGGCCGCATCGGTCTGCAAGTATTCTTGATAGAGATTTCTGGCCGCCAGCGAGCCACTGCGGCGGGACTTCGAACTAATGATGCCAAACGTGAAACTCCGTTCGAGACCAAACGGGCTGCCGAGCGCCCACACCAAGTCGCCCACTTGCAGTTCGTCGCTGTCGCCCCATTCGGCGGCGATCAGGTTCGGCTCATCGATCTTGAGCACGGCCAGGTCGGTGATGTCATCCGCGCCGACGATCGTCGCGGATGGGACGCGGCCGTCGGTAAGATGAACCGAGATCGAGCGCGCGCCGTTCACCACGTGGAAATTCGTCACGATGTAGCCGGCCGGATCAACGATCACTCCCGAACCCTGTCCCTCCCCGCCACGGAGGCCGGGCCGGAAAATGCTGACTACGCTCGGCTCGACGCGCTTAGCAACCATCCGTGACGCGAGCTCGAAATCGGTCAGCCGCGGCTTCAAGCCTGCCAGGGCATCGGTCGCCACGTCGACGTCGGCCTTCAGTTCGTTGAACCGCACCTGATAGACAAACTGGCCGACCAGGTACGGCGCGGCGGCAACGATCGTGAGGAACACCAGCACGGTGAACCAGCGGCTGGTTGTCTTCGCGGCCGACTGCTGGTCCGGGTTCCGCGGCGCAGCAGCCACGTCCGGCGTCGGATCGGCGGCGGGGAGTAGGTTCGATTCGTCCATGCGTGCTTGATGTCCGGCGAGACGACACCGCGCTCGTTGCAGCCGGCGGGGGACAGTCCGGCAGCAGGGCGGCTCTTCGAGTGATTATAGACGGTCGCCACCGCCAAGGCGATTATCCCGTCGTCCGGTCCAACCGGCGCAATCCACCCAGTCGGACGGCCCGAGTGGGACAACGCCCTCTCCCCGCCAGCGAATTCACCAGGACGACAACCTATCCTTGGAAAACGCCTCTTGGCACCCACTATCCACCGCGTTTTCGAGCGAAACATGAACACGCTGCTCATGCCACTGGACGACGATTCCTCGACCGCCACCGATACACTGGAACCTGCCAATGCCGCGATTGAGCTGGCGGCCAAATGGAACGACCCCTGCTGCGAGAAGTGCAGCGCGCCGATGAAGTCCGCCATCGTCACCATCTGCCGCCGCTGCGGCTGGTACGCGAGTCTGGGCCAGTTCGTCGAGGTCGACCAAGAATGGGAAACCTACAGCGATGACGCGGAGCCGCCGGCACCAGCCGCCGCCCCATCGCACGCCGAAGTGTGGTTGAACTTGCTGCCCCGCTGGGCCTGGATCGTGATCGCCACCGTGACGGCTGTAGTGGTCGAGAGCATCGCCGCGCGGCTGCTCACTCCCGCCGGCAGCATGTTCCGCACGACCTGGTCGCTCACGCAATTGGTAGTCGGCTTGATGGCTTTCGCCGGCTGTCACTTCTTCAACTTCCTTTGCGCCGTCGGCGAAGACCCCGACACCGGAGCGCTCGATCTCATTTTGCGCCCCTTGAAACTGTGGCTAAAGGCGTTCAAAAGCTTGCCGGCGCGGCTGTGGGTCACCAACACGGCCGCCGCCGGTTTGACGGCAGGCGTGATGTCGTTGGTCGTAATCGGCGGCTTGCCCTACGAACGGCTCTGGGACTGGGGCTTC
>JANNTD010000418.1:0-2745 GCA_031403315.1 Planctomycetota bacterium
CGAACTCTTGGCCCAACAGCGGGCCAAGGAACTCGATGAACAGGACACCAAGGACGCCTACGCCTGGCTGGCGACCGCCGAAGGCCCGCGCCGAACATCGCCCGTCGGCCCCGGCACCCCAGGCCAGCGGCCCGGCTTCGCCCCCGGCGAACTCGACCTGCCCGCCGCGGGCGCTGCGGCCGACGAGTCCGGCGCCAACATTTCGGTCGACGAGTTGTTCGAGGGCATCGGTGAAACCAGCGACAAAGACGATCCGAACGTCGCCGATCGCTATGACTCCGATGAAACCAAGAGCGACGACACGTCAAGCAAGGACGCATCCGCCGACGGCGCAATGCCGAAGGAATAAACTGTGGATGCAGCAAATTTGTGGATCCGTCGTCGCCGACGGCGCCAACGGATTTTCCAATTCTGACCTCTGAACTCCGACCTCTGACCTCCGCTCTCCACTCATTCGCGGTACCGCCCGAAGCGTCTGGCCAACGGCTCGACGTGTTTCTTGCCGAGCGGCTGCCGACATTCAGCCGGGCCGCACTCCAACGGGCGATCGAGGCCGAGCAGGTTCGCGTCGACGATGCGACGTGCAAGCCGTCGTTGAAGTTGCGTCCGGGAAACATCGTCGCGGTGCTCCAGCTCGATGTGCCGCGTGAAGGGCCTGTGCCGCAGGACATCCCGCTCGACATCCTGCACGAAGACGAGTCGATCGTCGTCGTCAACAAACCGGCCGGGATGATCATTCATCCCGCGAAAGGACATTGGGACGGCACACTCGCCGGGGCGCTCGCGCACCATTTCGGCGTGATGAGCCAGCGCGGCGGGCCGACGCGGCCGGGCATCGTCCACCGGCTCGACCGCGACACGAGCGGTGCGATCGTCGTCGCCAAGAACGACCAGGCTCACGACGCGCTCTCCGCCCGGTTCAAGGCCCGCACGGTCGAGAAGGAGTACCTCGCGATCGTGATGGGCGTCCCCGAGTTCGATCGGGATATCATCGACCAGCCGATCGGTAACCATCCCAAGGAGCGCGAGAAAAAGGCGATCCGCCACGGCCATCCGTCGAGCCGCGACGCCGTGACGCACTACGAAGTGGTCGAGCGGTTCGTCGGCTACGCCCTATTGCGGGCCCGGCCGAAGACCGGCCGCACGCATCAGATTCGCATCCACCTCAATCACGCCGGCCTGCCGGTCCTCTGCGACCGGCTCTACGCGGGCCGCAACCCCAAGAAGATCACCGAATTGGAATTGATTCCGCACGACAAACTAGGGCAGCATAGGCCCGCGTCGGGGCAGACCGAGGGTGGGCCGCTCCTCGCACGGCACGCACTCCACGCCCATCGGCTCGCGTTTGCACATCCGACAAGCGGCGAGCGAATACAGTTCGAAGCCCCGCTCGCGCCCGACATGGAGCAAACGCTCGCCGCACTCCGCCGCTGGCGAAGCAAATAGAGTCTCACGCAAAGGCGCAAAGGTTCTTGGTTTGAGCCTGATTCGCAAATGTACTTGAATGGTTGGCGTTTTCTTTGCGACTTTGCGCCTTTGCGTGAGATCTCTTCACCGTAACCACAATCGAGTTCATCCTTTTCAGCGAAAGGGCAGAACATGGGCATGATTCAAGAGTTCAAGAAATTCGCCTTGCGCGGCAATGTCGTCGACATGGCCGTCGGTATCATCATCGGCGGCGCTTTCGGCACCGTGGTGAAGTCGCTCGTCGACGACGTCATCATGCCGCCGATCGGCATGCTCACCAGTGGAGTGAATTTCAAAGACAAAGGCTTCGAGCTTCGGCCGGCGGAAGGAGACTTGCCGGCGCTGATGCTCAACTACGGTGCCTTCATCAACAGCGTGATCACGTTTATGATCGTCGCCTGGGCGGTGTTCATGCTGGTCAAGGCGATGAACGTGGCAGAGACTCGGTTGCGCCTCGGCACCGAGCCGCCGGCCGACGCTCCGCCGCCGCCGGAAGAAGTGCTGCTCCTGCGGCAGATTCGGGATGAGCTCAAGAAAGCGTAGTCGCCCGTACGTTAGCCTTTCCAGGCTGACATTCCCGAACCGTCAGGCTAGAAAGCCTAACCTACGTTAATCAAACAACGCGTCCATCAGATCCCGCGTCACCAATTGCCGCGGGCTGATGAGCATCTCCGCCGCCTCGACGCCGGCCGTGCTGCCGAGAAAGCGGGCCATCGACTCGATCCGCGCGAAGAGCTGCGTCTTTGCGGGCGGGAACTGCGTTTTGAAGCAGCGGATCGACTGGAGCTTTCGCTCGAGGGTGTCGCTGATGTCGACCAGCAAATGGCCCGGCAGCGTCGGCACACCGGAAAGCGGTTGGGCGAGCATGCAGTAAATCTGCCGGTCGATCGTGTGGACTGGCAGGTGTTCGAAATGTTCGTCCCACTTCGTGAGCCGGGCGTAGAACACAGCCGCGTCGATGATCTGCATCGCTTGCCAGTGGTCGGGCGAGGCCATCGGGGTGCGGTCGCCGATGCCGATCACCAGCCGCGGGCGGTACTTGCGAAATTCGATGGCGAGCTTGCAGCGGGCCTCGAACGAATCGAACAGCCGCCGGTTGGGGAGGTCGAGCGTGATACGGCGCTGGACGCCAAGTGTCTCGGCCGCCGCCTTGGCCTCGGCGAGCCGCACCTCCGGCCCGGGCGAGAGCGGCGTGGGCTCGCCGTCCGTCAGATCGATCATGCCGACTTTGTGGCCGGCGTCGACCAGGCGGGCCAGGGTGCCGCCGCAGGCGATTTC
>JANNTD010000419.1:0-8393 GCA_031403315.1 Planctomycetota bacterium
TACAAGAAGCTGCTGTACTCGCCGGACGGCACGCGGCTGTTGGGCGGGATTCTGGTCGGCGACGCCGACGACTACGGCAAATTGCTGATGCTTTCGAAGAGCGACATGCCGCTGCCGTGTAAGCCGCACGAACTGATGGTCGCACCCGCGAGCGGCGGCGCCGCGATTGGTCTCGACGCGATGCCTGACTCGGCGCAAATCTGTTCTTGCAACAATGTCAGCAAGGCGACGATTTGTGCCGCCGTGCGCGAACAGGGCGCCGATACGGTCGACGCGCTCAAGCGGTGTACCAAGGCGGGGACCGGCTGCGGCGGTTGCCTGCCGCTGGTGAGCGACTTGCTGAAAACAGAGATGAAAAAAGCCGGCAAGGCGGTGGTCAACCATTTGTGCGAGCACTTCCACTATTCGCGCACCGAGCTGTTCGCGCTCGTAAAGACCCGCGAGCTGCGGACTTTCACGGATGTGGTCACTCAACTCGGCAGCGGCCATGGCTGCGAGGTGTGCAAGCCCGCGGTGACGTCGATCCTGGCGAGCCTGTGGAACGAAGACATCATGCGACCGGAGCACGAGACGCTCCAAGACACGAACGACCGCTTCCTGGCGAACATGCAGCGGGGCGGCCTCTATTCGGTGGTACCGCGCGTGCCCGGCGGTGAGATCACCCCCGAGAAGCTCGCGGTGATTGCCGCCGTGGCCAAGAAGTACAACCTCTACACGAAGATCACCGGCGGGCAGCGGATCGACCTGTTTGGCGCCCGCGTTCAAGACTTGCCCGACATCTGGGAGGAATTGATCGAGGCCGGCTTCGAGAGCGGCCACGCTTATGGCAAGGCTCTGCGGACCGTCAAGAGTTGCGTCGGCACTACTTGGTGTCGCTACGGCGTGCAGGACTCGGTGGGTTTCGCCATCCGCGTCGAGAATCGCTACAAGGGAATTCGCGCGCCGCACAAAATCAAGATGGGAGTCTCGGGTTGCATCCGCGAGTGTGCCGAAGCACAAAGCAAAGACGTTGGACTCATCGCCACGGAGCAGGGTTACAACCTGTACGTCTGCGGCAACGGCGGCTCCAAGGCGCGGCACGCCGAACTACTGGCCGCCGATTTGGACGAGGAGACGGCGCTGCGGTACATCGACCGGTTTCTGATGTACTACATCATGACGGCCGAGAAGCTGACGCGGACAGCGGTCTGGTGCGAAAAGCTCGAAGGCGGACTAGACCACATTCGCGACGTGGTCGTCCACGACAAGCTGGGAATTGCCGCCGAGCTCGAAGCGCGGATGCATCACCTTGTCGATACGTATCATTGCGAGTGGGCGGCCGTGGTCCGCGATCCGGAGAAGCGCCGCCGCTTCCGCCAATTCGTCAACAGCGACGAGTCGGAATCGTGCATCGAGTTCGTCAGCGAGCGCGGGCAGAACCGTCCGGCCGACTGGCCCAGCGATTTTGTATCGTTGGAGCAGTTTCGTTTATCGGACGGTCGCTCGCTTGGCGAGCACGAGCGGCAAATCGAGCCGCCGCTGCGCTGGGTGCCGGTGGGTTACGCGGTGAATTTCCCGCTCAACGGCGGCGCGACGGTCAAATACGGCAAGTCGCAGCTTGCCGTCTTCAATTTCGCCAGCCGCGGCGAGTGGTACGCCACTCAGAACATGGGCCCGCACAAAAAGGCGTTTGTGCTCTCGCGGGGCATTGTCGGCAGCGCGGACGAGGAGCCGAAGGTCGCTTGCCCGCTGCACAAGAAGACGTTTTCACTCGCGACGGGCGAATCGCTCCAAGGCGAAGAGTATCGGATCAAAACGTTTCGCGTGAAGGTCGAGGCCGAACAGGTGTACGTCGAGTTGCCTCCGCCCGAGGTGCTCGATCCCGTGATGGCGACGGAGATCGGCTGCAAGCTGGCGTCGCTCTGTCACTCACATGCCGACGATTCGGCAACCTGCACCGGCGTCAGCGTATGACTAGCGGACTAATCTCGCTGCCGATTCTTACAAATGGCGTATCGCCTAGGGGCTCGCTAACGCTCGACCCCAGCCACCCGACCGCTCTGCTTGAGCGGCTCTTGGGAGAGCAGCAATCCCTCTCCGCCGTCGAAGAATTCAGCCGCTGGCACACGCCCGGCCACGACGCCAATTCCAAATCGCGCTTGGACCAAGCCCAATACCGCACGCTCTTACCGGCGACGCCACCTGGCCCGGGACAACAGTATGCCTTCGAGGTCGATCTGGATCGTTGCAGCGGATGCAAAGCCTGTGTCGTGGCCTGTCACACACTCAATGGTCTCGACGAAAACGAGGCCTGGCGCGATGTCGGACTGCTCCTGGGCGGCTCGCGGTCGGCACCCGTGATGCAACACGTCACGGCCGCGTGCCACCACTGCCTCCAGCCGGCCTGCATGATTGCCTGCCCGGTCAATGCCTATGAAAAGGATCCGGTGACCGGCATCGTCAAGCATCTCGACGATCAGTGTTTCGGCTGCCAGTACTGCACCATGGCCTGTCCGTATGACGTGCCCAAGTATCATCCGGGCAAAGGGATCGTTCGCAAGTGCGACATGTGCTCGTCGCGGCTGGCGGTGGGCGAGCCGCCGGCGTGTGTCCAGGCGTGTCCGCACCAGGCGATCGCCATCCGTGTCGTGAGCCAGCAGCAGGTAATCGACGACGCCGAGGCAGCGGTCTTCCTGCCGGCCGCTCCCGACCCGCAAATCACGCTGCCGACGACTACCTACAAAACGAAGCATCCGTTCCCGCGCAACTTGTTGCCGGCCGACTATCTGCGCGTCAATCCGCAGCACGCGCATTTGCCGCTGGTGATCATGCTCGTGCTCACGCAATTGTCGGTGGGTGCTTTCATCGCGGGGCTGGTCTGCGAGCAGTTGGTGAGCGGTCCGCTGGCGCTCGCGCTGCGTCCCTTGCAGGCGGCCAACGCGCTGACGTTCGGGCTGGTGGCGTTGGCGGCAAGTTCGTTCCATTTGGGGCGGCCGCAGTACGCGTTCCGCGCCGTGCTCGGGCTGCGGCATTCGTGGTTGAGCCGCGAAATCGTCGCCTTTGGCGTGTTCGCGGGGCTGGCGTCGATGTATGCGGCCGCGGTGTTTGCCATGCAGTATCTCGCCACAGAAACCACCGCACGGACGGCCATTGGAGCTCGCTGGGTTGACTGGCTCGGCTGGAGCGTGGCGGCGTCGGGCGCGATCGCCGTGTTCTGCTCGGTCATGATTTATGTCTTCACGCAGCGCGAATGCTGGAGCCCGCTCCGCGTCGCCGTGCGATTCGTGCTCACCGGCGCGCTGCTAGGCATCGCGGCCACGTGGCTCAGCATCCTGGTGACGACGGTGGTCACCCCGTCGGAATTGTCGGCCGACCTGGTCGTTGAGTATGTCCCGACGCTCTGTCGGACGCTGATCGTGGTCGCGCTCGTGAAACTGGTTTGGGAAGCGGCGATATTTCGGCACTTACTATTTCGCCGGAACACGCCGCTGCGCCGCTCGGCGCTGCTCTTGAGTCGTGATCTGTCGAGTCTGACGCTGGCCCGCTTCGCACTAGGCTTGTTGGGCGGCGTGCTGATGCCGGCGATGTTGCTAGGCCAGAACTCGACAATGTCGAGCGAATTGATTTCAAGCGAATCGGGACAGGTGCAATTCGTGTTGACCGCCGGGTTATTGTTCGCCGCCTGCCTCATCGGAGAGCTGCTGGAACGGTACTTGTTCTTCGCGGCCTGTGCGGCCCCGCGGATGCCGGGAGGGATTCGCTGATGAGAACGGAAGAATTGAAACGCAAAATCGGAATGTTGCCGCTGTTCGAGCGCGACGGACCGCTCTCACAGGAGCTGGTGCTCGAACCGGCGCGGTTCGCCTTGGGCCTGCTGCCAGCACCGCTTCAACCGCAGGCAGTCGTCGGTTCCGTGTGCGGTTTCTGCTCGACCGGCTGCAACTTGAACATTCATCTCCACGATGGTGCGGCCGTGGGGCTGACACCGGCCGCCGAGTATCCGGTGAATCTCGGCATGGCCTGCCCCAAGGGTTGGGAAGCGCTCGCGGTACTTTCTGCGACCGATCGGGCGACCACACCGCTCGTGCGTAATGCGGCCGGTCGGCACGAGCCGGTGAGCTGGGACACGGCTCTCCACACGTTCGTCGACCGAATGAAAGGGATTCAGGCCGCCCACGGCCCCGCGTCGATCGCGTTCTTAAGCACCGGTCAGATCGTCACCGAGGAAATGGCCCTGCTCGGCGCGCTCGCCAAATTCGGCATGGGGATGCTGCACGGCGACGGCAACACGCGGCAGTGCATGGCCACGTCGGTCGTCGCGTACAAACAGGCCTTCGGTTTCGATGCCCCGCCCTACACTTACGCCGACTTCGAAGAGTCCGACGTGATCGTGTTCGTCGGGAGCAATCCCTCGATCGCCCATCCGATCCTTTGGCAGCGGGTCATGCACAACCCGCACCAGCCGGAGATTATCGTGATCGATCCGCGGGCGACCGAAACCGCAATGGCCGCGACGCAACACCTGGCCGCTTATCCGAAGTCGGACCTCACGCTGCTCTACGCCGTCGCGCAATTGCTAATCGAGCGCGATTGGATCGACCACGACTACATCGCCGCCCACACCAGCGGCTTCGAGGCCTTCGCGGAATTCGTCGCGGAGTTCACCCTCGCGCGTGCCGCGGAGGAATCGGGACTATCGACCGAGGCCATCGATAAATTCGCGCGGACCATCCACGAGGGGAAACGAGTGTCGTTCTGGTGGACGATGGGCGTCAACCAGAGCCATCAAGCGGTCCGCACCGCCCAGGCGATCATCAACCTGGCGCTGATGACCGGCAACATGGGCCGGCCCGGCACCGGCGCGAACTCGATCACCGGCCAGTGCAACGCGATGGGCTCCCGGCTGTTCAGCAACACGACCAATCTGCTCGGCGGACGCGACTTCGCCGATCCGCTCCATCGACGCCAGGTGGCCGACGTGCTCGGCATCGACGAGTCGTGCATCCCGCGCGAAGTAAGCTGGCCCTATCATCGCATCCTGGAAGGCATCCTCCGCGGCGAAATTCGCGGGCTGTGGGTGGTCGCCACCAATCCGGCTCACTCGTGGATCAATCAGGGCACGGCCCGCGACATCCTCTCGCGGCTCGACTTCCTCGTTGTCCAAGACATGTACCACAACACCGAGACGGCACAACTTGCCGACCTGGTCTTGCCCGCCGCCGGCTGGGGCGAAAAGGAGGGGACGTTCATCAACTCCGAACGCCGTTTCGGCACGGTCCGCAAAGTCGCCCGCGCGCCTGGCGAAGCGCTCGCCGACTTTCACATCTTCAAGTTGATCGCCGAGTACTGGGGCTGCGGCGAAATGTTTCGCAATTGGGATTCGCCCGAAAGCGTGTTTCAATTGCTCAAGCAACTGAGCGTCGGCCAGCCCTGCGACGTCTCCGGCATCGACGACTACGAAATGCTCGATCGAAACGGCGGCATCCAATGGCCGTTTGCCAAAGAAAGCCCGGAGTTGGGAGCATTGAATGGGGCGTCGAGTTTACGGAATTCTCCAGGCTCCCCGCCGGGGCACCCGGTTGCCGGGTCGGCTCCCCGCTCCGAACGACGACTCTTCGCTGACGGCAAGTTCTATCATCCCGACGGCCGCGCGCGATTCCTCTGCGAAGCGCCCCGTCCGCTTCCTGAAGAGCCGAATCAGAAGTACCCGTTCTTGCTACTGACAGGTCGCGGCTCGGCCGCGCAATGGCATACGCAAACTCGCACCGCGAAATCAGCCATCCTGCGCAAGTTGTACGCCGAGGAGCTGTTCGTGGAGATCAATTCTCAAGATGCAACTCGGCTCCACATTCGCTCGGGCGATTGCGTCACCGTCTCGTCGCAACGCGGCCGTTTGCGAGGTCGCGCGGTGGTCACACCAACCATTCAAGCAGGACAAGTCTTCATCCCCATGCACTACGACAGCACGAACCTGCTAACCAACTCAAGCTTCGACCCCTACTCGCACCAACCAGCCTACAAATCGTGCGCGGTGAACGTCGAGTCGGCGTCGTGAACGGGGAATAACGCCCAATCTCGTTCTTCACCGTAAGTTAGGCTTTCAGCCTGACATTTTTTCGCCCTGAAGGGGCTAAAGAAAATAGCCCATGGGAGCAACTGAGGTCGCTTCGCTGTGGCGATGAGCGAAGACCGAAGGCGGTAGGTCCAGCCACGACGCCACCCTGGGTAGACGCCCACGATTTCCATCGGCCAAGTATCTAGAGCGCGTTTCATGTAACTGTAGCGGTTTTTTCGTCGTTTGAGACTGGAAAACACGGCGCGGCACACGCTACACGCCCGTGCGGCTCGCACTAGCACGGTAGTTTTTGCTGCTATCGCTCTGGTCCCACTGCGAGGGATTTGCTATCAACCCAGCCCGCCTGTCTCCTACCCAACCCAGCCCACCGGTCACTTACCCACCTTGTTGCGACTCAGGATGAAGTCAATCCACGCGCTATCCGGGGCAGGAATAATGCTGTTCGCAAGCAATCTGCTCTGCGGACAATCGCTTGAGCCGGATTTTGGCCCGCCGCCTATCGCGCCGCTGTCCGAGGAATTATCCGCCCAGGAATCATCCTCTTCCTGGGCCCCGATGCCGCTTTCGACAGGCGAGGATCTACTCTCGGGGCTGGAGTCGGACGGTGAGGCCGTGCCACTCTATTCGGCGAGGTTCGCAATTGACGTCACGCTTGCCGACTTCGAGCTCGACGACGGCACAGCAAGTTATTGGACTACGGAACCTACAGCCGTGACGCGCAGTGAATTCGCGCTCGAAAATCAGGACGGTTTTGGAGTGCGTGCGCAGCTTTGGTCGCTTGAGAAAGAATTTGAGCTGGACGACGGCTCGCTGGAAACACGCGTCTCGACCTTCTATCTCGATGGTTATCGGCGATTCGTTGGTGAGCATGGCGAGCTCTTGATCGGCGGCGGCCTCGCAGTAGGCAGCCTCAAGATCGATTCACCATTCGTGAATACGGTCCACCGCTTCAATGGCGTCGGAGCTAGCCTGGCTGGCGAAGGATTCTACCCACTTTTGCGCTTCGAGAAGACGGAGTTTGGCGTAACGGGACGCGCTCGACTGGCCTTGCTGGGACCGCTTGAGGACAACTTTGAAGACAGCCAGGCCGTTTTGGTGGACGAGCTGGGCGTGGGTCTCGAATTACGGCGCCGCTTCGGGAAGCACGAGGACAAGCTGTGGTTTGTTCGCTTGGGACGCGAGTATCAGCACTGGACTGACGCTGAGGTTCCCTTAGCCGTTGATCAAAGCGTCGAGGGCACGTCGCTTACTGTTGGTTTTGCGTGGTAAGCGCTCAACGATCCCGCCGCCACCCACAGCGTGATTCTCCGATGCGGCAAGAACGGCAATTCGACGGTTGTTCCACCTTGCTCCACCTCACGGCCCTCAACTCTCAACTCTAAATGCCCTGTAGGGGCTAAAGACCATAGCCCAAGGGTAAGATTCTACGAGTTCGACGAGTGGAATGCTCCGAACGACCAGGATACATAGTTACACAACACACCAAAAACCTAAGGACTTCGACTGTCCGTCAAACTGGCGCCATCTCACCATTCATACGTAACCTGCATGAAGACCCCGTCGGCCGAATTGCCAGTGCCGCCCTGATTGAGGTCGTAGTCGATAACGTGCGAGTATTCGAATGCAACTCGCAACCCGTCCAGCACCCATTCGCCGACGCCGGCGCTGAGTCGTCGCTCGGGAACGTCGCCGACCCGGATCAGCGTCGGCGCGAGCGGGTCGCCGATTGCCTTCTCAACGCCGGCCAAATCGCGGCTCTCCGAGTAACCGAAGACAACATAGGTTCCTTGGGCGCCGATGACTTCGACATACGGATTCCAGTCGAATTGATAGGCGACTTGGAATTGCCAGGCTTCGGGTTGCATGCTGATGGGCGTGCCCGCGTCATCGACGAAGTCGGCGGTCGTCAAGGCGCCGTTCCATTCCAGCACAAACGCGTAGGGGCCGATGCTGTATTTGGCGTGCCCTGCCATGGCCGGCACATAGCCGATTTGATTGAGGAACGATCGATACTCAAATTCGAGAAATTGGCTATCGAATATGGAGCTGTTGAAGTCGACGTCGAGGTCCACCATCCAGGGAATGCCGTTCGGGAACGTATTGCGCGTGCGATAACCGAGCGTGCCGCCAATATGTTCGATGTGGTCGCCCCCACCGTCGAAGGTGTCCCCATTGAAAAAATAGATGGCTCCCGAATAGGGCGGGATGCACGTCGGCGGCGGTAGATATTCCGGCAGCGGTTTCGCCGGCGGATTGCATGGGCAGTACGAGCAAAAAGTGGTGGCCGCTCGACGCGCGGCCGGATTGAACAGCATCGGCCGCGGCTTGGCCGGCGCTG
>JANNTD010000420.1:0-7565 GCA_031403315.1 Planctomycetota bacterium
GCTGTTCGCCGCCGGACAATTTCGTCGGCAAGAAGTCTGCGCGATGCAGCAGCCCGACCCGCTCAATCGCCGCCAGCGCCCGCGCCTCCCGCCCTGCTTGGGGCCGCTTGCGGTAAACTTCCGCCAACATCACGTTTTCCAGGACCGACCGATAGGGCAGCAAGCGGAACGATTGGAACACAAATCCAATACGTCGGGATCGCAGGCCCGCGCGTTGTCCGTCCGAAAGCAGCGACGTGTCGATGCCGTCAAAAAAATAGCTGCCGCTGGTGGGATGATCCAAGCACCCGATCACATTCAGCAACGTCGATTTGCCTGCTCCCGAGGGGCCGGTAATCGACAGCCACTCACCACGTTCAACCCTTAGGTCAACGTCAATAAGCGCTTCGACGACCGGTTCGCTGCCGTATCGCCGCCCCACTTTGTTCAGCTCGAGCACCCAAGGCGTCGCGTTGAATTCGCTTGGTGAGGTCATGGCTGGTTAGATTGGCCGGCGCTATTGTCATATCCCACCACGACCAACTGCCCCGGTTCGAGCGTGCCCTTCTCGGGAGTAATTTGCACGAACCCGTCCGCGGTCAATCCGGGCAAGACATATATGTATTGCAGCCTACCATCTTTCTCGACTTGAATGCGCGACTTGCCGTCGGCCGCGAGTGAGATCGCGCTCATGGGAACCGTGACGACGGCTTCTTCGGTCGATTTGATCGGGATGGTTAGCCGCAGAGAAAAGCCCTGTAGCGGCGTCGGAGACTCGTCGACGCGGACAGCACAGTAAATATGATAGCCGTCGACACCGTGAGTGCCGGGTACGGAATCGACGATCTCCACGATACCCTTGGTTTTGATACCCAGCGACGGCTCATCGATTTCGACCGACATCCCGGGCTTGACCAACGGTGCCGCATCCAACGGGAGCGCCGCGTCGATCGCAACTTTATTGTCGGTCACCGACATCACCGGACCGCTCGCCGGGCCGCCGATCACGGCAGTCACTTGCTCCACCCGCACTGGCAACGCGGGCAGAAAAGCGATTTCGTCAAGCGGTACTTGGGCGCCCAGTTTCCGTTGGGCCTTGTCCAAGTCGGTCGCTAGTCGATCCACTCGATCTGCCGACAGGCCGGCGTCAAACTCGGAAACCTTCTTCGCCTGGAGAGCGGCTTTGTAATTCAGTTCACCTTCGACTCGCGCTGCCTTCAGCGCGGCGCGTGCAACTTCGACCTTGGAGTCGGCCGCCATGCGCGCGGACCCTAACTGGCGCGGATCGAGCGAGATCATCGCCCGTTCGGCAATCTTGGCATCAATGTCTGCGGCTGCCATTCGATCAACAAGCGTTGCTTTGGTGCGGGCCGTTTCAATCGCCATGTCGGCGGCGGCGGCGACATTGTCGGCGAGCATCTTGATTTTGGTAGCGTCGCCTAAGGCCTGCTCGAGCGTCTGAATATTGATGAGCTGCTCGGCCGTCGGCCAAAACGGCGTCTGTCCGACGGACTCGTACCAGGCAGCCACCGCGTCACTGGTCTGGTCATCGTACTTCCCGTCCACCGGGCCGGGGTCGAATCCAAGTCGTTTGAGCGCCTCTTCTAATTGACGTACGTCATTGCCAGAAACACCGGGAACCAAGTCGCGGAAAGCGGGAATTGCACCCTCGAGCACCAGGACTGGGCGCCCCGACGTTGTGAGCATGACGTCGCCTTCCTTGAATTGTGTATTGATCGCCGGCCGCGTGGTAATCCAGCCGGCAATATTGGCCTTCAACGCGGATGGAGCCAGCGCGATCGGCTGCGGCAATCCGAATCGGGCGGTGCCGCGGGTCACGACGTTGGTGCTCAATACGCGCTTCTCGATCGGCACGAGAATCGGGGAGGCGGATGGCGGCGCAGTACGAGCTGCGATTTCAGCGGGCGACTCGATGCGCGAGCCCACGGACCAACCGCCAATCGCCACCATGGCGACCGCCGTCAGCACGTATACCAAGACCTTTAGACGCTGCTTGTTCATTTTGGGCTCAAAATAGTACGTTAGCTACACTGTTTACGCCGACTTGCCGAGCGCTCAACCATGTTGGAACGCGAATCGGCCGCGGACGGAATCGTATCGTCAGCTATTTCACCGGGCGAGCGAATAACTCCTTTTCGATTTTCTCTTCCACGTCGTCGAAAAGTTCCTCTTCCAACTTGAGGTTCAATACGGCCACCTTCCGCTCGTGTTCTTGAAGCTTCTTGAGCGCCGCGCTTTGTTCGGGCGAAAGCTTTTCGACGGGGATTGTACCTCCGCCGGTGATCGCATCGAGACGCGCTCGGATGTCGGCCTCCACCTCTTCCGGATCGGTGTAGTCAATGCCTGCTTTGTGCATCTCGTCAGCGTACTGCCGGTAGGCGGCGCGCATGCGAGGATCGTTCTTGATCAGCGCATCTCGTGGATTGTAATACGATTCCTTTAGTTGATCCGGCGAAAAGACCTGTTCGAGTGCCTTGCGCGTGCAGCCGCCACATTGCGAGAAGTTTTCAGTGTCCAGTCCGATCGCAAAGGTCGCTTCCGCGTTATCGCCCAATAAGGCGCGATTGTAGGCGACCTGATCGGCCAGCGAGAGATTCTTGAAAATCTCGACGTTGCGATCGCCCAAACCAACTCGGGCCGGACTATAGCCATTGACAAGCTGGGGCGCCCCGCCGGTGTAAAGCGTCGAGATGCCGAAGCCGTGCGCCTCGATGAATTCTTCCTCGTCCATCCCAGGAAGTGACATGATCGACGCCATCCCTTTACGGACACTCTTGTAGTCTGCCGCGACATACTCGAAGCCTTGTTCGCGCATGCAAGCGGCGATCAATGCTTCCACCTTCTCAACAGCCGCGACAAGTTCCCGTTCGGTCATGCCGAACTCCTCGGAGCCGGGAATTGTTGTTTGCGCGCTCGCGCTGCCGCTCAGCGCGACGATCGCGACGGCTGCCGCCGACATGTGTACTAAGACTCTCACTCCAATCCTTCCTTTCGTCGAACCAATGCAGATTCCGTAGTATTCTATCACGCGCTGCAATTTTTGCATTGTCAGCGTGGCAATCCAGGCTCCTGTGGCATGCCGGTCAGTCTTTGGCGCAAACTTGAGCCCGGCCATGCACCGATGGCAGGCGCTCTATCTATCTTGGTTTGCTCGGCGGCGGCTCGCAAGCGATTGACTGCCAACGTATCGCCGGTTCCGGGGCTGCCGTGCGGCCGCATTCCGCGCATTTACCGCGAAAACCCGCACAGTCGCACCGTGTAGCAACGCCAATCCGGTTGCTCACGGACTGCCGGAGAGTAGATTAGCCCGACCAACCGGCTCAATCCGCAAGGGTTTGCCAATAGAAAATGTTGTGCGGTCCGCAATCCGAATTACCATAGAAGATATCGTGTGCTGCGATTCGAGAGATGCCGAAAGGCTTTTCGAGACGACTCCAGTGCTACGGTATCTCGTCTAAGCTTTGTTCGTATTTTGTTGGAACGTGTCGAGCTCACGCTCTTTCCACTTTTTTTTGCTGCCGAGGTGGCAATTATGATGCGCTGGATTGTCGGTTCTAGTCTCCATTTTCGACTTTTAGTCGTCGTCGTCGCAGCCGTGATGATGTACGTCGGTATCACACAGTTCCGGGAGATCCCGGTCGACGTCGTGCCGGAATTCACCCGGCCGTACGTCGAGATCCAGACCGAGGCGTTGGGACTCTCCGCTGAAGAAGTGGAGGCCATGATCACCACGCCGATGGAGGCGGACCTGCTCAACGGCACGCCGTGGGTCGAGGAGATTCGCTCCGAGTCGATGAACGGGCTGTCATCGATCCGGATGTACTTCGAGCCGGGGACCGACGTCTTGGACGCTCGACAGGTGACACAAGAACATCTGAGCCAGGTCTACGCGCTGCCGAGCGTGTCGCGGCCGCCGACGATGCTCCAACCCGTCTCCTCCGTGAGCCGCTGCATGACCGTGGGGCTCTCGTCGAAGGAATTGTCGTTGATTCAAATGTCCGTGCTAGCGCGGTGGACGATCAAGCCGCGTCTGATGGGCCTGCCGGGCGTGGCCAACGTCTCGATCTGGGGACAACGCGAGCGACAATTGCAGGTCCAAGTTGACCCCAAGGTATTACGCGACAAGGGGGTCACGCTGGATCAGATTATTCGCACAACCGGCAACGCACTCTGGGTGTCGCCACTCACGTACCTCGACGCCTCCACGCCGGGCACCGGCGGGTTCATCGATACTCCGAATCAGCGACTTGGCATCCAACACATCTTCCCGATCTCGACAGCCGAACAGTTGGCCGACGTGAGTGTGGAAGGGACGAAGCTGCGGCTAGGCGACGTTGCCAAAGTCGTCGAAGACCATCAGCCGCTAATTGGCGATGCGGTAGTGGACGATGCTCCGGCGCTGATGCTCGTCATTGAGAAGTTTCCTTGGGCCAGCACGGCCGACGTCACAAAACAGGTCGACACCGCGCTTGCCGACCTGCGTCCGGGTCTAGCCGGATTGGAAATGGACTCCGACCTCTTCCGGCCGGCGACGTATATCGAGACGGCCCTGCAGAATCTGACTTCGACGTTGCTGATCGGCGGGGCACTGGTGGCCTTCGCCTTGCTGCTCTTGTTCAATAGCTGGCGCAACGCCGTGATCGGTATTGTGACCATCACGATGTCGTTGGTGACCGCCGGGCTGGTCCTGTACTTGTACGGGGCCGGGGTGAACATGCTGGTGTTGGCGGGGCTCATCGCCGCCTTGGGCGTCATCATCGACGATGCCGTCTCGACCACGCAGAACATCGTGCGGCGACTGCGGCAGCAGCGCGCGAAAACCGGCAACGACGAGTCGATCACTTGGGTGATTCGCGAGGCGACGATTGAAATGCAAGGCGTGTTGATCTACGCCTTGCTGATCATCTTGCTGACTGTCTCTCCCGTGCTCTTCATGCAGGGAGTGACGGGGGCGTTCTTCCAACCACTGGCCTACGCTTTTGCACTGGCCGTGATTTGCTCGATGCTCGTGGCGCTCGTGGTCACGCCCGTGTTGTCCTTCCTGTTGTTGCGAAATGCACCGTTGCCGATCGAAGATTCGGCGCTGGCCGGCGCTGTGCGGCGTGGTTACGAGGCCACCCTCGGTAGGCTCACGCCCAGTTCAGGCTGGGCGTTTGCCGTGGCCGTCGTCGGCGTGGTCCTGGCCCTCGCCACATTTACCGTCGTACGTCAGGAATCCCTGTTACCGAAGTTCAAGGAACTGGACCTGGTCGTCTCGTTGGACAGCAAACCCGGCACGTCCCATCCGGCGATGAGTCGCGTGGCCAAGCAGGTCAGCCGTGAGCTGCGCGCCATTCCGGGCGTGAAAAACGTCAGCGCCCACATCGGCCGAGCCATCACGTCCGACGCCGTCGACGAAGTCAACTCGAGCGACATTTGGATCAGTATCGATCCCGCCGCCGACCACAATGCGACGGTTGCCGAGGTCAAGCGAATCATGGCCGGGTATCCCGGCTTCGATTGCGACGTCGAGACCTACCTGGATGAGCGGGTCAACGACGAATTTGTTGGCGAGGATCGTGGCTTGGTCGTCCGCGTCTACGGCGAGGACCTGGGCGTCCTGCGTACCAAGGCGGAAGAAGTCAGCCGCATGCTGGAGAAGATCGACGGTGTGGAAACTCCTCTCGTCGAATACCCCGAGGAAGCGGTTCGAGTCGAGATCGAACCAAATCTCGAAAAATGCAAAACTCACGGCGTGACCCCCGGCGAGGTCCGCCGTGCGGCTTCGGTCCTGCTGTCGGGCATCGAAGTCGGCAACCTATTTGAAGACCAGAAAGTGTTCGAAGTGGTCGTTTGGGGAACACCCGAAATTCGCGATAGCGTGACTGCCGTCAAGGAACTGCTGGTCGAATCGCCCTTGAGTGAGTCCGTGCGACTGGAGGAAGTGGCCGACGTGCGGATCGCATCCGGTCCGACCGTGATCGATCGCGAAGCGGTCGCTCGGTTCATTGACGTGGTCGCCAAGATCCGTGGGCGCGATTTGGCGGCGATCGGCGGTGACGTCAACCAACAACTGGCGCGGATGAACTTTCCGCTCGAATACCGCGCAGAAATGCTTGGCGAAACGGCCGAGCGATTGGCCGCGCAGCAACGGACGCTGTCGATTGCCATTGCCGCGCTGATCGGCATCTACTTGTTGTATCAGTCGGCGTTTGGAAGCTGGCGGTTGGCTGCGTTGATGGTCTTGATGTTGCCACTGGCGCTCGTCGGCGGTCTGATCGCAGTCTTCGCCACCGGCGGCGTGCTGTCGTTCGGTGCGATTCTTGGATTCTTCGCAGTCTTGGCCATCGCGATCCGGAATGGAGTGCTGTTGGTCAATCGTTACCAGGCGTTGGCGATCCAACCGGCAACCGGCACACTTCAACCGGAACTCGAACAGTTCCGACCCCAGTATGCGAAGGAAAGACCGCTCAACGACGGCGGCAAGTTTAGCGGCGAAATCGGCTCTGAGCTGGTGCTGCAGGGAACACGCGATCGCGTGTTGCCGACCGTGTTGACGGCGATCGCGACCGCCGCGGTTTTTGTCCCATTCCTGTTCGTTGGCAATGTTCCGGGTCACGAGATCATCCACCCGATGGCCATTGTGATCCTGGGTGGTTTGGTCAGCTCGACGCTGGTCAATCTTTATCTGATGCCGGCGTTTTACCTGTGGCTGAAGTCGCAGCCGCACGAAGACATGGCAATCGATTCGACTGCGTCCAACGTCCACGCAAAGGAATTGGCCGGCGCGATGTAGCACCGGTTTTGAAATAGAGCAATCCAGGGTGCGCGGTTTCGACGATCCGAGCTGCCGCCCGCGACGATCGACTGACTGTCGGTCAAAGTCCCAACAATTGGAGAACTGCATATGAACCGCGTGATTTGCTATGCAATCGCCGGAATGGTCACGACCACGCTGATATGTGCCGGATGCAATAAGCCAAGCGTCGTGCCGGCGGAGCATATCCACCCTGCTACCGTCGAAAAGATCGACGGGTCGGCGATCAGTCGCGTAACGCTGTCGGAAGACGCAATGCAGCGGTTAGATATCCAGACCGCCGCGGTGACCGAACAGAAGTCGCCGCGGAAGGACGCCAAGCAAAAGGCCGTCCCCTATAGCGCGCTCATTTATGATCCGCAGGGAAACTGCTGGGTTTACACCAGCCCCGATGCTCGGGTTTTTGTGCGTGCGCCCATTGATGTCGACTTCATCCAGGACGACCTGGTGTTCCTGAAGGACGGTCCAGAGTCGGGCACAGCGGTCGCGACCGTCGGTGTTGCCGAATTGTATGGCACCGAGTTCACCGTGGGACATTAATCCGAGTCTTAACTATCTGCGCCGCTGACGAGCGCAGTCCGAATCAGCCTTAAATTAGGCCACAGGGTGTTTCCATGTTGCAGTGGATTATCGGCTCGAGCCTGAAATTCCGATATTTAGTCGTCGCCCTGGCCGCGGCCATGATGTGGTTCGGCTATGGGCAACTCCGCCACTCGGCCGTCGACGTCTTTCCCGAGTTTGCGCCGCCGCTGGTCGAGATTCAAACGAT
>JANNTD010000421.1:0-7577 GCA_031403315.1 Planctomycetota bacterium
CGCTCGATGTCGGCGGCGAAGCCGCTGGCCGTCTCGTAGCGGCGGTTGCGGTCCTTTTCGAGGGCCTTCATCACGATCCAGTCCAGCTCGCCACGCACGTTTTTGCTCAAGCGGGCCGGTTCGGTGTGCCGATTGACGGCGACCGACGGCAGCGAGTCGATAGAACTGAGCCTGGTGCTAGGTTTGGGCGGCTCTTCTTCGCGGATGATCCGCAGCATTTCGTCGAACGCCGCCGCATGCAGCCGTTTTCCCTCAAAGGGCGTTGAGCCGGCCAGCAGCTCGTAGAGCAGCACGCCCAGCGAATAGATATCACTGCGCGTGTCGATATCCAGTTGGTTGAACTTCGATTGCTCGGGGCTCATGTACTCCATCGTGCCGAGTACCTGGCCAAACTCGGTGAACATCGTGCGTTCGGTCAGCCGTTGCGCCGTGGCTTTGGCCACGCCGAAGTCGATCACTTTCGGCACGGTGCAGTTGTCATACTCGGCCACGAGCACGTTGTTGGGTTTGATATCGCGATGGATGATTCCCTTTTGATGGGCATGCTGCACTGCCTGGCAAACCTGCACAAACAGCTCCAGCCGCGCGCGGAGCGGTAGGTGTTTTTCGTCGCAGTATTTGGTGATCGGCACGCCCTTCACCAACTCCATCACGAAGTAGGGCCGGCCGCTATCAGTGGTGCCGGCGTCCAGCACTTTGGCGATATTCGGATGGTCCATCATCGCTACGGCCTGCCGCTCGGCCTCGAAGCGGGCGATCACTTGCCGCGTGTCCATGCCGGGCTTGATGATCTTCAGCGCGACGGTCCGCTGCAGCGGCTCGGTCTGCTCGGCCATGAACACCACGCCCATGCCCCCTTCGCCAATCTGCTGCAGCAGCTTGTAGGGCCCGATGACCGTGCCGGGGCCTTCGAGGATCGCTGGCTGCTGGAGTGTGGTGGCACCACTGCCAATTGGTGATTGTTCCAAAAAGCTGCCCGCCTCGACCTGCGCGGTAAGCATCCGCTCGACGCTGCCGCGCAGCTCGGCATCATCCGCGCAGACCTCGTCGAGGTAAGCCATCCGCTCGTCCGGCGAATGCTTTTCCAATGCGGCGAAGAAGATTGATTCGAGGGGTGAGGGATTGGTCATCGCAGGCTCTCTCTATTAGTAGTGCGACATGCGGCCTGCGAACCCCTCATAGAAATTCAAGTTTCTAGGGTGGGTCCGGCCGATTGTCCGCCATTTCGGCGTATAGCCACGAGCGAGCAAACGTCCAATGTCGCTCGGCCGTGGCCAAGGAAATCCCCAGCGCGGCCGCGGCTTCGGGCATCGTCAGTCCGGCAAAGAAGCGCAGTTTCACCAGCTCCGACTTGGCGGGCTCGACGGCGGCCAGCTTCGACAGGGCCTCATCCAGCGCGAGCAAATCCAGCGATGGCGGTTCGCTGACCGCACAAGCGGAATCCAGGTCAACCCGCTGCCACTCGCCGCCATGTTTGAGCCGGCCCTTGTACCGGGCCTGTTCCACAAGAATGCGGCGCATCGCTTCGCCCGCCGCGGCAAAAAAGTGGCCACGGCCGTCCCACGGCTGTTTGGCGCCGGCTGGTCCCAATAGCCGCATGTACGTTTCATGCACCAAGGCCGTCGCTTGCAGCGTCTGGCCCGGCTTTTCCTGAGCGAGCCGTACCGCCGCCAGCTTGCGCAACTCGTTGTACACCAGCGGAAGGAGTTGGTCGGCGGCAGTCGGATCGCCAGACTCGATCCGCGACAAGATTTGCGTGACGTCGGACATGGCCTTCATCATAGACCCGTGCCGCGAAAATTGGGAGCAGACGAAATCGTGCGTTAAGTACCAATTCTTGGCCACTGGAAGTGCCGAGAGTCGAGAGCGGAGTGCTAAGAGCCAGCAACAGATTGGCTCTCGACTCTTGACCCTCGACTCCTCGCTCCTGGGGGGTGGCCAAAAATAGATCTTGAAGTTCCGGTAACTATACCTTAGTATACATATTGCACGATCGCGTGTGAGCGCCGCGATGATTCAAGTCAGCCAAACGCATCTCATGCTCCGGCGGCTCGCGCCGCCCGACGACCGCCAATTCCGCTACAGAGCCCGCGCGGCTTGAACCCTGGAAAAACCAAAGAATCATTTTCGGATAGACTCTAGCACACTAACACACTATCAAACCAATTACATACAAGGCCCATCCTCCGCCAGCGGTTCCTCCGCCATAATACAGCGTTGAGGCAATTTGAAAAAGCATTTGGCTCCTCGCGGTCAGCGAGAAAGCCTGCGGTCGCTTTGCGCCACTGTGTCGCTGTATCTCTGGGCCTTGGCGAGATACCTTCCGCAGAGAGCGCAGGGACACACGTCACGACTCTAGCGGACAAATCGAGGAGGTATTTTGTCGATCACCAGTTGCGTTTCGTACGAGTATTTACGTCGTTCCCGCGATCGTCAGGCGACAAAACGGACGCCAATTGTCGCCTCGGAGCGTGTTTTTGCCGGGACGACCATTTGCAAGTCACAAGCCGGCAACGACTTGCGAGGAAGCCGAAAAAACACGCCCCGACAAAACGCGAAAAACCTCGAGCCCCGACAGCAAATGTCGTCGACGTTTCCAAGACCACGCGACAAAACGCGGCGCTCGCTGGAAGTCAATGACTGGAGGCCGAAGGCGGACGGCCGATATAGCGGGAGGCGACGCGGGCAAGCAGCGAGGCATGGGAGACATGCGAGACGAGCGACAAGTGTCCAGCATTAACGACCGACTACGGAGTCTCGGTCAGCTCCGCTTTCTTCGCTTCGGCCTGCGCGGCCTCGTCCGTGCCCGGCCGTTCGTCCGCCATTTCGTCGAGCAGAAACACCTCGACGCGTGCATTCTCGTTCTGCAATGCCGTTTCGAGTCGGCTGGTGAGCGGTTCGAACGCCGCCGATTGGCTCAACCGCAGCCGATCGGCCTCGATGCCATGTTGTTCGAAGTACTGCATCACCGCCTGGCACCGTGCGTAACAGAGCTGCCACAGATCGCGATACTGACTGTCGGCCGCCAACGGGCGACGGGTCGTGTGGCCGCGGATTTCGATCTTGTTCAACTTGCCGACGAGACTTGGGATCAACCGGTCGAGTTGCGCTTTGCCGGCGTCGGACAGGTCGGCCGACGATTCGTCGAACGGCACGACCAGCGCCGGCGTCGTGCGATCGCCGTTCTGCAGGAAGTGCACTCTCCGCTGCTGCGCCCACCGCGATTTGGCTTGGGCCTCGCTGTCCGTGCCGTCGGAGTCCGCCGCCCCGGGCTTTTGGCCGGGCTTCAGTTCCTGCGGCATGTCTTGACTCAGCACGTCGCCGTGCATCTCGCTGGGCAAGAGCGACGCGGGAGCCGAATACTCCGACGAAGTACCCCACGGATCTTGAAAGTAGCCCGAGATGGCCTGCTTCGTCTGCGGACTCTGGCCCGTGATCCACATCACGAGGAAGAACGCCATCATCGCGGTCACGAAGTCCGCGTAAGCCACTTTCCATGCACCGCCGCCGCCTGCCATGGTTCACTCCACTTTCCACTCACGGACACCACACTCGACGTGCGGCTACGCTGCTTCCGCTTCCTTGAACAATTCATCGAGTTCGTTGCGGTCGGCCCGAAACTCGCTGGCCACGCCGCGTCGCGCCAGGTCGATCGCCACCTTGGGCGGCAAGTTGTCGGCAAATCCGACCACGATCGCAGCGATCGTGCGGAAGAAACCCATCTCGTTGTGGCCCAAAAACTCCAGCCGGGTGGCGAGCGGCGCGACGAATCCGTACGACGCCAAAATGCCGAGGAACGTTCCCACCAGCGCCGCACCCACTTTGTGCCCGATCTCCGACGGCGGACCGTCGATGTGCCCCATCGTGATCACGATGCCCAGCACCGCCGCCACGATTCCGAAGCCGGGCAGCGCGTCGCCCACTTTGTTCAACGCCATCGTCGGCGCGTGATGTTCTTCTTCGATAATCTTGATTTCCATTTCCAA
Organism: Planctomycetota bacterium; assembly: GCA_031403315.1. Classification (GTDB taxonomy): domain Bacteria; phylum Planctomycetota; class Planctomycetia; order Pirellulales; family Lacipirellulaceae; genus DASYDU01. The sequence continues at coordinate 3,987 of JANNTD010000421.1, forward strand.
CAGCGCGGCCAGTTGCTCGGGCTTGGCCGTCGATTCGATCAGCGGGGCCATTGCGCCGCAGACGAACGCGGTCACGTGATGATTGTGCCCGATCCGCGGATACTTGGCGAAGACGGTGCTATTCTCCGGATCGGCGACGTGCCCTTCCAGCACCCGCATGCCGTCGCGACGCGCCATTCGCAGCAGGTCATACATGCATTTGAACAATTCGTCGTAAGCCGCGCGATTGTAGGGCGTGCCTTTCATGGTGCTCAGCAAGCCCTTCCCCAGGTCCACCAGCACCTTCTTGGGCGAACTGACGATCAAACCGCCGAGCGCCGCCCCGCCGATCGTGAGGAGTTCGGCCGGGTGAATCAACGAGCCGATGTGCCCGCCCGACAGCACAAAGCCGCCGAGCACGGCCCCCGTCACGATGATGCAACCAACGATGACAAGCATGTTTCAATACTCTGAGCGCAATGCCGGAGCGCGACACACCGGCCGGCAATTGCGCGAGGTAAATACCGCGCGATGCCTAGCAAAAATAGCTTCCGATCTGAGTTCCCGCCGCCAGATTGACCGAGGGCCGGCTGTAACGGTCGTGCGGAAGATGACGCGACAAAAGAAGTGGCGCCGGAGACAGTCCTCACGCCGGGGCGCGCTTCGCGACATACATGGCCCGATCAGCCGCGTCAATCAGCTCTTCGGCCGAGCCGCCGTCGATGCCCGCTTGAGCCGCGCCGACGCTCACACCGAGCGTCACTTCACCCTGAGCGAACGAAATCGGTCGCACGAACGCCGCCTGGATCCGCCGCACCACCGGTTCGAATTCACCGCGACCGCCGACCCGCTCCAACAAGATCAAGAACTCGTCGCCACCGAACCGTCCAACATGATCCGCCGCACGCACGCAGGCCGCGAGCCGCCGCGCGACTTCGCACAGCACCCGATCGCCGACCAAATGTCCGTAAGAATCGTTCACCTGCTTGAAGCCGTCGATGTCGACAAACAACACGACGCAGCGCTGGTCTTCCGATCGATCGCCACGGATGATTTTGGAAAGCTTGTCGAGGATGAACCCGCGGTCGGCGAGCCCTGTCAGCGGATCGTTTCCCTCGCACCGCGTCGCGTCGTCGGTCCCGGCGGCTACTGCCGACGTTGTCAAAACCATTGCCAACCAAACGCCATTTTCTGTTTCCACGCGGCGGACGCGGATCTCCGCGATCGGACTGCCGGTGCGATTCGACACGCTTCGATTCGACACGTCTTCATTTGACACTGTGCGGCAATCGATGCGCGCTTCGTCGCGTTTTCCAACCGCCAGCTCGGCCAATTCGGCGCGAATCGCTGGAGTTTCCAGGACGGGAACCAACTCGAAAATGCTCAACGCCGCCGGCGGATCGCTGGGCAAGTCGAGAAGTCGGAGCAGTTGCGGATTCGCATACACAACACGCCAGCCAGCGGGATCGATCAGACAAGCGCCCTCGCCCGCCAGATCGATGAGCGATCGCAAACCTTCCAGCGGCAGATTCGTCGAATCTCCCATCTTGTTCAATCGTCCAGTGTGTGTTCGCGTCGAGATCGGCCCGTCGGCGGGCTGAATTGCCAATCTGCCAGCAACACCCACTCTAACACACCGCGGAGAACAACGGAAATTCTGGAGGATTCGCCAACTGTCGGCCGGCCGCTGCGAGCCGTCGGCACACGCCTTTCCGCAGTCACCGCCTTGTCACGTTCGACCACGCCGGGTAGCATCGCGGGATGAAGATTCACGAACATCAAGCCAAGGATTTGTTGCGGGCGGCCGGCGTCGCCACTCCCGACAACATCGTCGCCAAGACGCCGGACGAAGCGGGTCACGCCTTCACGAAACTGGGCGGTGCGCTCGCGGTCGTGAAGGCCCAAATCCACGCCGGCGGGCGCGGAAAAGGCACCATCAAGACGGATCCCAAAGATGCAGGGCCCAAGCAGCACGGTGTGCAGCTCGTTCGCCTGCTCGACGAAGCCAAGACGGTCGCCGCCAGGCTGCTCGGCAAGAAGCTGGTCACGATTCAGACTGGTCCACACGGACAAACCGTCGGCCGCGTGCTCGTCGAAGCCGGCTGCGATATTGCCCGCGAGTTGTATCTCGGCATCGTCATCGACCGCGCTCGGGCGCTACCCGTGCTGATGGCGTCGAGCCAGGGCGGCATGAATATTGAAGAAGTCGCCGAGAAGACGCCGGAACTGATCTTCATCGAACCGTTCCATCCGGATAGCGGGTTGCAGCCGTACCAGGTTCGCAAACTCTGCGCGAAGCTCGACATCACCGGTCCCACCGTCCGCTCGGCCGAAAAGTTCATGCGGTCGCTCTGCAAGCTGTTCGTCGATCTCGATTGCAGCCTGGCCGAAATAAATCCGCTGGTGGTCACCAAATCGGGCGAACTGATCGCACTCGACGCCAAGATGAGCTTCGACGACAACGCCTTGTTCCGCCATCCGCAACTCGCCGAGCTGCGCGACTTCTCGGAGGAAGATCCGAACGAATTGCGAGCCGGCAAGGCGGGACTGAGCTATGTGCAGCTGGAAGGCAACATCGGCTGCCTCGTGAACGGCGCCGGCCTCGCCATGAGCACGATGGATCTCATTAAGCTCCACGGCGGCGAGCCCGCGAACTTTCTCGACGTCGGCGGCGGCGCGAATGCCGAGCAAGTCACCGAGGCGTTCCGCATCCTGCTCTCCGACAAAAACGTGAAGGCGGTGCTGGTGAACATCTTCGGCGGCATCATGCGCTGCACGACGATCGCCACCGCCATCGTCACCGCCTACAAGGAAGTCGGTTTCAACGTGCCGCTCGTCGTGCGGCTGGAAGGCACCGAAGTCGAGCAAGGCCGCAAGATCCTGGCCGAAAGCGGCGTCGACATCATCGCGGCAAAGGACCTGACCGACGCCGCAAACAAAGTCGTCAAGGCTGCCGGATAAGAATACACTTACCGCGGAGGCACGGAGTTCACGGAGAAGAAAACAAATACAAGTCTCGAAATTTTGCAGTCGCGAATTGTGCAGCTTCTGAATTTCTCCGTGCCCTCCGAGCCTCCGTGGTTAATATAAGACTGCTGGAACCATTCAATGAGCATTTTGATCGATAAGAACACCCGAGTCGTATGCCAGGGCATCACCGGCAAGTCGGGTGAGTTTCACTCCAAGAATTGCCTCGACTACGGCACCAAGCTCGTCGCCGGCGTGACTCCCGGCAAAGGCGGCCAGACGGCGCTCGGCGTGCCGATTTTCAACACCGTGGCCGAAGCGGTCGAAAAAGAAGGCGTCGACGCGGCGATGATTTTCGTGCCTGCCGCCTTCACCGCCGACGCGATTCTCGAAGCGGTCGACGCCGGTTGCAAAGTCGTCGTGGCGATCACCGAAGGCGTTCCGGTGCTCGACATGGTGCGGGCGTACGACGTGATTAAGGACCGCGACGTGCATCTCATCGGGCCGAACTGCCCCGGCGTGATCACGCCCGAAGAGTGCAAGATCGGCATCATGCCCGGCTACATCCACAAGAAAGGCCCAGTCGGCGTGATGAGCCGCAGCGGCACGCTTACGTACGAAGCCGTGTGGCAGCTCTCGAATCTC
>JANNTD010000422.1:0-15330 GCA_031403315.1 Planctomycetota bacterium
TCGATTCCGACACGCACCTTGTCGCCCGATATTTTCACGATCGTCACGACGATCGAATCGCCTAGTCGAATTCGCTGTGATTCCTTACGCGACAGAACAAGCATCGACAACCTCCGTGTAGCCTGCGGCCAGATAGTATAAAATTGTATAGTACAGGGCCGCAAGTTGGTCAAGCCCGTCGCAGACACAGCCCTCTGCGTCGAGCAATTCGCTATAAAAATCGTGGAAATCCCCCTCCGTCTCCGCGACAGCACCCGCTTTGCCAGGACGCCGTCGATCGTCAATTGGTTTCTTAGCCTGCCGCCCCAGCGGCGATGCCCGGAGGGGATATCAATTGTGTCTTCCGGAACCGCTCGCCGCGGGAACCGTAAAACAGAATCGTGTTGCTATCGGTCTCCCAAACCGCCGTCAGGCACAGCGAGCGTGGTCCGTGCAGGCAAAAATACACGCCGCAGGGTGCGCCGCCTCGTACTAAGACTTGCTCGGATAGGGGGAAAAAATCGGCTTCTAATCGGTCCTTTTCGCAGAGTGTTTCGCTTACGTATTGTCGGATGGCAGATAAATCTTGGAGCCGCTGATATTCCGTCGGCATGCGAAATCCGTTCCTCGCTGAACTGGGATATATCGGGTCATTAGTTATTTGAACTGTTGCGGGCAGGGAGGTGTTGCGGTGGAACGAATCCCGGAGTCGAGGACGACTAGGTTTCGACGAACCGACCGGACGATCCGACGCGATCGAATTGTTCCGACCGTGGCTCGCTCGGCGCCCCGACGACGTGGAGAGATGTTGACCGCTGTTAGGGAGAACTGCCAGCATCGGCAGCTTTTTAACCTTACCGCCCGCAGAAAATATATCGGTCAGCGAGAAGGCACACTTTCGGTCGACTTGGAGATTTGCGCAGAAGCGGCAATATGAGCGCGGTTTTCATGGCGCGCCGCGCGATCGTTACGATTGGCGCACTGCGCGAATGCGGCGTCCGCTGGCGGCATCACTACCGCTCCGGAAAGATTCCGGCGCCAAAGCCGTCGCTATTATCCGGGCCAGACATGGGCGGCTTTTGCGGTGGAGCCGGCGCGTCGTTGCGAACTTGCTGAGGCCGCTCGTTGGGCTTCGCAACTGGTGCGCTGGGCGGGTGACGTCGCGACGAGGCGGGTGCTGGCTGTCCATGCGCTGGATCGAAACGGGCTGGTTTGGGTCGCTGTGCGTCGGCAAATTCGAATTCGAAATCGTCGTAGCGCGAAGTATAGCCGGGCTGCTTCGCCAGCTCGATTTCGTCGTAAAACTCGCGGATCACTCGCTCCTGGATCATTTCGCGGCAGTCGGAATTGATCGGATGGGCGATGTCGGCATAGAGCTTCGCGCGGCCGTCGGCATCCTTGGGCGCGCGGCCGTCTTCTAGTTTTGAGCCGCACTGATTGCAGTAGCCGGCCCGCAGGTGATTCTTCATGCCGCAGCGATGGCAATGGGAGGTGAGCTTGCGGCTGGGCATGGCGACGAACGGGCCGCTCGTGCCTTCGATGATCTTCAAATCGCGAACCACGAAGCAATCGTCGAAGGTAATCGAACAAAACGCCTTGAGGCGCTCGCCTGGTTCTTCCATGAGCTTGATGCGAACCTCGGTAATCTCCACAGCCGTTCTCCTTGCGTAGTCGATCTACAAATGTCGTCGCGGAACCTAGTTACCACTGCGGATGACGTAGACGTGTCCCAACTGCCGCATTTTAAGGATCGTGGCCAGCCGACGCGCATGGCGCGGATGGCGGCAAATGCCAAAGTAGGCCGAACCGCTTCCCGAGAGCTGGTGGCCCAGGAAATCGAACTCGGTAAACGCGGCCCGAACTCGGTCGATCCAGGGCGACAGGCCCGCAGCCGCAGTCTGCAACCGATTGCCCATCCACTCGCCCAAATCTTGGATTGTGCCGCGTCGCAGGGCCTCGGTAAGTGCCGCGAGCGACCGCTCAATCTGCAAGCCGGGACGCTCGCTGCCGACCGGCAGGCGGTCGAGCGCACGGTAAACGTCGGCGGTGGCGAGTGCGGTCGGCGGTTTCACGATCGCCACATCGAGCGGAACCGTCGGCCCGAGTCGTTCGACAAGTTCGCCCCGGCCGCGGCAAATCGCCGCGCCAGGCTCGAGAAAAAACGGCACGTCGCTGCCCAACTCGGCGGCAAGCGGGGCCAATTCTTCCGGCCCCCAATGAATGCCCCAGCCTCGGCTGGCGACCGAGAGCGCGGCGGCCGCATCGCTCGATCCGCCCCCCAAGCCGGCACCGCTGGGAATCCGTTTGAAAAGTTCGACTTTCGCGCCCAACTCGCAACCGCTCCGCTTCCGGAGCAATTCGAGGGCCCGCACGACGAGGTTGGTGGAATCGGCCGGTACTGCTTTCGCCGAATCGCCACCGCCGAGCGAGAACTCAATCGAGCCGGGTCGGCCAGCCGTCGCCAGCGTGGGCTCGAACGACAGCGAATCGTAGAGCCGGATCGGCACCATCAGCGTGGCGAGATCATGGTAGCCGTCGTTGCGCCGACTAACGACTTCCAAGAAAAGATTTAGCTTGGCAGGCGCGTGCACGATCCGCTTGGATTCGTTCTGGCGGAGGTTCATCCTGCACACCACAACAAAGCGGGCTCGAACTCACGCAAACTTCATCCGGCCAAGCTCATCAATTGTCACGCCAACCTAGTTGGCATTTTTCCGGATCCTGGTGAGTGTTTACCGCGCTTGCCCTGCACGTTTTGATCCGATCAATTCCTGCGAACCGCTCTCTCCCCCAAGTTGGCCACGACCAAGTAGTTGGCCACGACCAAATGACCGACCTAGCAATCGCGTCAAGCCGTAACTGCTGGCGCGGAGGAATTTTACAGGTTCCGCAAAAATTCGTCAATTACACGTTGCAACTCCGCGATGCGAGCCATCGCAGCGAGGGTGCGAAGACTCTAAAGAGCGCGAAGTCAGGCAGTATGCGGGCTGTGGGACGCGGTGAAGCCGGTGCGGCTGCTGTCGGTCAGCCGGAGCCCTTCGCGGCAGGCAGCTTTTCTGCCACGCGACGGATCTCGGCCTGGACCACATCGGCGGAACGGTCGGCGTCGATCACATGGATTCGGTTCTCCGCGCAAGCCGCTTCGGCGAGGAAGCCGGCACGGAGCCGCTCACGATAGTCGTTGCCTTGCCGCTCCATGCGATCGAGCGTGCGGCGCAGGCGGCCATCGGCGGCCGCGGGCGACATGTCGAGCAGGAATACGGCATCGGGCCAGACGCCGTCGACGGCCACCGCGCCCACCTGGCGAATCGTTTCGACGTCGAGTCCGCCAGCGTGCCCCTGATACACGAGATTCGCCAGCAAATAGCGGTCGGATACGACCGTCTTTCCCGCCACGAGGGCCGGGCGGATGACTTCGTCGACCAATTGGGCCCGTGCCGCCATATACAACAGCATCTCGCTCCGCCGGCCGATCGGCGTGCCCGAGTCGCTGTGGAGCAATATCTCGCGTACTCGTTCGCCCAGCGGCGTGCTGCCCGGATCCCGACACGTGACGACATTCTCGCCGCGCTCGCGCAGCCATTGGCAGAACAAATCGATTTGCGTCGTTTTGCCGACGCCGTCGATGCCGTCGAAGGAAAAAAACATGGTCCCGATTCTCATCCCTTACGATTTGCCGCCGTGGGTCGCATTCCCGTTATACATCGCGGCCAGATTCTTGACACGCTTGGCCACCATCTCGCGGAGCTCTCGTGGTTCGAGCACCTCGGCCTGGTCGCCATAGCCGAGGATCCACCACATGATTTCGCCCAGACCCGTCACCTGCGCCTTGAAGAGGAGCGAGCCGTCGGATTGGAACTCCAATTGTTGTGTCTTGTGCCAGAGCACTTCGCCGACATTTTTTGCCACGAGCGGCTTGAAGCGGATCACGACCCGGTCGTCCGCTCCGTCGCCCGGTATCAAGAGCCAGGCATTGCGCAAATGCCGCTCGATCGTGAAACTTCGCGGTACGGTGAATCTCTGGGTGAGCATTTCGAGCGACGCGATTCGACTGAGATTGAACGTCCTCACTTCGTTGTGGAGCGACGAGCGGCCGATCACGTACCAACTATGCCGGCAGAAGAGCAGGTGATAGGGGCGGAGCTTCGTTTTGATCCGCTCCCACTCCGTCAAGCTATCGTATTCGATGCGGACGACGCGGCGCGTGGCCCGGGAGTCGATCAGCTGCTGATAGATGCCTGCTTTGTCGGTGAGTGGGCTGATGGGCGTCGGGTGGATGTGGATCGCCCGCGTCATCACCTGTAGCTCGTTGCGGAGTGCCAGCGGCAGGCTGCCCTCGAGCTTGCGCGCGGCCGCGCGGGCGGGCTCGTAAAACGGGAGCCGATCGCTGCGGCCCAGTTCGTTCGCCAGCGCCACGAGCGAGAGCGCCTCGGCCGGCGTGAAGTTGATCGGCGGCAGAAAATAGGCACCGGGAATCGAATAGCGGTCGTGATCGGCGTCGAAGGCAATCGGCACGCCGGCCGCCCGTAGCGCTTCGATGTCGCGAAAGGCTGTGCGGCGGCTCACGTCGCAGGCCTGCGCCAATCCGTCAGCGTTTTGCCCACTCCCAGATTGGAGCAGTTCGAGCAGCTTGAGCAGCCGGGTTATTCGCCTGATGTTCATCGAAGGTGCGAGGCTGGTTCTGGCTGGCCAATTGTGCGCCGCGGCCAAATGGTGCGGCTGGCAAATTCGCGTTTTGGGCTGCGTCCGTATGCAACGGTCGACGCGACGCCGAGGGCGACTGCGAAGCAGGCGTCGGCAGCATCTCAGTCGGGGCATCCATCGGCTCGGGAGCCGGACCCATCGTCTCGACGCCCTCGATCGCCCCACCGTTCTCACAACCCTCACCGGTCAATTGCTGGTACGGTCCTTGGCTGATCACGTTGGGACGTGTGAACCCGTAGTCGAGATACATGCTCGCATCGCGCTTGCGGGCCTCACGCAGGGCGTCGAAGTACGCCTTTCCCGGCCAGGGGCCTTCCGCCAGGTACACGCCGTTGTAGTCCAGCAGCGAGCCCTTGCGGTAGTGCACGTTCATTATAGCCTTGTTGTAATCGATCAACGACCGGTAGTAAGCACTCTCGGCTTCGGCCCGACGGCGCTGGGCGTCCAAGAGCAAGTCGAGCGTCACCCGGTCGGCTTGGTACGCGGCGTCGACGGCCTGAACTTCCTTTTCCGAGGCGACGCGGCGGTTGAAATTCGTCTGCGACAGGCCGTAGTTCAAGTCGACGTCGCGGATCGATTCGCCCAATTGGTGCGAGATTTCCAGCTCCAAGTCCTGCAACAGGGCTCGCTCGCGGGCGATCAACAGCTCGTGATGCCGGACTCCGGAGAGCTCGCGGCGGAAGCCGATCGGCATGCTCAACTGCAGGCCGAGCTGCCATTCCTGGAACTCGCCGCTATCAAGCACGCCAAAGGCACTGGAGTTGGCGGCCGGGTCTCCGGTCGACTTGTCGATGAAACCGGTCCCTCCATTAAGGAGGTGATCGCCCAAGCCGAGCCAGCGATAGCGGCCGACCGCATCGAGCCGCGGCAACATCATGTTGCGGGCGGCGATCAATTCCAGCTCGCGCCGCTTGATTTCCCACTTCTCTTTGCGGACTTCCACGCGTCGCGTGATCGCTTCGCAGTGGATGCCCGACCAATCGAAAGCGACCCGGGCCGTGGTCGGTTGATCGGCAGGCCGGATCAGCCGTCCGTCCGACATCGACAAGCCCATGATGTACCGCAGGCGATTTTCCGCGCGGTACAGATCGGTGAGCGCCTGCTCCACCTGGCCGCGGAACAGAAAGTACTGCGAACGGGACTGGGCCTCGCGGTCGGCGCTGCCGCCGATGGCGCCGCTCCGCAACAAGGCCGCCGTCTTCTTCCAGGTTTCCAAAGCACTATCGCGGCCGAGCTTGCGAGCTTCGAGGTCGCGATACGTGAAATACAGTTCCCAGTAGGCATCTTCTGCGTCCCGCGTCAGACCGGTCACGCCGCCTTCGAAGTCGGCCAGCGACTGGTCGGTGCGAATCCGCGCGATCATCACGCCGTCGATCGGGTTGCCGACTCCGGCCGCATATTGATTGAAGTCGAGCGGACCGGCGATGCGGTTGTACTGCGTGCCGCCGCCTTGCAACAACGGACGGCTGAACGAGGCTTCCAGGTTCGTGGTCCAGTCGCTGGGGAGCGGGCGAAATGCAGCGCTGGTGTTGTTCTGTTCGTAAGCCGTGTTGTTGCGGAAGCCAAACGTCGTGCCGTCGGCCGACGTTTTCGTGATGCCGCTCGTGAAAGCGCCGGTGTCCTGGGCGAAGATCGGCGGCGAGAAGAGTTCTCCAACGCCGCTGCCGGGCCGATTCTGTGGCCGGCGGTTCTTTTCCCAGAACACGCTCGAATCGAGTTGGGCGTCGAATTCCGAAAGGGCCGCTTCCGGCCCGGAGCCCTGGAACGGGGAGCCGACCGACAGGCCGGTCACCGATTCGGACAAAGCCGGATCGTAGGTCGTGGTCACGGCGACCGGGCTCACGAGCGTCCGCGAGATGGTTTCCGGCGCGAACGATTGCACCCGCGCGCCGAGCTGCCGCATGACCTGGCTGTTGCAGAGCGTGATGTGGACCGCTTCTTCGAGCGTGAGATCCCACATTTCGTAGTTGTCGGTGTTCTTGAGCGTGAGCGGCGCTTGAGCGCAGTTCACTTCGTCGAGCGACGGCTCGCTGACGTCGGGATACTCGATCTCGGTGGCGACGTCGAGATAGTGCGACAAATCGCCGTCTTCTTTGCAGTAGAACGGCTGTTGCGGTTGGCAACCCGTCGCCAGGACCGACGCGCTGAGCACCAGCGCCCAAGACTTTCGGCAACGATGATTCATGGCTGTGCTCGGTGGCTCGAGTGCGTGTCACCCGAGACGTTCCGCAAAGCGAAGCGGCCCAGGGTGTATGCGATCGCGCCGCGGCGACGGCAACGTGCCGTCGGCCTACGGATGCGATCGATATTTCCCCCGGGCTGCTGCTCTGGGGCCGCCGGGCGACGAATGACCGTAGCGCCGGCGCGTGAGCAATCAGCACGACTGTTATCGTCGACCCAACCGTCAAACTTTGACGATTTTGTCTGGCTTCACCTGAGCGCGGAAATCGCACGACCGCAATGACGCAAGCGACGCTGGCGGTTTTGCCCTGCGATGCGTGCTGTAATGCTGGCGCCATCATAGATTCATTCCAGCAAAGCTAGAGAGTTCCGCCAGATGCGTGCGCCGCTCGAGCTCGTCGACGCGCTTGGCCAGGTGCCCGGCGGCGATAAAGCGGTCGAACTCGACCAGCACGGCCCGCTCGATCGCTCCGCAAAACCAATCGACCACCACCGCTGGCACGCCGCCACAGGTCTCGCCAATCAGCTCGATGGCGAGGTCGGCCCGGTCGGCCTTGGCGTCGCTGAGGTCGGTCAGCACGGTGCCCTCGAACGAGAACCGCAGCATGCCTTCGATGTCGGAGTTGGCTAGCCGGTAGACGCAGCGGGAATTATAGAGAAAGTATGCGTTCTCGATGCCGTGTGCGTCGATCGCCCGCTTGAGATGTTCGAGCCGCGCGCGAAACTCGGGCGAAGCGTCGAGCGGGATGTCCACCCGACCGACCGAACGTAGCGGCAAGCAGTCAAACGCGATGTCGATCGGATTTTCCACGGCCCTTCCGGTTTGTTTTTATTGTCGATCCCAAGCCACGGTCAGCCAGCCGTCGCCGCTGGCGAATTGCTTGACCGGCAGCGGGCCGACGTCGGCCAACTCGTCTTCCGGCTCGAGCTTCTCGACTTTGATCGTCTGGGGAATGCCGCGGCCTTTGTCCGAGCGCTCGGTGAGAACTTTGGTGAGGTTCCGTCGGACGGCGACCTGCCGCGACGAGAGCTCCCCTTTTTCCGAATCGAAGCCGGTCGGCAGCACGCCGAGCTCGCCCTCGCGGCGGAGCGTCACACCGCCGTCGGCCATCTCGGGATTGTAGGTCGCGGTGACGTCCCAACGATCGAACACATCATTGCCCGACTTGAGATGGGCGACGTGGATCGTCAATTGGACCTTGCCGCCCGCGAAGGCCACGGTGATCGGCCGGTCGCGGCGGAAGGTGAGTGACCAGGGCTCGAATTCAGCGTCGGTCTCTTGCTCCGCCTTTTCGTCCATTTTATTCTTCCAGGCGTCCTTGATCCAGGGCGGGAGCGTCACGTCGGCTTTGGTGCCCTCGCCGGATTTGGCTTCGCTGATCGTGGCACCGCTGAGCATCGCCGCCGTGTAGTTGTTGACGGCCGACTCGTGCAGCCGCAGCACGAGGTCCGCATCGGCGGGCAATTCGGGTGCCGCGCCGGCAGCGGCGAGCTGGCCGCGATTAGCCTGCGTCGTCTCGAATGCGAGCGTGCTGTCGGTCGTGCTGAAGCGCGTGTATTGCGGCAAATCGCCGCGGCGCTCGAGCGGCAGGCGGTAGTCGTTTTGATAGCGTTTCCAGGCCTTGCGAAGCCGGTCGTCGACCTCGTCGGTCATGCGGCGGGCGATGCGGGTCTCGGCGTGATCGGCGGCGATCCGGTTCGCTTGCCCCTGCTTTTCATGGGCCTTTTGCATGCCGACGTTGGCGACGATACGGCGACCCATCCCTCCGCCAGCTTTGCTCACGGAGTGGATGTTCGAACGGGTCGTGGCCGAGACTTTTGCCGGCAACGCGCGGAAGCTCGACGCAGTGAGCTCGACGAGTTGCGTCGCGTCGAAGTCGGTGTAGCCGGTGGTGCGGATCACGGCGGGACCGTTGTGGCCGACGTTTTGCGAGACCACGCGTCCGTCGGTCGAGAGCTTGATGATTGCCTTGTCGGCATTCGGCACGGTGTCGAGCGACACGGTGCCGACCGTGTGGCCCTGGCCACGGATTTGCGTGCCGAGGATCACGTCGGTGATCGGATCGTGGCGGTCGATCGGGTCGGCCGCCGCATCGCGCAACAGACCGGTCGACACGGTGAAGAGCGCATTTGGTTGTGCGAACTTGCCGCACACAGCCGCCACCAGCTCGGGCGCTTGACCCAAGCCGGCGAGCAAATCGAGTCGGCGGCCGATCGCCGAGCCGGTGTTCGAGTTCGCAGCGGAACCGTACTGTTCCAGTTCCTTGGCGAGCCCTTCGAGTTGGCCGCCATAGGTCTCGGCCTGATTCGCCTGCCGGGCCATCACCGCCACGTCGATGTAATGTCGCAACGCATCGGAAACGGCGCGGAATGGTTTGAGCTCCAGTCCGTTTTGATCTTTGTTGAGTTGTCCGTAGGTGGCCACGAGCGGTTCAAACGCCGGCTCTCCTTCGGCGGCGAGCGCTTTTTGGAAGGCGTCCCATTGAAGATAAGTGAGCCACTTCTTGCCGTTCGTGCTGTTTGGGCGAAGGTAGCGTTCGAGCGCGCCCGCCTGCTGCGCGAGTCCCGCTTTCGCCGCCGACACCTGCTCGGCGGTGACGGGCACAAACTTCTCCCGCGCCGAGGCGACAAGCGCCGCGAAGTCTGCGTCGGCCGCCGAAGCAACGGCGCTCAACCACAAGTAGCAGGTCAAGGCAAATGCAGCTGCCAGGCCTCGGTGGAGCAATCGCCGGGGTTGACTGGATGTGAGATGAACGAGTGGTTGGCGCATGGGAAATGTCCTTTCCTTTTCCGTGGAAATCGTGATTCAAATTGTGCCCGCACCGACGCAATCGTGGGCGCGATCGTCGGTGATGAAAGACAAGTGCCGTCATCCGCTCGGACGGCAGCTCGATTTTTCGCTTCGATTTTTCTTTGCGTTGGCGGCGGCTCACTAGACTCCATACCCAGGCCGCAGAACTTCGCCAATTTACGCTGTTCGGCCCAGATTGTCTATACGCATCAAAGTAACTCAGCGTGCCAGCTAAGCTAGCTTGCCAACCGGGCCCGATGATCGCTACGAAACTATTTTCCCTCGCGTAGTAAATTGAAATACTCCTCGGCGTGTTCGCGGCGATTGCGCGGCAGCCGTTCGGTGGTGAGTGGATCGGCCGGCGAATTGCCGAAGCTGGTCATTTCCTGTTGGATCGTCGCTTCGACTTCGCCTTTGATGTTCGGACCTTCGACGGTGCCCGCGAGGACGGCGGCGCCGCGGCCGGGCTTCTGGCGAACTTGCGTGTCGCGGGTGCTCGTCTTCGGTTCGTCTTTGGGCGGTCGTCCGTTGCCGCGGCCCTTGCCGATGCCGCCGCCGGGCTGGCCGTTGTTTTGGTCCATGGCGTTCATTGCCATGCCGTCCATCGCCATGCAATGTTCGCAGCCGGCTCCCTGGCAATTCTGGCAGGCCATGGCGTCCTTGGCCATTTGCATCTCGTCGAGCGCCGCGTCGAGCATTTCCATTTCGTTGGCTTCTTGTTGCATCTTGTCGAGTTGCTGAGCCATTTGCTGCATGGCGTCGGCCGCTTTCTGCGCGTCGCCCTCCTTGAGGCCTTGTTGGAGTTTCCCCATTTGATTGGCGAGTTGCTGGAGCTCGCGCATTTGTGGCGCTTGGGCGGCGAGTTGGTCGAGTTTCTGTTGCATCTCGCCGGCTTTGGCGAGGTCGCCTTTTTGACGCTGCTCGTTAATTTGCTTTTGGAGATTGTCCATGGCCTGTTGGTGGGCGTCGGCCGCGGCGGCGAGCTTCTCGCGCATCTCGTCGAGTTGTTTGGCGAGTTCGGCTTTGGCCTGCGGGTCGAGTTGGCCGTCGCGCAGTTCCTTGGCGAGCTTGCCGATCTGCTTGGCGGCCTCGCGGAAGTCGCCTTGCTTCATGGCCTGGGCGATCTTTTCGGCCGGACCGCTGCCGAATGATTTCAGATTTTGCAGTTGTTTCTGCAGACCGTCTTTGCCGCCGAGTTGTTTCCGGCGCTGCTCGAGTTGTTTTGCCAGGTCGTTGAGTTTGACGGCCGCCTGCGTGCGATCGAGGTCCTTCTTTTCCGTGAGCTCATTGGTGCCGGCTTCGATCCGCTTGAACAGGCCTGCGGCGTCTTTGAGTCCGCGGCGCTGGGCTTCTTTGCGCTGCTCTTCGAGTTTCTTGCGCAGCGCCTCGTTGGCGGTGTTGATTTGTTTGGCGATTGCGGCCGGGGCGTTGGGGTCGAGACTGCTGGTGGCGGTGGGCGGATTGACGAAGGTCATCAACGCGAAGGCAAGGCCGGCCGGCACCAGGGGTAACCATGCGCGATCGCTAAGCCGCATGCGGAATTTGTCGCCGACGTCGATTCGGCTGGCTGCCCGAACGGCATCTTTCACGAGCGCTTGCCCGGCTGCCGTGTTTCGCTCGGCTTCGGTCAGCGAGATGCTGCTGGCGACCCGCTCGCGGAGCTCGAAGCGGCGGTCGATCTCGATTGCGGCGTCGAGCGCGGTGCGGCGCGAGATCATGGTCCACACGGCCGCAGCGACGAGACCGCCGCCAATCGCCGCAGCGAACCAAATGGCGTCCCACTGCTGGGGCAAATTTGCGATCGAGACGAAGCGTGGCACGGCGATCGCCACCGCGGCCACGACGAGCGCCGCGAACAGGCACCACACGCTGCGGGCGGAAAACTGCTCCAGCACCAGCCGCCGCCGGGCTCGTGCGATTTGCTCGCGTAGCTCGTTCATCTTGTGGATCTCGGGTGTCACGGATCGGTGTTCGCCGCGCTTGTGATTATACCGCTTTTCCATCTGGGGGGCGAAGTCAGGTGCTTTGGCCGCGGCGGTCTGCGGAATCTCCGTTGGCCGCGGCCGGATTGTTTTTTTCGGCCGCGATTGTTTGTTCGAGCGAATCGACGAGCATGTGGCCGAGCGTCCGTAGGTCGGCATGCGAGAGCGACGGATCAAGCGATTTTTGGACGCTGGGGGAAGGGCGACTCGACGGTTGCCGCTGTGCGCGAGCGCGGTCCAAATAGGCCATCGACTCGCGCGGCGTTGGCGGTCGGAAAGGTGGCTGGGGGAGTTCCGTCGAACGCGGCCCTGCTGCCGAAGGCGACAGCTCTACCGAAGGCGACAGTGGTGGGGCGGTGTTACTCGCAGCGAAATCGCCGAACGAAGTCGCTGCTTCGTCGAGTCTGGCCTGGAAGGCGACATCGTGAGCGTATGCGGCCTCTTGGCCCAAATCGGGCGGATTGTTGGCCGCAAACCTAGTGATTTCGACTGGGTATTCGCCGAGCGACCACCACCAGCCTTCTTTCCAACCGCGCTTGGCGGTGTGGCCGGCGAGGTCGTGAAAGGCCCGCTGCAGCATGCGGCGGTGGAAACCGCGCTGGTCGCCCTCTTCCAGCAGCCGGTTGGCGGGGCGTGGACCGCCCTCGAGCGCCTGGCGGAGGAACTCGCGGGCCTCTTCGCGTTCAGTGGGCCGGGGAGCGGCTTTGGGTTTTGGTCGGAGTGCTTCGTTAGTTGAGATGGTGATCGGCGTGGGATCCCAAGCGATTTGTCCGGCGCCGGTGGGAGCGTCGTTCTCGATGCGGAAAGCCAAGCCGCAAGCGAGCGGGCCGAGGTTGTTCTTGAGCGCGAGGAACAGGCAGCGGCTCGGGTCTTGCGGGTCGCGGCAGACGGTCCAGATGGCGCGGGCGGCTGCGACAAACCCCATCGACCCGGCGGCCCGCTGCAGGGCGCCGCCGTCGTTCTTGCGCAGGTGCGTAATGGCGAGGATCGCGATTTGCTTCTCGGCAGCGAGCTCCGCGAGCGGCCCGAGGACCCGCCGCACGACGGTGTGGAAGTGGGAATCACCCGGCCCGACGTAGGCGTTCACCGGGTCGATGATGATCAAGCGGCAGTCGGGCCGGCGATCGATCGCGGCCCGGAGTTGGGCAAAATCGTGCCGCAAGTCGGCGATCTTCGGCAGCACGAAGACGCGGTTCGGATCGCCGCCGGCGGCATCGAGGCGAGGGCGGATCGTGTCGGCGAGGTCGTCGTCGGCGCTGAGGATTAATACGGAGCCGCACGAAGGGGGAAGGGGGAGGGTGGAAGGGGGAGGGTCAGAGTCAGCGGCATTTCCTTCCGCCTTCCCCCCTCCGCCTTCCCCCTTGGAATCCGGCCACGCAGCGCCACGGGAAATGCGTGACGCCACATCCAGCGCGATGAGGCTTTTGCCGAGGCCCGGGTCGCCGACGAGCAGGGCTGACTTTGCCGATCGGGATGCGGCCGGGCCAAAGCCACTTGATCGGCTCCGCGGGATGGTCGGCGGCGCAGAGCATTTCGACTTCGCAGAACATTTCGACTTCGTCGGCGGCAGCGGGGTGATCGTCATTGGCCGAAGCGGCGGGTCGGTCGATTTTGGCTGTCGCAGTACGGGCCGCTGCGGTGCGGGCGGCTCGCAAGGCCAGGTCATGGGATTCATAGGGTGACGTGAACGGCGTGGTCGTGGAGAGGGTCGGCATAGCATGGTCCTTTCGGCGTGAAGAGATACGTGAAAATTTGTACAGTATTCACGTTAAGGCCGTGCGCGGCCAAAAGCAAGGTGGCCAAATTGGCCAGCTTGACAAGGTAGCCAGGAGAGGGGACAGACAGATCACGCGCATGGGCGCGGCGTGGCAGCGAGAAAGTGTCGGACAGCGCAGCGAAGTCTCAAGTGTTTGCGCACTTTCGCCGTCAAAATAGGAGGAGCCGGGGTCGGGACGACCCGGCTCGCTGCGCGAGGCGTGGACGCGGGGCGCGCAAAAAACCGCCCGGCCTTGCGGCCGGGCGGTCGAGATTGCGAGTCGGGCCTGCGCTCGCTACGGACCGCGGCGCACGCTCGGTTCGTGCTAATCTTAAAGCTGGCCCCAATCCAAGTAGCGGTTCGGTCGAGGATTGGGCGAGAACTGAGCCTCGCGGGTCCCATCGAAAAAGTCCCGTCCGGCGCGGCCAAAGACCACATCAAGGGCGTCGCTCCAGAGGATGTCGTCACCGGCTCCGCCATCCAATGTGTCGGCTCCGCCGAGACCTATGATGGTGTCGATTCCGTCCAAGCCTTTCAGAGTGTTGTTGCGGCTGTTGCCAATGATGGTGTCCCCAAAGTTGGTTCCCGTCACTCTTTCAATCGCTGTATCATTGCTCAGTCTCAGCTTAAGGTCGGCCGAATCGACAGCGAAGGCCGAACCGAACTTTGATATGTCGACTGTCACACCAGATGACATCCCACTGAAGCGGAGGTGGTCGTCCTCGGAATTGGCGGCTTCGATGATATCGTCGGTGCCGAGATTGGTACCGGCGAATTCATAGGTGTCGCTGCCGACACCGCCTTCGAGGATATCGTTACCGCCGGCGCCGGAGATCCTGTCATTCTCGCCGCCGCCCATCAGGTGGTTCGCACGCGAGTTACCCGTGATGTGGTCGGTAAACGCGGAGCCGATCACATTCTCGATCGCCGTGGAATTGAGTAGTTTCAACTGAAGGTTTGACTGAAACCCTGTCGCGGCGAACTGTGGATTGCTGGCGCTGAACACTGTCGCCAGGTTGACGCCGACGAAAGTGTCGAAGTTAGTGAAGTCCAGCGTATCGGTGCCGACATTGGCCGCTTCGCGAACTTCATCGCTGCCGACGGCACGGCCTCTAAAGACATACGTGTCGTTGTCGGCGCCGCCGTCGAGAATGTCGTTGAAGCGACTTCCCTCGAGCTTGTCGTTTCCGGAACCACCGAGAGCCGTGGTCTTTATCCCACCATCGTTTTGGACCAACGTATCGTTGTTGGAGCCGCCGTTGAACTCCAGTTCAATGTTGTTCAAAACGCCGGCAGCCACGTTTTCGACGAAAACCGTCAGCCTGTCAGCGCCGGCGAAACCGTTGAAGACGATCTTCGAGACGTCCGCAATGTTTTCGGTCTGGTCTGTGTGGTCGGTGCCGTCGCCGTCGTCTTCCGTTGCGATCAGGTCGACTTCCACTTCGTTTCCTTCAAACCGCACTTCGGCCACGTCGTCGAAGGCGGCGCCGGTGATTGTGAGGATGCCATTGGCTTCATTAAAGCTGATGTCGCCGGTCATCATCCGGCGGTCCTCCAATTTTTCGAATCTACGCGGTGAGTCGAATTTGCTACGAGGCATGGCTTCGATCCTTTCGTGAGTGAGGGGGTGAAAACGATCTGTTCCGCCCTCTCAAACGGAGCCGCCACGAAGTGTTACAGGCGCCGGCAAAGTTTATTTGCAGGTCTCAATGCAAACCCGCGAAAAGACCTTGCTGAGGTGCAAAGTTTCCAGCGCAAGCGTGCCGATTTCTTTTTTGGAGTAGAGCCTAGCTTGCCTAGTTTCCAGTTTGGCGTTAAACGCAGGGCGATCGTGCGGTTACAATTGCAGGGAAGAGGAGCCGATTGCCGATGCCTGCCACTAGCGCCACTTGCGACATGTCCCCAGAGACGTTACCGACGCCCGACGAGCGGCCGGG
>JANNTD010000423.1:0-7996 GCA_031403315.1 Planctomycetota bacterium
CAGACGAAGTCAATTGGCCGCGAAAACGCCGGACAAAGCGGTGCCGCATTCCGCGACGCGAGCGTCGCGCGAATCGACGGGTCAAACGCGTCCACGGCCGCGGCAGCGAGAATTGAGCGACCAGCCCGCAGACACTAGACGGTCACCAAGCCTTCGCGAATGGCCAGCCGCGCGAGATCAAGTGCTTTGTGGACTCCCAGCTTTTTCATTAGCCGCGCCTTGTGATTGTCGACGGTACTGGGCGACAGCTCGAGCAATTCCGCGCAATGTATGACCGAGTGGCCCATGGCGATGAGCTTCAGCACTTCTATCTCGCGTGGCGTGAGAATGGCAAGATGCGAGCCATGATCGTCGCGGGAGAATTGCCAGCCGTGCGGCGTCTGATGAATCCGGTTCTTCACGGCGGTGTCGAACACTCGCTCTCCGCTCGCCAAGCTGCGGATTCCTGCGGCCAATTCCGAAAACGGTGCGCCCCGCGTAAAGTATCCAACATTTGGCACGTTGAGCACGGCCGCGAGCCGGCCATTGTTCACGTCGTCGTCGAGCATGAGAATCGGCATCTCGCCCAGTTGTGCGACCACGGATGCGAAGCTCTGACCATCGTGCTGGGCGATCACGTCGGCGTCCAACAATACGATGTCGGGGCGGCGATGTCGGCCGACCACCGACGCCACCTTGATGCTCGTCGTCGTGCAGAGCACGCGGAAATCGGCATGAGCATGAAACAGCGCAGCCAGCGCATCGCCGTCGAGACGGTGGCGTGTGACGACCACCAGACGGATCGTGTCCGTATGTGAGGAATTTGACCGGATCATGGCCGCCCACGTTGACGCTGCCCCGTCTGCGAAAAAGTTTCGCAACCGTCACGCGAACTATTGGCCGACATAATCGTCGTTCGACCGTCGACCAACAGCAGTTGAACGCATGTCTCTACGTTGCGCAAATTCGCCGACGAGCTGACGCCAACCGAAATCGCCTCAAAGAAGAAGGAATAGTATCGAGAGCAAAAGTCCAGTTGTGAAAAGGCGCATGTTATCATGGACGATTGCGAGCTAGACGAAAAGCTGTACATCTGCTGGGGTATCCAAAGTCAAACATGAGACCGCGCCGGATAGATTCTAACGAGAAGTAATCTTAACACTGTGGCAGCCAGAGTTTAGATCACGTGCGCCGACCAAAGGCTTGCCGTATGGTGTGACATACGTATGGCACTCAAGCGCGCAACTTTGGTCCGCGGCGAGCTTTCGACGATCGCCGCATTCCCAGTCGTCGAAGGCTTCGTCAGCGATTGCTGAAAGTGCGTAGTTGTCGGGGCGCTCGCCTGCTCGCACTCCCCAAGACTGGCGTTGTCATATGTCAGGATTTTCAGCCTGGTTGACGTTCGCCGAAATGCCGGAGGGCAGTTGCGACAAACGTGTCGCGCCAAGCAGCAAGGCTAATTCGGGAGCCGTCCGCACCCCCATCTTCTCCAGGACTGCCTGACGCCGCCGGTCGACGGTCCGCATGCTCAGTTCCAAGCGGTGGGCGACCGCCTTGTTCGGCTGACCGGTCAACATGCATTCCATCACTCGGCGCTCGTCCTCGGTCAGCGAGGCGAGCCGGTCGAGCACCGATTGTTCGTCCCGTCTCTTTAGCCACCGCTCGCGGCTTGCGGCCAGTCCGCGCTCGACGGCGCGGACCAAGTCGTCGTGATTGTACGGCTTCTCGAGCAAGGTGACCGCGCCCCGTTCCATCAAGGCAACCGTGGTCGGCACGTCGGCGACACCGGTCACGACGACAACCGACAGCGGGCTCTGCGACGCCAACAGCCGCTGCTGCAACTCGACTCCGCTGACTTCCGGCATTTGGAGATCGGTGATGACGCAGCCGGGGCTGTCGCGGGGCGCGTCGCGGAGGAATTCCTCGGCCGACAGATAACAGCGGCACAAGTAGCCGTGTTGACTCAACATGGCCTGGACCGAGAGGAGCACGGCCTCGTCGTCGTCGACCACGTACACAGTAGTGTTTTCAGTCATGGCCCTTCTTCCGAGAGATTGGCAGGCGCACGCGGAACGTCGCGCCCCCGCTTGGGTTGGAAATAGCCTCGATCCGGCCGCTGTGATCCTTGACGATCGATTGGCAGATGCTCAAACCGATTCCCATGCCGTGACGCTTGGTGGTGAAGAACGGATCGAAGAGGTGTACGGTCACGTCACCGGCCAGCCCGGTGCCGTGGTCCTCGACTTCAAAAACGATGGCATCCGGCGCCGCAAAGGCGCGAACCGTAATCGTTCTTCGATCATCCGGCTGTTCCAACAGCGCGTCGCGGGCGTTGGTCAAGAGATTGACGATCACTTGTTGCAGCTGGATCCGGTCGCCTGACACGGGCGGCAATTTGTCCGCCAACTCAAATTGAATGCGCACCTGATTTCTGCGCAGCTCGAGCGAGACCAGGTCGACCGAGTCGTGAAGCAGTCGTCCGATGTCGCAACTCGTGCGACTGGCGGGCGCCCGCCGGCTAAAGTCGCGGAGCCGATCGAGGATGGTGATGCACCGCTGGTTCTGATCCAGGATTGCCCGGACATACTCGCAAAGCGTGCTCATTTGTCCGTCGACGCCGGTCTCGAGAATTCGCTCGCTGGCCGCTGCGAAGTTGCCGATCGCGTTGAGCGGCTGGGCGACTTCGTGAGAAATCTCGGCAACCATTTGGCCCACGGTGGATAGCCGCGAGGCGTGCAGCAGCTCCGCTTGACGGAGGGTCAATTCCTCTTCGGCGCGCTTGCGATCGGTGATGTCCACGTCGAAGCAAAAGAATTCCGGCTGTTTTCCCGCGCGCGGATGCACGACGCGACTGGTGAGGACCGTGATCTTGGAGCCGTCGTGGCGGACCAATTCCATTTCTTCGGCTCCGGGCGGCTTGCCCGTCCGGAGCGCCTCGGACATGATGCGTCGTTCCTGTTCGTGAGTGTGCTTGGCGTACAACAACTCCACGAGATCGCGCCCCAAGGCTTGTTCGGCTGAGTAGCCGTAAAACAACTCGCTGGCGCGGTTCCAAAACGTGATGGTGCCGTCCGGCTCATACGCTTGCACGGCGACCCTGTCGATATTCTCCAGCAGCGTCCGCAGCCGGGCCTCGCTTTCCCGGAGTGCTTGCTCTGCACGCTTGCGCTCCGTAATGTCGCGGACCAGGCCGATGTGAAACCTCTCGTCATTCATCCGGAAGGGCCGCAGGCGGACTTCTACGGGAAATGTGGAACCGTCCTGTCGTCGGTGCCGGGAGTCGAACGCAACCGTCTCGCCGGTTTCCAATCGCTGCAACACACGTTCCGTGTATTCGGGCGTGACGTCGGAATCGAATTCGACGGGCATCATGCCGATCAATTCGTCGCGGTCATATCCCAGGCTGACGCAGGCTTGCTCGTTCACGTCGACGACGCGTCCCGTGTGGTCCTGCAGGAACAAGGCGTCGGTCGCGTGGTCGACAAAAGAACGGTAACGCGACTCGCTCGCCTGGAGCGCTTCTTCGGCGCGTTTTCTATCGGTGATGTCGATGTGCACGCCGAGCATTCCGGCCGGTTTGCCGTGCGCGTCGTCGATTACCGATCCCCGCGAAAGAATCCACCGCCAGGAGCCATCCTTGTGTCGCATGCGAAATTCCGAACGATACTCCGCAGTGCGCCTTTCGATCGCGTTCTCCACGTTCGTTAGCGCCCGGGGAAGATCGTCGGGATGAACACGCGATTCCCAGTCGACGTTGCTATTGGCAATTTCATCGCCATGGTAGCCAAGCTGACTCTTCCACTCTTCCGAGAAAACGACCTCGTTGGTCACGAGATTCCAATCCCAGAGGCCGACGTCGGCGCCTTGGAGCGTGAATTCCAAGCGGCGTTGGGCTTCACGCAGCGCTGCTTCGGAGCGATTCCGGGCGGTTATGTCTTCGCAGATGGCGAGCAGCAACGTCGGTTTTCCATTACGATCGAACAGGGGCATTTTGCGGGTACGTAAGAAAACCGAATTCCCGCCGTGAGGGTTGCTGGGCTCCTCCGCAATATCTTGAAACACGCCTTCTTTCATCACCTTCTGGTCGACGGATTGGTAGAGGTCGGCTTGCTCTTTCGGCCAATAGTCGTGGGCGTTGCGCCCGACCATTTCTTCGCGCGCAATTCCGAAGATCGATTCGGCGGCCTTGTTCCACAAGCGGATCCGGAAGTCGTCCTGCGGATCCTTCACAAATACTGCCAACGGGATGTTCTCCACCACGTTTTCGAGAAGTAGCGTTGACTGCCGAAGAGCGTCCTCAGCCAGTTTCTGCTCGGTAATGTCCCGCGCGGTGCCAATCAATTTGATTGCTCGGCCCAATTCGTCCCGCCGGACCGCGGCGCAGTTGGCGATCCAGCGGACCTGACGATCGGATCCAATCACCCGGAATTCCCAGGAGTTGATCGTCCCCTCGTCGAGCGTCCGCTGGACCGTCTCGCCGAGCGGTTCCAGGTCGTCGGGATGCAGCATCTGTCGAAACGACTCGGCTTGTCCGTCAAACGATTTGTTCCCATAGATGTCGTAGCACTCGGGCGACCAGAACACGGCGTTCGTCCCAATGTCCCATTCCCACACGCCCGTCCGAGAAGCGGTGAGCGCCAACTCGAGTCGTTCTTCACTTTCCTGTAGTTTGGCCTCGGCTCGTTTCCGCTCGGTGATGTCGCAGGCCAAGGCCAGCGTGTGCGGCTTGCCGTCGATCCACAGGGGGCTGACGCGGATTTCGACCGGAAACTCGCTGCCATCCTTGCGGCGGTGCCGCGAGTCGAAGGCGATTGTCTCGCCGGTAGCCAATTGGGCCGCATACGCGTTGATTTCGACGTCGGTGATCTCCGAATCGAAGTCCGCCCGGCGCATCCCGATCATTTCGTCCCGCGTGTACCCGAGGCTTTCGCACGCGCGTTGATTCACGTCGACCACGCGCGTCTCGGCATCTTGTAAGAACAGTCCATCGGTGACATGGTCCGCAAAGATGCGGAGACGGGCTTCGTTCGCGCGCAGCGCCGCTTCCGATTCGCGACGACGACGATCCCGCTGGATGGAAAAGATCATCACCCCGAGTGCATCGCACAACGGTTGGAGCCGGGCGGCCAAAGCATCGTCGTAGCCGCCGCGCCGGTTTGCCAGTCCTGCCATGCCCACCAACTCGCCCTTGCCACCGAAGATTGGCAGCCCCAGAAACGACTTGAGCGGCGGATGACCCGGCGGCAGGCCGCCAGATCGCGGATCCTTCGCCGGCGAATTGGAGATCACCACTTTGTTCGTGCGGATCACCGCTCCGAACAAATTGTCGAGCTGGTGAAACTCCATCCCGTCAGGCGCATTTTTTTCGTAAAACTTCCGAAACGATTCGTTCGTGGTCACGCCCGACGTGGCGTAGACTTTGAGAAACAATTCGCCACGCTGTGTCGACAACACTTCGCCGATAAAACCGAACTCGCTGCGCGAACGCTCGACGATCAGCCCCAGCGCGTGCTCGAAGGCCTGTTGCGGCTCCGACTCGGCGATGAATTGCCGCTGGATGGCGACAACGGCAGCCAGCAAATCTACCGGTTCTTGCCCAGCGTCAATCACCGACACCTTCCCCTCCAACTCCCGCGCAGACGAGATCCGAGAATAGCGGTTGGACGAGCGTCTGCCGGCATTATGGCCGAATTCGTCGTCCGGCGCAACATTCTTCGGATGACGTTGGTTGTACCCCTAAATCGGGGTGGCTGCAACGATCGTGCCGCAGAGCGGTCGGTTGTGCGGTGTTTGGAGGAATCACCGACGGAAACGAACAGACGGGCGTCGCCGCCTGACGACGCCCGTCTCTTGATTGCTGCCCAAAAGTCCACCGGGCGACTAAATCAGATGTTCCGGCAGCGGCACGCCGCTCGGCGGGCACCGCGGCGCAGGCGTGGTCGCGGCCAGCTCGGCAGCCACGTCGCTGTAGAGATCGGGCTCCCAGCCGGCAGGAATTCGCTGACGACGACGAACCGCCGCCCGTTCGCGGACTAGTCGCGCTTGGTCATCGTCCCACAGCGCATCCGGATCGGTCGCGTAGGCATCGAGCCACACTTCCGGCTCGACGTGCTCGACGTGCTCGACGTAACGATGAACCCGTTGATCCAGCCTTCGCCGGCCGCGGATCACGCGGCGGCGCTCGTTTCGCACCACCGACCGCCAGGCCCACTTCGCCAGCAGCGACCGCAGCACCGTGAGCGGCACGCCGCCGGTCGCCGCGAGCACCGCCGCCTTGACTTCCCGCCAGCGCGCGTCGCTGCGAGTGAGCTCAATGAATTCCTGCCCTTCATGCGTCAGCCGCACGCACGGCGAACCAGTCGATGTCTGGCCGGCTTCTTTCAACATTCCCGCGTCCGTGAGCAGCCGCAGGTGATAGCGGACGCGCTCGTCGCCGTCTTGCCGCGCGTCGGCGCGCAGCGTGTCGATCGGGCAAGTCGCCCCGCGTCGTTCGATGTCCAGTAGAAGTTGCCGCAACAGGTCGATGTCTCGTTGCACGGGGTGCACCTCCATTTGCACAGGGTCGAGGGTCGATTCGACGATTCGCCGCAGCGAACGTCGAGAGCCATGGATTTGGCGGCCGCAGCGCAGCCGTTGTCGCACGTTCCAGGCACGAGCCGGCCA
Source organism: Planctomycetota bacterium (assembly GCA_031403315.1). Lineage (GTDB taxonomy): Bacteria > Planctomycetota > Planctomycetia > Pirellulales > Lacipirellulaceae > DASYDU01. The sequence continues at coordinate 6,643 of JANNTD010000423.1, forward strand.
TGATCGGCCAACGGCCAGCAAGGGTCAATATGAACCCACGCGACGGACGCTAGCAAGAAGCGGCTCGCCGAATGGCATGTCCCTCCACCTCCCGCCTTCCCCCCTCCGCCTTCCCCGCTCCCCCTTCCATCAGTGCCCCCGGCAGGACTTGAACCTGCGACACGCGGTTTAGGAAACCGCTGCTCTATCCCCTGAGCTACGAGGGCCTTGTGGATATTCTAGCGGCGCGGGGGCGTTTTCTCAATTGAAGCCGTCATCGTTGAAGCGAGTCGAGGTGTCGAGCGAAGCGAGCCAAGATGTTGAGCCGATTGGTTCACGAGTCGGCGAGTTGAAATTTCTCGGCCAGCTGAACCTCGTCAGCAAGCAGTGCCCAGCGCTCGTGGTCGCGCCAGTCACCGGCGATCTGCAAATACTTTGGCGAGAATCCTTCCTGGCGAAATCCGCAGGCGCGAACCAAGGCAATCGACGCCGGATTCGTGGGTTGAATGTTCGCCTCCAAGCGATGCAGCGCGAGCTCGCCGAAGGCTCGTTCCAGTACCAACCGGAGACCGGCTTTCATGTAACCTTGGTTGGCGCAGGGCTCCAAGGCGTAAAAGCCGAAAAAGGCGCTCGACAACGGCTCGCGGACGATGTTGCTGATGTTGACGACGCCGGCAATCTCGTCGGTTTCGATCAAGCGGATGAAGAATCCCACGTGGTCGTCGTGCGAAATACGAGCCAGATACTCAGCAAATGCGGCCTCCGTGACGGGCGGCGAGATCCACTGTCCGTGCAGCGCCTTGCTGCGCGCGACAGCTTCCAGGAACGCCTCGCGGTCGTCGGCCGTCGGTGGCCCGATAGAAACGGTTGGCATGAGAGACACTCCGAGTCGATGGACGTGCTCGATTGTCAGGTAAGTCAGGCTGGAAGCAGAAATGGTTTCATCAAGAATCGTTTTCCGGCACCGCTTCTTGCTCGCCGCGATTGCCGTCTTCATCGTCAATGAAGGCAGCATGTCACGATCAGCGTCGATTCACGTTCATTTGCGTTAGGGCTCCGCATCGTGGCGCGGCGACGCGACTGCAAAAGTACTGTCCTAAAGTCTGACCCCTGACTTTGGGACAGTAACTTTCCGGATTGTTCGGCCCGAGTTGTACCCCAAATTGACATCGATCCCACGGATGAGGTTTTTGAGACGGACAACCACTACACCAACACGATTCGCTGAATAGCTACGCCACGCTGTCATAGTAGCCCCTTCGGAAGACAGTCACCGCACTCACAATGTCAGCAGGTATATAGAGGGCGATTCCATATTCGTCAATGAAATAGCCATCATCGTATCTGTAGTTTATCTCCGCACGATCAAGATTCG
>JANNTD010000424.1:0-13160 GCA_031403315.1 Planctomycetota bacterium
ATGTTCTCGCACACCGACACGGGCGATGCGCCGTGGGTGGTGATCAAGTCGGACGACAAGAAGCGGGCGCGCATCAACTGCATCCGCCATTTCCTTACCCTGTTCGACTATCCGGACAAGGACCCGGCGGTGGGGGGGGGCCCCCCGCCCCGGCGCCGGGGGGGGGGGCAAGGCGATTCAATTTAGCGGCGGGGCTTGCCCCGCATTCATTGCGTGCCCCTCATGCGATCATAGTCAGCAAGCCAAACGACCACAACGCGAGCCGCTTGCCACGCGGCCGCGAATCACGAAGATGGAAGCCATGATGCCGCTCGAACCACTGCGATTTCTTCCGCTTTTCAAAGAGTACGTCTGGGGCGGCCGCCGCTTGGGGACCGTGCTCGGCAAGCCGATTGGCGATGCCGACCGCTACGCCGAGAGCTGGGAAATCGTCGACCACGGCGTCGACCAGAGCGTCGTCGCCGACGGCCCGCTCGCCGGCACGACGCTTCACGAGCTCGTAACCCAGCACGGCGAAGCGCTCCTCGGCCGGCACCATCCACAACCGCAATTTCCGCTGCTCTTGAAATTCCTCGACGCCCAACTGACACTCTCGGTGCAGGTGCATCCGAACGACGCTCAAGCAGCCCGTCTCACAACGCCCGACCTCGGCAAAACGGAAGCCTGGATCGTGTTGGCAGCCGAGCCGGGGAGTAAAATCTACGCCGGGCTCAAGCCGGGAGTCGACCGCGCGCGGCTCGAGCGCGAGCTCGCCGCCGGAACTTGCGACGCCTGCCTCCATCAAATCGAGCCACGCGTCGGCGACTGCATCTTCCTCGAAGCCGGCACGGTTCACGCGCTCGGCGAAGGAATCCTCATCGCCGAGATCCAACAGGCCAGCAACACGACATTTCGCCTCTTCGATTGGAACCGCGTCGACCGCGACGGCAAACCGCGGCCGCTCCACATCCAAGAGTCGCTCGACACGATCGACTACCATCGCGGCCCCGTCGCGCCGCAGTTGCCCCAACCGACCGATCGCCCGCACGTCGAGCGGCTCGTTGCATGCGACAAATTCGTTCTCGACAGCTGGCGATTCGACGCTCCGGAGAAATGCGGCGGCGACGATCGTTGCCACATCGTGGCGGTGCTCGAGGGCGACGTCTCGATCAAGCAGCAAACTTTTCGCCGCGGCGAAAGCCTGCTCATCCCTGCTAGTTGCACCAACGCGGTCCTCGAGCCGCGGGGCAGGGCGGTGCTGCTGGACATGTATTTGCCGTAGGAATCCCTGCGGTTTCCCCGCCGATTCGCCTTGGTCGCTGGGGCACACTTTCCTATAATCCGCGACCCAACGACGATGAGATTCGCGTCCTATCATCTCCGGCTCGGTTTCGCCGTGTGCGCCTCGCTCGTGCTCACCGGCTGTCCGAAGGTCCGCACGCCGCAGTGGCATAGTCCCGGCTCGGCCGGCTACCAGCGCGCGAATGCTTTGCAGTTCGATCCCTATCCGCTCGACGACGTCGCCCCGCCGGTCGCCGGCGGGCGGCCGCGCGAATACGACCGACCGGTCCCCGAAGTGAAGCGCGGCCAAGCCTACACTCCGAAGCGCCCAAATCTGCGGCCGATTGCCATCCCATCGTTCGCTCCGTCAGCCGCCCCTGTTTTCACCGCCCCCCCGGCGCTACCCGGCGGAAACGTCTCGCCTTTCGCACCGTCGGCGAACGTGCCGTATCAGACCCCGCCGCCGGCGCTGCCGCCCGCGTCGAGCATGGTCCGCCCGCCATATTAGTGCGGAATTCGCGTGGCCAAATCCCGGCCCTGTGATCGAACGCTTCACGGGTCTATCATTGAGAGTCATCTCAATCATTCCCAAATCGCTCACGACCGGCTCTCCCGGAAGCCGTTGCCCCTAGAAGTCATGCCACCCAAAAAACGAAACAGCAATCAGGGATCCGATCGCCGCCGCCCGGCTAAGCACGCGGCAAAGTCGGCGACCGGCCCGCGCCGGCGAAGACGCAGCTCGCCGCGCGCCGTCTCGGCGCAGCACGTCGCGGGCGCCGACCGTCTGCAAAAGGTCCTCGCTGCTGCCGGTGTCGACAGCCGCCGCGAATGCGAGCAGTTGATTCTCGATGGCCGCGTCGAAGTCGATCGACAGATCGTCACCGAGCTCGGCACGCGCGTCGATCCTCACAAACAAGAGATCCGCATCGACGGCGAAGTCCTGCATCAAGCGAAGCTCGTGTACTACGCGGTACACAAGCCGGAGGGCGTCGTCTGTACGTCGAGCGACCCGACCGGCCGGCCCCGCGTGATCGACATGCTGCCGCCCGACGCCCCGCGCGTCTACTGCGTCGGCCGGCTCGACATGTCGAGCGAAGGGCTGATCCTCGTCACCAACGACGGCGAGCTCGCCAACGGAGTCACCCACCCGAGTCACGGCGTCGAAAAGATTTACCACGTGCAAGTATCGGGCCAGCTCGACGAAGAAGGGCTCAAGCAAATCCGCAAAGGCATGCACTTGGCCGAAGGCTTCGCCAGCGTGAAGCACGTGCGGATCAAGAGCCGCAAGAAGAACGGCACGATTCTCGAGATGATTCTCGACGAAGGCCGCAACCGCGAAATCCGCCGCCTATTCGCCCGCGTCGGCCACAAGGTGCAGCGGCTCACGCGGATCGCCGTCGGCCCGGTCCGCCTCGGCGAAATGCCGGCCGGTGCGATACGACTACTCACCAAACAAGAAGTCTCCGCCCTGCGCCGGGCGATCGCCGAGGGCCCGCGAAAAAAGGCCGCACCGAAGTCGACTCCGGCGGAATCATCCAAGCCGCCGGTAAAGAAGAAGATTAACGACGCCGTTCGTGGAGTTCAGGGCGGTCAAGGAGAGGGAACCAGGTCGATCATTGGCGGGTAGAACTCGGTAGTTGCAATGCATTACTGACCGATCTCATTTTTCTTCCTCCGCGTTCTCCGTATCCTCTGTGGTAAATTGTTTGGCGCTAATGTTCGCTGAGGCCCGAAGTTGACCGACACGTTCTCGCCAACGCACTGCGACGCCAACCCGCTTCACGCGGCTTATTACGCCGATGCCGCGTGTCAGGCGCGTGTCACGATCGTCGAAAACGTCCGGCTCGCGCGCGATACCTACCGCGTGCGGTTCGAGTGCCCAGAGATCGCACGAAGGATCGTGCCAGGCCAGTTTCTGATGGTGCGGCTCGCCGGGCTCGACGATCCACTGTTGGGCCGGCCGCTCGCGCTTTACGACGTGGTGCTCGACGCCGCCGGCCGACCGACCGCGATCGACGTCGTCCATCTCGTGCTGGGCAAGATGACGGCACTTCTCGCGCTTGCAAAGCCAGGCGACGAGCTCGACGTCTGGGGCCCGCTCGGCAACGGCTTCCCGCCCGAGCCCACGGAACAGTTGATCATGGTCGCCGGTGGCATCGGCCAGACGCCGCTGCTCGCGCTGGGCCAAGAGTATTTGGGCCGCCGCAAGTACGGCAATCCGCCTCGCGCGGTGCCGCCCGCCAAGAAAGTGACTCTCTGCTACGGCGTCCGCACCGCCGCGCTCGCCGCCGGCGTCAACGATTTCCGGGCCGCCGGCTTCGACGTCCGCCTGGCCAGCGACGACGGCACCCTCGGCCACCACGGCTTCGTCACGAAACTGCTGCAAGACGCGCTCGCAGAAACCGCGGACACCAATCGCCTCGTCGTCTGTTGCGGCCCCGAGCCGATGATGGAATCCGCGGCGGAACAGTGTCACGCCGCCGCGGTCCGCTGCCTCGTATCGCTCGAAACGCCAATGGCCTGCGGCATCGGCATCTGCTTCAGTTGCGTCGCCAAAGTCCGCCAGCCCGACGGTGGCTGGGACTACCAGCGAACCTGCGTCGAAGGACCGATCTTCGACGCGGCAAAACTCGAGTGGTAGCTCGAATGCCGCCAATCGTAGTCGTTGTATGCAGCGCGCGTCAGGCCGCCTTCTTCATCATGCCTTTGACGAGCGCCACGATCACCATCAGGATCCCGCCGCCAACGCCGCCGCTGGCAACGCTGCTCAAGACGGCCTGAAGGTCGAGCCCGCCGTCGTTGACGGCCATGCCGACCGCTTTCAAGACGGCCGCTCCCGCGCCGCCGCCCAGCACGCCAACCACCGAGTTCAAGAGCGGGCCCAGGCTCTTGTCCTTCATCGCCGCCCCGGCGATGTTCCCACCCACTGCGCCACTGATCAAATTGATCACCAGACTGACGATATCCATGTGCATCTCCACCTATACCTTGCCAGACTTACAGAAAAGCTGGCCAGGCCGATGCCCGGCCAGAAAACGGCAATCAGAAGAGAAATCGAGAGCACGAGCGGCGATCCGTCTGTCTCCATTGTAATTGCCGGCGGTCACCGCAATAGCCGAGATCGCGCTGCATTTGAAGAATCTTGGGTAGGATTTCCCTTCCCGCGGGTCGAGGATTCGCCGACGTTGGCGATCGGAGGGTACGCCAAGATGACGCTTATTGCGGCGTGGTGACTTCGCCGCCGGCCCGCGTCGACCTCGACCGCCAGACCAACAGATCGACGTCGTCGCTGACCGTTTGCCCCGACCCGTCGACCATCGCCACCTGCACGCCGCCCGGATGGTAGCTCCGCGCCGTGACGATCGCGTAGCTCGGCGTCGTGTTTGCGATTCCGCCTTTTCCTTCTTGCCAGGAATTGAAATCGGCGTCAAGCACTTCGCCATTGCGCTCGTACTTCACGAAGGTGTTGGGCGCCATGGCGGTTGTGAAGCCGGTGTGGTGAACGCGACCGTCGGGCCATTCGGTGTGGCCCGTGTCCTTGTAGTCGCTGCTCGCCGCCGCCACATTGGCACTCGCCTCCGCCACGCTGTCCGGAATCTCCGTGCTCGAGGGCGGGCTGTTGCGCGTGTAGCTCGTCCACGACTTCACTTCGGCGGCGAGCAGCGTCTTGCTGGTGCCGTCTTCGATCTGAGCCATCCGCAGGAAGCTGTTCGGATAAAACACGCCGTCGCCACCCTTCATCGTGGCCGGGTCGAACACGAACCACGTGCCTTGATTGAAAACGTACGACGTGGGATACAACAGCACTTTGCCGCCGCCCGGATCGCGCACCGTCGTCGCTTTTTCATCGCTCGGGCAACTGAAGATCTCGATCTTCAGGCCGTCGATCGCGGTTTGAAGATCCCAGGCGACGCTCAAGTCCACCTTATCGGCGAGCGCTTGCTCTTCGAGGAATGGCAGAATCCGGCCGTGCACGCCCCAGGCCACGTTGTTCGCCGTCGGATTAACCGAGTTGAAATCAATCGCCACGCTCGGCGGCAATCGTTTGTAGCTGCCTTCGTAGTTGTGTACCGCCAGCGCCAGTTGACGCAAATTGTTCTTGCACTGGCTCCGCCGCGCCGCCTCCCGCGCCGCCTGAATCGCCGGCAGCAACAGCGCCACCAGAATGCCGATGATCGCGATCACCGCCAGCAATTCGACCAAAGTAAAGCCGCGCGCCGCCGCACGACGGAGTGAAAAAAACTGCATCGACGTGTTCCTGTGTCCAAGTCTCGATCCCGTTGCCCGCTCGCCGTCCACGTTTTGTTGATGTGGCGCAGCTTACAAAAACCAGCCGATCGACGTCGATAAGAACTGAGCGGCATGGCGATAAGTTGGTCGCGCCCGTCGATTGATTCGACAGCAATTGGTCGGCAAGTACCCAAGCTTGGCGAGCGAAGCGACACGCGCAGTCGTCGAAAGTGATTGGGCTGGTGTCGACAACTGCGCGCGAAGCACCAGCGCGGTCAGCCGTTGAAGTGAAGCTCAGAGTGCGCAAGCGTCTCGCAAATCGCGGCGAGTGCCCGACTACTTAACCTTGATCGCCTTGATCGCCTTGATCGCCTTCGAGAGCCGCGACTTGGTGCGGGCGGCGGTGTTAGCGTGCAGCACTTTCTTGCTCGAAGCCCGGTCGATCTTGCTCACCAGCGTGCCGAAGTCAGCCTCGCTCTTGGCGACGTCTTTCGCGGCGATCGATTCGCGGATCTTGCGCGTCAGCGTGCGCAACGCGGTCTTGGTCGAGCGGTTCCGGGCGCGGCGCGTGACACTTTGCCGCATACGCTTCTTGGCACTGGGAGTATTGGGCATGAGAACCGAGTGAACGGGGACGCTGGGAGTTAGCCGCGACGCGGAGACGGTTTCAACCGTCGCAGCGGAGCGCGTTTGGCGAATCACACACTATCGCGTAATTGGGCCAGCTTGTCCAGCCGGTCGGCCACGTCGCGGTAGCCAAAATCGATCGCCGCCAGGCGGGTCAAATACTTCTCGGCCCGCTCCAAATCCTTGAATTCGGCCGCCAACACGCCGGCCCGATAAAGGGCTAGCTTTTCCACGTCCAATTGCATGGTGTCGCAGGCCTCGATCGCTGCTTCGTAGCTCGACAGGGCCAACTTGAACTGGCGAATGTGCTGGAACGACTCGCCCAGGTGAAGCTGCACCAGGGCCCGGTGGCGGACATCGTCCCGAGCCGCCTGAAATGCCTGGATCGCCTCCTTGAACTTCCCGGCTCGCTTCGCGCGGAGGCCCAGCTCGTAAAGCAGCATCAGGTTGCTGGGGTCGCGGGCCGACCGGGCCGCGTAAGTCTCCATCTCGACAAGATTGGCCTGCACCGCCATTCGCCGGGCCAGCTCCGCGGCCTCTTCGGTTTTTTCTTGTTCGGCGCGGCGAGTGGCGATCTCGACTTGTTGGTGCACGCGCGCAAGCTGGGCGTCCTCCAAACACTCGCGGACATTCAGGTCGCCGCCGCCGGTCACCGCTAGCGCCTGCATGAGAATCCGCTCAGCGTCCTGTGGCCGATCCTGGGCCGCAAAGACCTCCGCCAACTCCAGGTAATTCGCCACCTCGGCCGGATGCGCTTGGATCGCATCCAGCAGCGGCTGCTCGCGGCGAGTGTCGACCGACTTCGATGCCATCTCTTCGACAACTTCCTTCCGACCCCGCGCCATGCTCGCGCGAACGGCCGACTCCAGATCGGCGACCTTCGTCGTGCCGTCGAGCAATTCCTGTTGGTAGCCGCCTTTTTGAATCGTCTGCTCGACGCTCAACTGCGAGATCGCTTTGGCCGCTTCTTGGTCGTTGGGCTTCGCCTGCTCGACCCGCCGCCAACAACCGATGGCGTTGTCAAACTGGCCCGTCCGGGCGAACCCCATTGCGGCGCGGCGATTCACCACCGGGTCTTTCGGATCGACGTCGAGCGCCCACCGCAGCAGAAAAATTTCCGACTCCGGGCTGCCGATCTGCTGGCAGGCGTCGGCGAGCGCGATGAGCGTCGCCGCATCCCAGGGGTTAACCTTAAGGGCATTGCTACCGGCCTCGAACGCATCTCGCCACAGCCCCTTGCCCGCCGCCTTGACCAGCGCCGCCCGCCCGCTGCGGATCTTCATCCCCGCCAGCCGTGCGCCCTTCTTGTTATTGCCGTACTTTTGCGCGAGGTTTGCCAGGAAATGCTGCAGATAGATCAGATTGCCCGGGTCCTCGACGACACACTGCGTCAACAGGTCGCTCGCGTAGTCGCGTTCCCCTTTTTCGACGCATTGCTGGGCGCGGTCGAACACCTGCTGCAACCGCTGTCGCACGGCGACCGTGAGCGGCGGGAGCATGGTAGCGGCAGATTTAGGTGGCAATTGGCCCGACATGAGATTCGACAGCGCCCCTTACAAACGGACGGCCCCTGACAAACGGCCCCAGAAAAACGGCCCCCGACGAGCGCGGCCGACTACTTCCATTTTAGCACTTGGCTTTCGCCGCACAACGATTTGAATTACCGTAACTTATGTCATGCCAACAGATTTCGGCACAGTGTATCTCGGCAAGGTCTATCTGGTGGGCGCCGGACCGGGCGACCCCGGTTTGCTGACGCTGCGCGGCGCCGAATGCCTCCGCGCCGCCGACGTCGTGCTCTACGACTATCTCGCCGGACCCGAGCTATTGCACTCGACCCGCTCCGATGCCGAGCTTGTCTGCCTCGGCCGACATGGCCACGGCCGGCTCGTGCCGCAGTCCGAGATCAACGAGCGGATGGTCCGCGCCGCCCGCGCCGGTCGGACGGTCGTGCGACTCAAGGGGGGCGATCCCTCGATGTTCGCGAGGCTGGCCGAAGAAATCGCCGCGCTCGAAGCAGCAGAAGTGCCGTACGAAATCGTGCCCGGCGTCACCGCCGCTCAAGCCGCGAGCAGCCACGCCGGCATTCCGCTCACCGACCGCGACGAGTCCTCCTGTGTGGCATTCGTCACCGGCCAGGAACGCGGCGACAAACGATCCGACGAATCACTCGACTACGCAGCTCTCGCTCAGTTCCCGGGCACGCTGGTGTTCTACATGGGGCTTACCACGGCGCCCGAGTGGAGCCGCGAGCTCATCTCGCACGGCAAGAGTGCTTACACACCCGTGGCCATCGTCCGCCGCTGCACGTTCGCGGATCAGCAAACCATCTTCACGACCCTCGGCCGCGTCGATGAACACCTGGGCCCCGGCAAACTGCGGCCGCCGGCCGTGGTGATCGTCGGCGCGGTGGCCCGCGAGCGCTCGGTCGAAAACTGGTTCACATCGCGCCCGCTCTTTGGGCAGACAGTGCTCGTCACGCGGCCGGCCCATCAAGTCGACGCCATGGTGTCGAAGCTCCGCGCACTGGGTGCCGACGTACTCTATCAGCCGGCGATCGAGATTTCGCCGCCCAATGATTGGAAATCCGTCGACGCGGTGATCGAGCGACTGGCCGACTTCGATTGGCTCGTATTCTCGAGCAGCAATGGCGTCGAATACTTTTTCAACCGCCTGCTGGAACTCGGCCACGACCTGCGGGCCGTGAGCGGTTGCCAACTCGCCGCGATCGGCCCGGCCACCGTCGACGCACTCGCCGCTTACCATCTGAAGGCCGACGTCTCACCGGACTCCTACCGCGCCGAAGCCCTCGCGGAAAAGCTCGCACCGCTGGCAAATGGCAAACAATTCTTTCTCGCCCGCGCCAGCCGCGGCCGCGAAGTGCTCGCCGAGATGCTCACCGCCGCGGGTGGCATCGTCGCGCAAGCCGTCGTCTACGAAAGCCGCGACGTGCCCGAGCCGAATCCCGACGTGCTCGAAGCACTCACCGCCGGCCGCATCGACTGGACCACCGTCACCAGTTCCGCGATCGCCCGCTCGCTCGTGGCCATGTTCGGCGACGCCCTGTGGCAGACGAAACTCGTCGCCATCAGCCCACTCACGGCCGAAGTGCTCTCCGAGCCGGGTCACACTGCGGCAGTGGTGGCCGAATCGTACACTGCCGACGGCATCATTACCGCAATCTTGGCCGCCGAAAAGAATCAATAGTCGCGATCGTAGCAGCCGCTGATAGGATTAAACTCATTGATGCTGGTTCGGGCACCGACACTCCGGAGGGCGATGCTCCCGCCGCGACATTCCATCCTGGCAAATTAAGAGTGTCCTACAATCGTGGTCGTCGACTCCAGTGCATGGCACCGCGGAGTTTATTTTTCGTAGCCGAATTCTTTCACAAACGGCACGAGCTTGTCGAAGATGGGGTCGAGGTGCCGGGCGTAGTGTTGCCAACGGCCGACGGAGCGGTGGTAGACTGGTTGGGTCACGTCTTTGTAGGTCGGTGAGCGAACCATTTTTTCGCGGGCGTGTTCGTAGAACTTGAGCACCCGCTCGTCCCACGGGAAGCCGAGGAAATCGAGGATGCGGCGGGCGTGGGTTTCGAGGTCGGACACCACGTCTTCGTAGCGAAATTCGAGCCACGGGCTCGGCGTCAGCTCACGGACGTTCAGCCAGGTTTGCATCGAGCGGGTGTAATACTCGGCCGCATCGGCGAGCGACAGCCAATTCGAGCTGATCGGCGTCAGCGGCACTTTCTGCATGAAGCAACTGAGCACCACGTCGCGCGGATCGCGGAGCGCGATCAGCATCTTCATTTCCAAAAACGCCCAGTTGACGACCGGCAGCAGGATCATCATGCCAGGGTTCTTGTCGAGCAGCATGCGGTCGCCGATCGGCTCGTCGAAGATCGCCTCCGTTTGCTGCCAGTAGGTGGCCCGTGCTTCTTGACGGACGGCGGGTGGCACGTGGTCGAGGACCGTCAGCACCGGCGTCTCGAAGCGAAACTTGCGGAAGATCGGCGCGTGGACCCACTGGCTGAAGACATCGAATTCGTCGGCGCTCTTGAGCTCCTGATGGCCGTCGAGGACCTGCTCGATGAGCGTCGTTCCGCTCCGCGGATGACCAGTGAGCACCGCGAAGCGGTACGGCGAGTCGTGTTGCGCAGACTCCGCCCAGCGTTCGTAGGTGGCTTTGTCGAACGAATCGAGGAGCCCCCGGTTCTTGCTCATTGTCTCCTGGTTCTGTTGGCGATAGGGAGCGGCGCTCGGTTGCATGAGTCGCTTCGCGGCAACCAATGCTGCAAAGGCTTCGTCGAACCGCTCCTGGTCGTCCTGGAGCTGGGCGAGTTCATACGAAGCCTGGGCTCGCGTCGTCACTGCCCGCGATCCATCACCCACCAGCGCACGGAGCTTCGACTCTGCCTCGGCCGTCTTGCCGCGGCGACGATCGAGAATAGCTTGCTGGAGCTGAGCTTCCTCGTGGCCGGGATCGCGCTGCAGCGCTTCGTCGACGACGGCGCAGGCATCGTCAAGTTGATGGCGACGTTCGTACAATTGGGCCAACTCTAGCAGCGTCGGCACCGTCGCCGATGTGTCGCGGTTGAGGTCCAGCGACCGCCGATAGCACTCGACGGCCCGTTCCGGACGGTCGATCGTGGCGTAGGTTTGTGCGACGCGGCGGTAGATGGCCGCCTTGCGCGGGGCGAGCTCCAATACCCGAGCAAGGTACTTCTCCGCTCTCTTGTAGTAGCGCTGTTTGCCGCAGGCGGTGGCCAGTTTCAAGAGAATGTCGGTGTTCGTCGGATCGCGTCGCAAGGCATTCAGCAATAGAGGTATCGTCTTATAACGCAGGTTGTAATTCCAAGCTTGTTGGGCGACCTGGGTCAGCGCCTTGGCCTTTAACTGGCTCATCCGCTGGGAGTGGTCGGTCTTCTTCGGCTTGGACTTGTTCCGTTCGCGGCGTGCCATGGAATGCACTGCTCCGGACCAATTTCTTGCGGGTCGCGCAATATGCGCGCAGAACAAAAGGGGGCGTCTGACGGAACGCAAAGTCTATCCTGTCACGGGATTAGGGCAATTGCAAGTGTTGAGAGCGACAGTTTGCATTTTCGTGTGGAAGCGATATGGTGGAGGATGTGATTGACGCACCAGAAGCGAGCCGCGGGACTCCGGGCGGCGGTGGAGGACGCACGCGTCGATTCCCGATTCGTCGATCTTGCCTCCTCGCTTGGCAGATTGGTGGGATCGATTTCTTCTCAAACCGTGAGTGACACTCATGAAGAATTCCTGGACAAAAACTTTTCGCCGGCTCGCGGCCGCTTGCGCGGTCGCTGGAAGCGCGGCCCTCTCATCCGCGGCGTGTTACGCTGCAGCTGCGATGGATAACGCATCGGATCCCGTGTACGCCGACGGCTGGCAGGCGGGCGATAACGGAGGATTTGGCTTCACGCCATGGAACTTCGACAGTGGCTACATTTTTACTGGCACCAACTACACTTACGCTTCCGCCGGAACCCAATCGATTGACGACGGCCTTCAAAGTGGAGGAGCCGGTTCTAGTCCGTTCAACAACATCGGTAAGGCCTGGACGTTAGGGAAGACGCCGAATGATGACGGCGCTGCTCATATCGGTCGCGGCTTTTCGCTGGAGATCGGCGAAACACTAGAGGTCGTCATCGATAATCCGACGGAGCGGTCGTTCTTCAAAGGATATTTTGTTCGCTTGAACGGCGGAGCAGGTGGATCGAACGGAAATATCTGCAACTTGGGTTACGGTTGCTCTCACCCGAATTTTCCGGACGGTTACCCGGTGCCAAAAACGAACATCGGCACGTTCGAGTACTTTACGAACGGCGCATGGTTTGTCGACGATGCGACTGGTGGCGACCCAAATGTGGTTGACACGGACTCCGCCGCGGCCGGTGCGCTGTTTTCCGTTAAGCGGACCGGTGCCAACACCTATGATTTGCTGATGGACTCGTTGGGCGGCGGCGCGGACTACGGGCCGGCGCCCCGAACGTTCCACAGTGCCGGCGCAGAAGTCGACTGGATTGAATTCCTATTTTTCCCCGGTGCGGTATCGGATCCCGCAAAAGCGACCGATTTTTACATCAGCAGCATGTCGATCGTCCCAGAACCCGGAACGGTGACGCTGCTGTTGTTAGGAGCCGGCGGAGCATTGCTCGGCGTGGTTCGTCGCCGAACCCAAGAGTAAAATCTCGGCGCCGCCTTGATCGTCGTCGGCACGCTGGACGGTATGCGACGATGCAGGTGGCGAGTGGGCATGTTCGGCGACGCGCTACGCAACACAAAACTCGTCGCCATCAGCCCGCTCACGGCCGAGGTGCTTGCCGAATTGGGCCACTCTGCGGCCGCGGTTGCCGAATCGTACACCACCGACGGCATCATCGCCGCGATCCTGGCCGCGGAAGCACGCGGATGAAGGCGGCACCAAGCAGGGCGATGAGCCGATATGGTATAATCAAGGCAACGACTTTCGCTGTCATTTTCTCCCGACAGGAGTTTTCGGCATGGCCACCGCAATCCAGGTCCACCTTCCTGATGACCTGATATCTCAGGCGCAACGGCTCGTCGATGAAGGCTCGGCAACCGGTTTCGATGATTTGCTGACCGAGGCCTTACGGCGATTTCTCGAAGCGCACGGTCCAGCGCTGAACGAGGCGTTTGTCCGTGAGGACGTTGCCTGGGGCCTCGATGGAAAAGATTGAATCGGTGGCGCGAATTGTCGTCTTGAAAAGGTCATTCAGTACTTCCAATTTTTCGACATAGTTGAAGGATGGACGATTCACTAGAGCGCGTTTCATGTAACTGTAGCGGTTTTGTCGTCGTTTGAGCCTGGAAAACACGGCGCGGCACACGCTACACGCCCGTGCGGCTCGCACTAGGGAACACTAATCCTCGCTAATCGGCGCTAATTCTTATTAGCGCCGATTAGCGAGGATTAGTGTTCGACCAAACTTGGAACTACTGTCATTGCTCGACGAGATCGTGCAAATCGTCGACCAATTACGATGATACAAGCGCCTTTTT
>JANNTD010000425.1:0-15111 GCA_031403315.1 Planctomycetota bacterium
CGAACCCGGCCAATACGCGCCCGTCGGCGAGCGGGCGGAACTTCACCGCGTCGGCTTTCATGACGGTGTCACCGAGGCTCACTTGGCCGTCGCCGCCGATGGCGACGCGGCCGTCCGTGCGTACGGTGAGGATGGTAGTGGCGCGGAGTTTTTGGCGGTGGTGCATGGATGGCGCTCGAATAAAAAATCACGTCGCAAGCGACGTGGCCAAGTTCAAACCATTATTGTGTCGGATGGCGATTCGACGATCCAGGGGCCGATTTTGGGCGTGACAATGGTCCTGGCGGCGCTTTTTCGTTAAGTTGCTCCTATGAGTGACGATGACCCCACGATTCGCTCGCCGGAATTGATGAACGCCACCGATACGGGGCTCTTGGTGGTCGACGCGCAAGTGAAGCTGCTGGCCGTGGTGCCGGGTGCGGAGCGGATCGTGTGGAACATCCGCCGGCTCTTGGACGCGGCGACGGTGCTTGGCGTGCCGCGGGCGGCGACGGAACAATATCCGGAGAAGCTGGGCCCGACCTCGCCAGAACTTTTGAAGCGGCTCGGCGCACCGGTCGCCAAGCTCGTATTTAGCGGGGCCGCTTGCGGCCCGAGCCTTGCCGATTGGAAAGCCGACGGCCGCTACCGCGTGCTGGTCTGTGGCATCGAGACGCACGTTTGCATCGCTCAGACGGCGTTCGATCTCGTGGCCGCGGGTTGGCTCGTGTTTGTGCCGGTCGACGCGGTTGGCACGCGGCATGCTGTGGATCATGAAACGGCGCTGCGCCGCATGGAGGCGGCGGGCGTCGTGCTCACGTCCACCGAGGCCGCGATGTTCGAGTGGTGTCGAGTCGCTGGGTCGGCGGAGTTCAAAACGATCAGCGCGCTGGCGAGGGAAGCATCCCCATGACGACGATCCCATCCGCCGTGAATCCGCCGCTGCGGACGCTGTTGGGGCCGGGGCCGAGCGACGTCGATCCGCGAGTGCTCGCAGCGTTGGCGAAGCCGACGGTGGGGCATCTTGATCCCTACTACCTCCGCGTGATGGACGAGCTGCAGGCGATGCTCCGCGAAGTGTTTCGCACGAAGAACCGCATGACGCTGGCGATCAGCGGAACGGGGTCGGCCGGGCAGGAAGCGGCGGTGGCGAATCTGGTCGAGCCGGGCGAACGGGTGTTGGTGTGTGTGAATGGCGTGTTCGGTGGGCGGCTCGCAGACATGGCCGAGCGGATCGGCGGCGACGTGACGAAGATCGAGCGGCCGTGGGGCGAGGTTTTTTCCTTGGCCGAAGTGAAGGAGGCCCTCGCGCGGGTGAAGCCGCGGGTGGTGGCGATCGTGCTCGCGGAGACTTCGACCGGGGCGTGGCAGCCGATCGAGGAGATCGCGGCGGCTGTGCGGGATGCGGAGGCAATGCTCATCCTCGACACGGTGACGGCGCTCGGCGGCATTCCGGTCGAGATCGACAAATGGCAGATCGACGCGGTGTACTCCGGCACGCAGAAATGTCTCAGTTGCCCGCCGGGGCTCGCGCCGGTGTCGTTCAGCGATCGGGCGGTCGAGAACATTCTCGCGCGGAAGCAAAAAGTTCGCAGTTGGTATCTCGACGTGTCGCTGATCGCTAACTACTGGGGCGGCGACCGCGTGTACCATCACACGGCCCCGATCAACATGACCTACGCGCTACATGAGTCGCTACGGCTCGTGCTCGCCGAAGGCCTCGAAGCCTGTTGGGCGCGGCATCGGCGGAACCACGGGGCGCTGCGGGCGGGGCTGGCAGCGCTGGGCATCGGTTATGCGACGCAAGCTGGACACGAGCTGCCGCAGCTCAATGCGGTGAAGATTCCCGAGGGCGTCGACGATGTGACGGTTCGGAAGGCGCTCTTGGAACGCTTCAACGTCGAGATCGGGGCGGGGCTGGGGGCTTTCAAAGGCAAGGTTTGGCGAATCGGACTGATGGGGTACAGCAGCCGGCCGGAGAATGTGTTCAAATTGCTTGATGCGCTCGAGCAGCTGCTGATGGAGCAGAACCAACGGGTGGAGCGTGGGGTGGCGGTGACGGCGGCGAAGTCGATTCTGAGTTAGATGCTAAACCGCAAGCGGCAGTTGTTATTTGGTTTCGGTTTTCGCTTCTGCCTTGGCGCCCGGGCGGCGGGCAGTGCGTGGGAGTACCACGAGGTCGCTGCGGACGTCCACCGAAGCGGGGCCATCGATCGAATCGAGCTGCCCCGGACCGGCGGCGTACTCGAGCAGCCGTTTCCGTTTGTCGTCGAAGGGCGATTCGGCGGCGTCCTGTTCGCGGCCGGGGGCTGCCCCCCAGACGATCCGCGTGCCGCCGCTGGTGATGATCTCGAAGTCGTAGAAGCTAGTGTCGCCTCGAATTTGAGCGTGCATCGAGGGGATGATCTCCACCAGCCGCAGTTGGCTCCAGACATCGGCGAGCTTCGACGCGAGCGCTGCGGCACTGGTCACGCGCTCGTCGGCCCAGCGTTCGCCGACCGACGGCAGGCTGGTGACGCCGGAGATCCGCGGCAGCGATCGTCGTTCGTAATCGCTGAAGTCGGCATCGGGGAGTCGCACTCCCGTGGCGTCAATCGGCAGATACGACGCCGTCTCGCGATCGACTGTCTCGACAGCGGCCACCGGTTGGCGGTATTGCAGTTCGACTTCGAGCGACGCGGGCAGATCGATTTTGATCTGTCCCACGGCGGCGACCCAAGGATGGAACGCAAACGCGTCGCGGACTCGCTGCTGTAGCCGCTGGTGGTCGTCGATCACCGAAAGGTTGCCCAACAGGCCGGAGTCGCGGAGGACTTCGGTCTTTACGTCGGCGCGAATCCAGTGTGGTGGCGGTGTGACGTGGACGCTGTCGGCCGTGATTTGGAATTGTGGGTGGCGGGCGATGGTGGGTAGATAATGGTTCCATGCCAGGTGGCCGCCATAGCCGACGGCGAGCACAATTGCGAGAGAGCCCCAGACTTTGGGCCGCCAGAGGATCCGCGAGGTGGGCGCGGGGAGCGGTGCCAATTTCGCTGCGTTGCGTGATGAGCCCATTTTTGGTCACCTCCGTGTGACTTGGGTGGAACTGCGATTGCTAAATTAATTCTCAGCCCGCGTGCTGAAGCCCGCTCGCCTACCAGATTTCGATTTCTGTTTCGAGTTCGACGCCCATGCGTTCGGCGACGCGGCTGCGGACCACGTCGATCAGTTTCAGTACGTCGCGGGTTGTCGCCTTGGGGTGGGCGATGATAAAGTTCGCGTGCCGCTGGCTGACCTCGGCGCCGCCAACCGTCTCACCTTTGAGGCCGGCCTGGTCGATCAGCATCCCCGCGCTCATCCCGCGCGGATTGCGGAAGATGCAGCCGGTGTTCTCGTGCGCCATCGGCAGGTTGGCCTTTTTGAAGATCCACTGCTTCTGCATCCGCTTGGTGACGTCGTCGGGATTCTCTTCCTCGAGCTCGAAGTGTGCATCGATGATCACCAGCTCGTCGAGGCTGCTCTGGCGGTAGGCGAACACGAGATCGTTGCGCTCGCGGGTAATGAGCTCGCCGCTGCGGGTCATCACCGTGGCGCGGTTGGTCCACTGGCCGATGTCGCCGGCTTGGGTGCCGGCGTTGCCGTGGAGCGCACCGCCGATCGAGCCGGGGATGCCGACCAGCGTTTCGAGCCCGGCGAGGCCGGCGCCGACCGTGGCGGTGATCACGTTGGCAAGTTGCGCCCCGCCACCGACGGTGACCACGTTGCCGCTCGTGGTGATGCTGCTGAAAGCCGGGCCGGTGAGGCTGATCACGATGCCGGCGACGCCCTCGTCGCGAACGAGCACGTTCGAGCCGCCTCCCAGCATCCGCACGTGCAATTGCTCGTCGCGCGAGCGCTCGATCACCGCCTGCAGCTCGTCGACCGACTTCGGCTCGGCAAAGAATTGGGCCGGGCCGCCGAGCTTGAACCACGTGCGGTCCGCGAGCGGCACCTTCTCTTTCACACACCCGATGTCGGTCAAAGCAGCCATGAAAACGCCTTCGCAACGCGGTCCGATTTCTCTTCCCCAATGGTGACGGGAAGCTTGCGGAGCGTCAATCGAGATTATCCGCCTTGCCCCGTTTGCCATTGCCGCAATGCTTCGTAAACGGCCACGGCCACGCTATTTGAGAGGTTGAGGCTGCGGACGTCGCCGCTGGTGGGGATGCGGACGAGCGTGTCGGCGTGCTCTGCTTGGAGGGAGTCGGGAAGGCCGGCGGATTCGGAGCCGAAGACCAGCGCATCGCCGGGCCGATAGTCGGCGTCCCAATACGAGCGTTCGGCACGCTTGGTGAACAGCCAGTAGCGGTTCGTTGGCAAGGCGGCACTGAGAGCGGTCCAATCGTCGACCGCTTCCCAGGCGAGCCGCTCCCAATAGTCGAGCCCGGCCCGGCGAAGGTAATAGTCGTCGACGCGGAATCCTAGCGGCCGTACGAGCCAAAGCTTGGCGTGGGCCGCGACGCAGGTGCGACCGACGCTGCCCGTGTTGTAGGCGATCTCCGGCTGGTGCAGGACGACGTGCAGCCGGGGTTCGTAGAGTGGTGGCGATGTGTCCGACATGGCAACTTGGGGCCGGTGGTGCGGGTGCCTATAATAGCCACTCGATTCTAGCGTAAGTTAGGCTTTCCAGCCTGACGCAACTTTGTCAGCCTGGAAAGGCTGACGTACAAAACGGGCGAAAGGCACCTCATGGGATTTGGATTCGGCATCATTGGCTGTGGCATGATTAGCCAGTTTCACGCAAAAGCAATCGCCGACGTGCGGGGTGCGAAAATGGTGGCTTGCTGCGATACGCGGTCCGAGTCGGCCGACCGCTTCGCCGCGGCCAACGGCTGCAAGTCGTACCATTCGCTCGACGACATGCTGGCCGACAAGCAAGTCGACATTGTCACCATCGCCACGCCGAGCGGCCTGCACATGGTCCCGGCCGTCGCGGCGGCCAAGGCGGGCAAGCACGTGATCGTCGAAAAACCGCTCGAAGTGACGCTCAAGAAATGCGACCGCATCATCCGCGAGTGTGAGAAAAATGGCGTGCAGTTGGCGACCGTGTTCCCCTCGCGGTTCCACGATTCGAGCGTGAAGCTCAAGCGGGCGATCGAGGGCGGTCGGTTTGGCCGACTCACCATCGGCGACGCCTACGTGAAATGGTTTCGCACGCAGCAGTACTACGATAGCGGCGCGTGGCGCGGGACTTGGGCGCTCGACGGCGGCGGGGCACTCATGAACCAGGCGATCCACAGTGTCGACTTGCTCACGTGGTTGATGGGGCCGGTGAAGGAAATCTGTGCACACACGGCCCAGTTGGCCCACGAGCGAATCGAGGTCGAAGACACTGCGGTGGCGACGCTGCGGTTTGCGAGCGGTGCGCTCGGTGTGATCGAAGCGACGACGGCCGCGTATCCGGGCTATCTAAAGCGGATCGAGATTCACGGCTCGGAGGGTTCGGCGGTGCTTGAGGAAGAGGACCTCAAGGCCTGGGATTTTGCCAAGCCGGCGAAAGAAGACAAGGCGATCCTCGCCGAGATGAAGAAGTCAAAGAGCAGCGGCGGCGGGGCGAGCGATCCGGCGGCGATTGGCCATCACGGCCACACCAAGCAGTTTTCCGACGTGCTGGAGGCCATCCGCGCGAACCGGCCGCCCGCAATCGACGGCCACGAAGGCCGGCGTTCGGTCGAGATCATCCAGGCGATCTACAAGTCGGCGGAATCGGGTGGCAAAGTGGTCAAGCTGCCGCTGCGGGGTGAGCCGGTGCATCGGTCGATGGGCGGACGCAAGAAGGGCTAGCGGTCGAACCGCTCTTCGTACTTTTCGTCGTTCATGCGACAATTGGCCGTACGTTAGCCTTTCCAGGCTGACCGCACCGACTGTCAGGCTAGAAAGCCTAACGTACGGAAAAGGAGTTCCGCCCGTGCTGCGACAAGGACTGGATTTTTCCGTCTACGTGTTCGTCCGCGTGTTGATTGGCCTCGTGCAGGCGGTGCCGCTCTGGGTGTGCGAGCGCGGGGCGGAAGTGCTCGCCACGCTTGCGGCCCGCGTGCTGCGGATTCGGCATCACGTCGTTGACGAGAATCTGCGGATCGCGTTTCCGAATCTCAGCGAGCCGGAGCGGGCTGAGATCGCCTGGAAGATGTGGCGGCACCTGTTCCTGATGTGCGCCGAGATCGCTCACACGCCGCGCAAGGTGCATCGCACCAATTGGCGCGAGCACTCGCGGATCGTCGATCTGAAATCGTTCGTGCGGACGCTACTCTCGGGCCGGCCGCTGGTGGTGATCTCGGCCCACTACGGCAATTTCGAACTTGGCGGCTACTTAATGGGGCTGTTCGGGTTCCCGACGTACACCGTGGCCCGCAAGCTCGACAATCCGTACCTCGACCAATTCATCAATCACTTCCGCGGTCGCACGGGCCAATACATACTGCCGAAGCGCGGTAGCGGCGCAGAGATCAAGGAAGTGCTCGACGCGGGCGGCATCTTGACGCTGTTGGGCGACCAGTCGGCGGGGAAAAAGGGCTGCTGGGTGACGTTCTTCGGCCGACCGGCCTCCACCCACAAGGCCGTGTCGCTGTTCTCGCTAGGAAATGAAGCGCCGACGATGGTCAGCTACGCTCGGCGGATCGGTCGGCCGCTGGAGTATGAAGTCGGGCCACAGGCCATCTGCGACCCGCGCGAGCCGGGGTTCCCGTTGCGGACGGTGCCGCTGTTGGCGCAATGGTACACCGATCAACTGGAGAATCTGATTCGCGAGGCGCCCGAGCAGTATTGGTGGCTCCACCGCCGCTGGAAGGGGCAGCCGACGGCGCGGGCGATGAAGCGTTCGGGGCAGCAGACGGCGGCGGCGTGAGATTCCCGCGTGCTAGATAGCCCCGCGTGCTGAAGCTCGCTCGCCGCCGGCACCTTCTCCGCGCGTGGCATCACGGTTACGATAGGCGGTTTACCCGCCGGGCCCCTGCCCTCTCCGACCGCGCGCCACCGTGTATCAATTTCGGCCGTTTCACAATACCGACCCGCCGCACTTGGCCGAGATTTGGCGCAGTCAGCCGCCGCAACGGGGCGTGATGCAGCCGATGTCGGCGACGCTGCTCGATCAATTCGTTTTCTCGAAGCCGTACTTCGATCCGGCCGGGCTGATTGTGGCGCTCCGCGACGGCAAGCGGGTGGGATTCGTACACGCGGGTTTCGGCCCGAACGAGGAAGGGACCGCGCTCTCGACCGAATTGGGGACAACCTACCTCATGATGCTTGAGAATGGCGCGAACGATCTGGCGCTCGCCGACGAACTCCTCGCCCGCAGCGAGGCCTACCTCCGCGAGCGTGGCGCGACGGTGCTCTATGGCGGCAGCATCCGGCCGCTGAACGGATTTTATCTCGGGCTCTACGGCGGCAGCGAACTCCCTGGCGTGCTCGACACCGATCCGGTGCTGGGCGACGCCTGCCGTCGCAATGGGTACCGCGAGATCGACCGCGTGTTGATCCTGCGGCGCGACCTGAGCGACTTCCGCGTGACCGTGACGCGCGAGCAGCGGCAGTTGCGGCGCAGCGTGGCGAGCGGCGAAACCTATTGCCCGCCGGCGGCAAACTGGTGGGAAGCCTCGACGACGGGGGCGTTCGAGCGGCTCGATTTTTATCTGCAGACGATCGACACCAGTCAATTGCTCGCCAGCGTGTCGTTCTGGGACGTCGAACCGCTCTCAACAAGCTGGGGCGCCGCCACAGCCGGCATGTTTGATCTTCAAGTGACGACCGCAGGGCGCCGCAAGGGATACGCCACGTTCCTGCTGGGCGAGGCGTTCAACCGGCTCAAGAATCGCGGCATCAAGATCGTCGAGGCGCAAACGATGCAGGGCAACGCGCCTGCGCTCGCCATATACAAGAAGCTGGGCTTCGTCATCGTCGGCGAGGGCGGAGTGTTTCGCAAAGGCGAGTAGCAGCGGTCAGCGCTAGTTGGCCGGTTGCTGGGCCTTGAGCGTAACCAGGAATTCGGCAAGCGTTCGCTGTGGCTGGATGTGCCTCGAGGCGAGCCGTTCGGAGAGCGGGGCCACCTTGCCCTTTTCGCGCAGCTCGGTGAGATATTCGGTCAGGAGCTCGCGCCGGTCGGGTGTCGAGTTCAAGAGGAAGTAGACCCAGGCCCAGGCCTCGGCGTAGTGCTCTTGCTGCATTTCGCCGGCCGAGGACAGCGCTTCGAGTTTCTCGAGGTTTGGCTGCCAGCGATTCACCTCGATCAAGTCGGAGAGCAAGAGCAGGTGAGGTCGGTTGAGCCCGCCGTGGCCGCGGGGCACCTCGAAGAACTCGGCCAGGCCTTCGTCGATCCAGAGCGGAATCGCCGGCACGGAAGCGTGCAAGTAGCCGTGGGCCACCTCGTGCCGCAGGTCTTCGGCGACGCGGTCGCTCCAATGGGCGTAGACGTGCAACTTGGTGTCGGTCTCGAGGAAGAAGGCCCGTCGATTCGGCACCATGGGAAACTTGCGGGCGAGCTGTTCGTGGTAGGTATCGGCGTCGTGGAAGAGGTGAACGACGATCTTCTCTTCGCTCGGCGGGAGGCCGAGCGTGGTGTAGACGTCGTCGCGCTCGGACTTGAGCTCTCGAATCAATCGGTGGTCCGGCGGGAGCGGAAAGTCGCAGACGAAATTAAGTTGCTCGTCGGTGGCCGGAGCTTCCGTGGGGAGCGGCTGTGAGAACGGTGCGAGCGGCAGGCCGCGGCAACTCGCCATTGCGGCGAGCAGCGTGAATAGCAAGATTGCTTGGATGACTGCCGACGTGCGCCGCATGGGCGGTTCCCCGAAAAGCCGGGATTCTAGCGGAA
The DNA here is from genome assembly GCA_031403315.1 of Planctomycetota bacterium. Taxonomy (GTDB): domain Bacteria; phylum Planctomycetota; class Planctomycetia; order Pirellulales; family Lacipirellulaceae; genus DASYDU01. Next base: position 8,801 of record JANNTD010000425.1, read on the forward strand.
GCGGCGAAACCGCCGTAGAGCAGATGGCAGCTTAGATTTGAGCCCCGAATTGGGCTCCGAAGTGCGGGCCCGAGAGCGTTGGGTGGGGCGGATCGCGGCGGATCGCCCCGCGGGCTGAAGCCCGCTCACCTTTGGGGGAACGTTTTTCAACGCGTGACTTCCGCCTGCGGTCGAGCTTCCGCAGCTCCTTGCGCCGCAGCGCTACGAGGCACACCTCCTGTCCACCGCTCGAGAGTTGCCGCATCCGCACGTCGCGGTATCCCCACCCGTGCACCCGCGCCGCATACTCCGCGAGTCGATCGGCGTGACTCCAATCGGCGAGCTTGAGCGTGAGAATCAAACCGCGGATGTGTACGTCGAGATGCGTGACGATCGCTTCCACCGCGTCGAGCGTGTAGCCGGGCGCGAGATTCACGTCGGCCGCCAACCAGCGGACGCCGAGATACTCGCTGCGGCGGACTTCCTTGCCGCGCTTGCGGATGTGGCGGAACCGGGGATGCTCGAGCAGGATCGGGTCGACCTCGGCCGGATCGATGCCGGTGACGAACAGTCCGCGGTCCAAGAGTGCCTGGCTCGCTCCCCCGGGGGCGCAGCCAATCTCGACACACTCGTCGTCCTTGGCAATGGGTAAGCCGCTCCAAGCGAGCGCTTCGGCCATCTTGGTGTAGGCCCGCGAGACGGCATGCTCGGGCGTGCGCACGGGAATCGCACCGCCGGGCCAGCGCTGGGGCGGTGTCACCACGCGATGGCAGCCGATCCACCACTGATTCGGTTCGACGACGACGACGTCGAGCACGCGGGCGTTGCGTGCCGCGGGGCGACGCTTTTCCCCCGGCGGCTCACGCAGGTTTTCGCACGACTCGGGTGCTGCGGCGCGAATCGCGTTTTCGATCTCCGCGGCGAGCGGCGACACCAAGAGCGTGCTACTTTCGTCGTCGCTGCGATGCGCATCGCGCTCCCAAACGTGTACATCGTCGAGAGGACCCTCGGCAACCAGCGTTGCGACGCCTGCGAGAGCCCACACGTCGGCCGCGAGTTTTGCGAGTTCATCGCCAGTCACTTTGCCGAGCGACACGCCCTGGGTGCGCGCGAGCACCCAGCTGCGCGATGCGAGTTGCTTGTCGTCGACCGGAGTTGTTGAATTGACCTTGAACGTGACAAACCCCGGCCGCGAAAATGCCAGCCGCCATTCGGGCTCGGTGCGGGCGACTTCCTGCTTGAGGGCGGTTTCCGCTCCCGGTCGGCAGGTCATGAAGACAAATTGTGGTGGTTCGTGCGACATGTTGGCGAATTTGACACGGGGGCGTGACTCTTTTACCTTAACCACTAACCATGCCGAGCGACATCCATAAAGCCGACGACGAGTGGCGCCAGCAGCTGACGCCCGAGCAATACCGCGTGACCCGCGAAAAGGGCACGGAAATGCCGTTCAGCGGCGAGTTCTGGAACCACACCGCGGAAGGGATGTACCGCTGTGTCTGCTGTGGGGCGGATTTGTTTGCCTCGCAAGCAAAGTTTGACGCCGGCTGCGGCTGGCCGAGCTTCTACGCCGCCGCAAACGACAAGACCGTTGCCACCGAAATCGATACCGGCCACGGCATGGTCCGCGATGAGATCGCCTGCCGCCAGTGCGGCGCCCATTTGGGGCACGTATTCCCCGATGGTCCCCGGCCGACTGGCCTGCGGTACTGCGTGAATTCGGCATCGCTGGCGTTTGAGCCGAAGCCCGGCGGAGATTGATCCGGGCCCTCGGCTTGTCGGCGCGCGTGGGCCCGGCTAGAATCAATAAGCGATCGATTGAACGTCGTAACTCGCTTAGTCGCTTTGATTTCCGGCGTTTGGTATTGCGTGCTTTAATCTCAATAAGCGTCACAGCCAGCCAATCGGTCGTCTCGCCGACCTCGCCAGCCAACCCCGGTGCAATTTATGTCCAACGACTTCTCACTGGGCGAAGTGCGGGTCGCCCTCTCGCCCCAGGAACGCTTCGAGGAATATCTGCAGAGCCGCGGCAAGCGGATCACGCAGCAGCGGCGGATTCTGGTCGACCACGTGTTCGAGCGGCACGACCATTTCGACGCCGACGAGCTGATCGCCAGCCTGATCGGTAAGCCCGAAGTCGGGGCCGTCAGCCGACCGACCGTGTATCGCACGCTCAACGAACTGGTGGAAGCGGGACTGCTGCGGAAGATGACGCTCGGCGGCCGGGCCGTGTACGAGCACGACTACGGTTACCCGCAGCACGACCACCTCTACTGCCAGATGTGCGAGAAGCTGATCGAGTTCCACAGCGAGGAGCTGGCCGAGCTCCGCGACGCCGTGGCCCGCGAGCACAACTTCCGCGTCGCCTCGCACCGGCTCACGATCTTCGGCGTCTGCCGCGAGTGCAGCCGCACGCGTCATCGCCGCCAATCACCGATGGATCTCATCTAGCCGCTTGCGGCTTAGCGCGACAGTGCGTCATTACCTCAGTACGTCAGTCCCCCACGGACCATCAGCGTGTCGCCCAGGTCGATCTCGTCGTGGTTGCTTTGATACTCGAGCTTGCGGCTAAAGACGTAACCAAGCTCGACGCGGCGGGAGAGGCCGCCGACGATCTTCCGCTCGACGCCCAGAAACACGCGCCAGTCGGTGACGTCGAGCCGATCGGGCGTGCCATCGGCCTGCTCGACCGCCCACTTGCCGCCGCCGAATTCGCCGGCGACGTAGAACCAGCGCTCGTCGGCGCCGGGGACGTCGGACCACGGCAGCCGCCAAGCGAGCTTCGGTGCCGGAAACACCAGTCGATATTCCGCATCGTCGTTGGGCGTGTAGATGAAGCCGGCGATCGGTAAGACCTTCGTATTGATGCGATCGACGTACGTCGCGCCGAGGACCCATTTCCAAGTGTCGCTCGACCGATAGACGCCCGCCCCGCCACCGGTGATGCGGAACGCTTCGCTCGAATCGAAGCTCGAATCGTCGGCGTACTGGCCGAGCGTAACGTCGAGCATCACCAGCCAATTGTCGCTGAGTGGCCGGACGTTTTGAAACGTGACGGCCGCGTCGTGCAGTCGCGGCGGCACGTCGGGCGTGTTCGGGCCATCCATGAAGTGCACCGCGTAGAAAGGCGTGACGAGCAGCGGCGTTTCGACGGTGAGGAATGGCAGCCCGAATACCACGTCGAGTTGCAGGTCGCTCATACCCAGCGAATCTTCGCCGAATCGCGGCAAGTAGGCGCCCGTGAAGTTCACTTTTTGGAACACGCCGTTGCGGCTGCCCGGCGGAAACCAGGGCTTCATGCCGCTCGGCGAGACGGCTGGTTGCGGGAAGGCGACGTCGCCCGGCGGTGGCATCGTCACGATCGGTGTGTTGGCCGGCGGCGTCACCAGATAAATCTGCCACGGTTCGCTCGGCGGAGCCGAGGTCTGGCACGAGGGATCGAGCGTCGGTTGGTATGGCACCGGCACTGGCACGTCGTAACCACCCCAACCTGTTTGCGGCGCCGGCGACGCCGGGTACGGCGACTGCGCTTGAGCAACTGCCGCCGCCATCCACACAATCACAACGAACAGCGCAACGAGCCGCTTGCGGCGCGCGAAACCGGCGGTGCGTGGTGGCGTCGCGATTGGTTTCATGCGGCGCACCTTAGAAATCGATTCCGGCGCGGAGCATGACAGTGTCGTCCAGCTTGAAATCGCCGGGCATGCCGGAGCGGAAGAGAATCTCGCGGTCCCAAACGTAGCCGGCCTCGACGTGGCCGCGAATCTGCGTTTGCGTTTCCCATTCGACGCCGCCGATCACGCGGATATCGTTGATGTCGATTTGATCCTCGATTCCCGCATTGGCCCCGGCGGCCGGGCGGTCGACGGTCCAGGATCCGCCGCCATATTCGCCGGCCGCGTACCAATAGACTTTCGTGTTGCCGATGTTCGCCCAGAACTTCCGCACCTTCGGGTTGGGGAACACGAGATAGGCGTCCCACTCGGGCGTCGGCCGCCAGTAGACGCCGCCCGCCGGCAGAATCTTCACGTCCAACCGGTCGAGATACACGACGCCAAACAAGATGTCGAGTTGCGGCGTGAGCGAAACCGATGCGAGTCCGCGCCCCAGGATGCGGATCGAGTCGGTGTCCACGTGGTCGAAATCGCTCCACACACCGGTACGAATGCCGAGCTCCGCGCCGAGCCATTGATTCACGCGCGGATACCAGGCGAAATCGAGATAGGCGTCGTAGAGCCGCGGCGGCAGGTCCGGGCCGCGGGGCACTGCGGCCGGATCGCTCAAGGGCCCCTGCAACCAGTTGAACGCGAAGCCGGGCGTGATCAACAGCGGCGTTTCGATGTTGTAGAACATCGGCACCGCGAACGTGCTGGACAGCTCGAGGCGCGTGATTCCCAGGTCGTTGGGGTCGGTCTGTTTGCCGTAGAGCCACGTGAACTCGGCACTCAACTCCTGCAGCAGTCGTTGCGCCGTGGCCGTGTAACCTTCGCCGCCCGGAGGCGTGGGCTGGAATTGGTACGGCATGCCGTTCGGATAGAGTGGCGAAGTTTGCGGCGCGGCGACCGGCGGCGGCGTGTAGTTGTAAGGCACCGCCGGCGGCGGAGCGCCCAGCGGCGAGGTCATGGCATACGGATCGAACGGCGGCGGCGGGCTGACGCTGCCCGGTGCCAACGGAGCCGGCGACGTGAGCGATGGTGCCGGCGTGTAGGGTGCCGGCGTGTAGGGTGCGGGGCTGGCAAATGGCGATGCGGCTGGTACTGGCGTGGTCGGATACGGCAAAGCGAACGCCGGTGGTGGCGATGCATAGGGAGCCGGGGCCGCAACCGACGATCCAAACGCGGGCGGCGACGTGTACAGCGGCGGCGTCACGGGCGGTGCAGCGAACGCGGATGATGCCGGCGGTGGGGCGGCGAACGTTGTCGGCGGCGGGGCCGAAAGTGGCTGGGTGGCCGTCGGAAACTGCACCCGTTGCGCTTGCGCATCGAGCGCGAGCATCAAGAGCGTTGCCGCGGCGGTGAATCGAACGAGCGAATTCAACGGATTGGCCGTGTCGGGTGCGCGAGAAGATAAGACCGGGTTCCGACCAGCGCGCAGTTTGGGCGCGGGGGCAAGTAATTAACATCCCCCGCCAATCACGTCAATTGCAGGGCCCGCACGGGCCCATTGGCGTCGGCGGCCACGCCGAATCTCCGGCGAACAAGTGTTGCCATTCCGTCCGATAGCATCGCGATGATAGCAGCACGCCCTCGCGTTAGGGATTCACGTAGTTCGGCCCACGTTGCAGGCGTCATAATCTGCGAAGAGGCAGGAACACAACGATCTGATCCCCGATCTCTTCTTCCGACAAGCATTCGGCAACGAGCAGGACGTCGTCGATGGCTGAGCCGATGGACTGCAGATTGCTCGTTACGATGAGGCCCGGCACAGGCGCTCCTGCCTCCACCCGCTGGTAAGCGAAGCCGACCATTGTGTTACGGTCGTTCGTGAGTAGCACCCGATTCTCCGTCGCAGCCCAGGACAGAACGTCGGCGTCGGATATGCCTTCGGGCAAGACATCTTGGACACGGACGACGTCGATCTGAGGCTGGCGGCGGCGCAAGCCGCGGATGATCTCGCCGTGGACGTCGGCATCACTTGCCAGTCGGAGCATCGGCCGTCTCCGCGGCACTGCGACGTGCGAGCAGCTCTTCCGGCGAAACGCGCGGGCGCTCGGCCTCAACCTTCGTCCGCAGCACGGCGGCTTCTTCTTCTCGCTGCTTCAGATAGGCCCGCACTTCGTCGCGGTGCCGGAGGTAATAGGCGATTGCCGCGTGAACGTCGGCCAGCACCAAAGTATCGTAGGCGCGGACCATGTCCTCTGGCGTCATGCCGTTCTCGTATTGCTCGACGACCAGATCGAGCGTGATGCGACTGCTGCCGACGCGCACGGCACCACCTTCGTCCAACCGCAACGGCGGCCGATCGTCATCGAGGGGAAGCAAGTCGTTCAATTCTCGCTGGATCATTTCGTTCGGCGTCCTGAGGCGATTCGATCGTCGCTGCTCACATGCCCCGCTATTGACAGTATACACCGGCGCGGCCGGCGGGGTTAATGCGAAATCTCGAATCCAATCTTCCAGTGCGGAGTGAATTGGACCCTTATCGCCGGTTCCACAGGGGTTGATATAGCCAGATCAACAAATGCTCAAAGTCAGCGGCTCTATCAGGATTGTTCACCAAGAGCCATTGCGCTCGGATGTTCTCTTTGATGAATTTGCGTCGCTCCGTTCTGTCAGGTAAGTGATCCTCGTATGCACGCTGAATGGCATGACCCTCGTCGCCAGAAATGTGTT
>JANNTD010000426.1:0-5038 GCA_031403315.1 Planctomycetota bacterium
CGAAATGATAACGGTCAGACGGTCTCGCCACCAACAGCATTACCTCGCACGGCCACTATCCACGAGAACAATCTCACACTCGGCCAGTGTGCGGTGCCGTGCTGCGCCCCATCGCCAAAAAAAGCACGGCAGTGCCATTCGCCACTGACAGCTCTTATGTTGCACTTGCAGTCCGAAACCTCCGATCGCTGGCTCGCTCAAGTCGACGCCCATCTCCACGACATTCTCATCGACCACGCCCACTGCGAGAAGAAAGCGGCCGGCACGGCGCTGAATCTCATCTTCGCTTACGTCGAAGACCTCGAGCTCTGCCGCGAGATGGCATTCATCGTCAACGAGGAGCTCGAACACTTTCAAATGGTGATCGACCTGCTGACGCGCCGCGGGATCCGCTTCCGCCGGCTGACGCCCTCGACCTACGGCCGCGAGCTCAACGATCTGGTTCGCAAGCAAGAGCCGCAGCGGGCCGTCGACCGGCTGTTGGTCGCCGGCTTGATCGAAGCCCGCTCGTGCGAACGCTTCCACGTGCTGGCCGGGCACGTGCAGGACGCCGAGCTCGCGGCGTTCTACGCCGGCCTGTTCGAGTCGGAAGCCCGACATCACACCACGTATACTCGACTTGCCAAACATTTCGCCCCCGAAGAAACCGTGATGGCCCGCCTCGACGAACTCGCCGCGCTCGAAGCGGCGATCATCGACCGCGGCGAGGAACTGCCCCGTATGCATAGTTGAAGAGCGGGGAGCGGGGAGCACGGAGCGGGGAGCACGGAGTAACTTTCACTCTCCCTGCTCCCTGCTTTCACCACCCCGGCCCGCGGAGGTCGATCTCGCCCGTCGGCCAGTGCTTCGCTGCGGGATAGCGCATGACGACTTCGTCCCAAAACGGATTTTTCGCCGGGTCGTCGGCGAGCGAGTTGACGATGTGGTTCGTGACCGCGCCCGCGCCGAGCTTTTCGTAGAACGGCCGCACGCTATTCGACGTTTGAAAAAGTGCGTGCGAATAGGGTCCATGATCCACGAGGTCGAACGCGGCCCGGACCACGGCTTGCCCCAACTTTCGGCCGCGCTCGTCCGGATCGGTGGCGACGTGCGCGAGGCCGAGAACCGTCAAGTCGCCTTCGCTGGTGCCGATCGTGCGCGGCAACGCGGCCGCATGCGCGATCACCCGTTCGCCGTCGCGCAGGATGATCGACCGGGGAAACACGGCCTCGGGGCCGGCAAAGTTCCGCCACTCAACCAACAATTTCGCAACTCGCTCGTCGAGGCTCCGCTTGGTGAATGCCTTGTTGAGCAGCTCCGCCAACGGCCGCGCCTCGGCTTCGGTCAAATGGCGACGATCCAAAGTTTCGATCTGCATCGGGCCGCTCCTGGCGGGTATCTGCCCTGTTATCCCGTCCAATTCCCGGGCTGTAAAGCATGAACATTGGCATGCGCCGGCCCGATCGGTTACGCTAGGAGACCGAGTGGGCAGCGGCCGATCAATCATAGCAAACTCTTGAGTCGCAGGAGAAACCCAGCCATGGCGGACCATCCATCGCATCGCGTCGCTGCGCCCAATCGCCGAGATTTCGTGCTGGCCGGGGCCGGGCTTACGGCGGCGAGTTTCGCCGCGCTCTCGGCGATCGACGCCGCCGCGTCTGACGATTCGGCGCTGACCATCTTCTCGGACAAGCCGCTTTTCAAGCCCGGCGCGACAATCCTGTTCCAGGGCGACTCGATCACCGATGCCGGCCGCAAGAAAGACGACCCGCTGGTGAATTCGCAGCCGGCGCTGGGCAATGGGTATGCGTGGCTCGCCGCCGCGCAACTCTTGGTCGATCGCCCCCAAGACCAACTGAAAATCTTCAATCGCGGCATCAGCGGCAACAAGGTCTACCAACTCGACGAGCGCTGGCAGATCGACTGTCTCGATCTCAAGCCAGATGTGCTGAGCATTCTCATCGGCGTGAACGACCATTGGCATCTGGTCAAGCACGGCTACGACGGCACGGTCGAAAAATACGAGACCGACTACCGCGCACTGGTAAAGCGCACGAAAGACGTGCTGCCGAACGTGAAGCTCGTCATCTGCGAGCCGTTCGTGCTGAAAGTGGGCGCGGTAGACGACGCGTGGTTCCCCGCCTTCGACGGCTACCGCGCAGCGGCAAAGCACATTGCCGAGGAATCGGACGCGGCGTTCGCGCCCTTCCAGGCAATGTTCGACCTCGCGGCGAAAATCGCCCCGCCCGAGCGCTGGGCCGCCGACGGCGTGCATCCCACGAACGACGGCGCCGCGCTGATGGCCCACTGGTGGCTCAAAGCGGCCGGTGCGTAATTCAAATGTCTCTGCGAGTCTATTGATCGCTGTTAATACTGCGGTGCGCTCGGCTGCAAGTCGAGTTCCAGCCCGCCGATCATGCCCGCGACGAGGTTGTAGATTGCAGCCGAGATGATCCCGCCGATAAATCCCCCGATGCCGTAAGCAATGGGCAAGAAGATCACCGCCCCCACACCGAAGATCAATGGAGACATGGCGCCGCCCGCTTGCTCCTGCTGTGCGGCCACGGCCCCGAGTACTGAAATCAGCGACATGAACGCGCCAAAAATTAAACCCATAGCGGCATACACCGCTCCCATCACTTTCGCAGCCGACAACACTCCGACACTTTTGAGCACCATCACTCACCTCCCGTGTTTGTGTGTTTTGAGCCCCGCATATGGGATGATCGCACACTTGTGGAAGTTTAGGCAACCGCAGTCGTCTCACCGTGGCGGCTTGATTGACCATCGCCCTAACTCCTTATTCTTTCGAAGGGGTCACTGAGAATCGTCGTAAGTCCTTAAAGTTTCGAAGGGGACACGAAGAAACAGGGTTCAGGGTTCAGGGTTCGGGGGTCAGGGAATGACCAATGACCAAGGCGACAATTGGAATCAGAGGGTTTCTCGCAGAGGTGCAGAGCCGCAGAGAGAGCGCAGGGAAAGTGCCACGAAAAGGCGCGAAGAGGCACAAAAATGAATTTTGTGTCATCTCGTGTCTTTTTGTGGCTGACTTGAATTGCTCGTGTAGATTTCGACTACCGCTTCACCTGCTCACCTCGTCCACGTCTCAACTGTTCAAAATATGGAAGGAGCGCTCCTCCGCGTCGAAATGTAGCGGAGCTCCGGTGCCCGATTGGCGGGAGTCCGCGGTGTGCGGTTCGTCTTGACCGCCGTCGACCTTCGAAGTCGTGCCTCACGGTCTGCTAAATAAACCGTGGCTACCGGATGAGGGGCTGCAGCCCAGGCACAGGCCTATCGACGACGCACGCACCGCACATACTGAACACCTGTCAATCGTGCGAGATTCAACCTAAAGCATCGCTCAACCGAATTCAACAACTATTTTTGGCCACCCCCTGGCGGAGGCAGGGAGCGGGGAGCACGGAGTTCGATGCGAGGTACGAGGAGCAAGGTCGCCGAGAATGAGTGCTCGAAAACGTACGGTCGCGGCGCGAACTCAGAGCGGAAGGCCGGCGCTGGGGGTGGTCTAAGATGCTCTTGGCTGTCCGCGGAGAGCCGACGTCTTGGCAAGGAGGATTTCAGCCGCGTAGCGGCGGCATAACTTAGCCGTGGGTGCCAACCCACGGACCGGATGGCGAGGTCGCGTCAAGCCGCGCAGCGGCGACATTGAATTGGCAACGCGAGGCGATTGGGCGGCGACTGACGCATATCGCGTAAAGCTCTACGTATTTTGCGTAAAAGTCAAATGATTGCAGGCAAGTTCGTCCACTACCGTTAATCAGGCGATTTCTTGGGATCGAGCATGGGCTTCCACTCGCTCAACTCATTACAATCTTTCCAAAAATCTTGAATCGCCTGATAGACCTTTTCGACATCTGCCTCACCCACTAACGGACGCGATACGTAGACCAAGGTTTCGAGACCGGGCATAGGGCTGAAGGGCAATTGTGAGAAACCTAAAATGTGCAAATGGACAAACCCGGCGACCCGACAAAGAACTCGATGCGCGTCGTAAATCGCGCCCCAAGTGGGAACAATCTCTAACGTCCTCTCTTGGTTCATGACTTCACCCGCGTGCGCGATGTTTTTATCGACATAATCCTTTATGGTCCCGCACGCTGCGTCAAGTGAGTTTACTAGATTCTGCAGCAGGCGATCACTCATGCAGTCAGTTGGTTTTCGACCATCCGAGCTAACTTCGCAAAGAAAGTCCAATTGTTCGTGTCGTGAATTAATCCGATCCGGCGACTCCTCAAATGGGAGACCGTACATGAAACTTTTTCCCTGCCGTTCCTGATCGTCGAACAACTCCTTCTCCCGTCGCAGCGAATCCGTTGAGTCATATTCAATCCCTTCGACTGCAAAGACCAACTGACGTGTGAGCAAGCGACTTTCGCGCCGGATTTCTTCAAGTAATCTTCGCAGCGAGACAGTATTCTTTCTGCTATCGACGAGTTTACGAATGTCTGCCATTAATCCCTTGGCAAAACTTCGAGTTAACAGATTGTATACGGCGCCGTTAAGTTGCCGTCCACCATCTGGCGATTCAGGAGCAAGGCGAACGGCCTCGTCTACGATCTTAAAACAAGTAATATCCCACGTGATATTGGTTAGCTGAAGCGCGATTGAATTCTTCTTCTTAATATCAAACCTTGAAATCCACTTATCCCTCAGCGCGCGAACCTTCTCGAGCACTCGGTCCGAATTCTCGTGGTCAGTTTCCATCTCGCAATGTCGTCAGTCGGCGTGTTGAAACGGGAGTCACAGCGCCGCCACGACCAAATCTCCCACCTCGCTCGTCGAGTAGCCCATCTTGCCGGCGGCTTGGCTCTTCATCTTGTTCGCGGTGACGGACATGATCGCGTCCATCACACGCTTCCCGGCCTTGTCGTAGCCGAGTTGGGTGAGCAGCATGCTGACGGCGTTGATCGCGGCGATCGGGTTGATCTTGCCGGTGCCGGTGTACTTCGGGGCGCTGCCGCCCATCGGCTCGAACATGCTCACGCCGCCGGGGTCGGGGTTGATGTTGCCGCCGGCGGCCACGCCCATCCCGCCTTGG
>JANNTD010000427.1:0-2356 GCA_031403315.1 Planctomycetota bacterium
GGCCAGATAGCGCTCGTCCCAGAGTGGGTGGGCCCACCTGGGCACGGAGTACCCCCGAAGGAATGCTCAGTGTTCGCCACCACGTAACCGCCAGCACACGTCTACGCTCCCGACCGTGGTGTCAGATGCGAGGGAGTATGCAGTGCGAACGTGGGAGCGGGGATAAGTTTGCCGCCTTTTACCGATGGTCACGGCGCAGAGACTCCAAATCAAAAAACGCCCAGCTAGAATTTGCAACATTTGAGTTGCTCACTGAGCTTTGATATGTAAAAAATCTATCCTGATCCATTCAGCAATGCCACTGTCGTTGAGAATCTGGTCTCAGTCACCGTCACCCGCGCCCCGACCGCCTCCGCGCGCACCCGCCCCACGGCCCCCGCCCCGGTCGATCCGCCGATGATCACGGGTGCGCAGATCGGCTCGATCTTCGGCTCGTCGATCGGCCAGGCACTGGTCGGCGACAACGTGTTCGCCCGCGTGGCGGCAGGTTCGGCGCTGGCCGCGACGCTGCAGACCATCGGCGGCGGCTTCGACCGGTTCTTCAACGACACGTCGGACAATCTGAGCCTCACCGATGCCGTCACCGCCAGCTTCGACACGTTCGGCAAGAACCTCGGCCAGGCCTTCCAGAGTCAGGCGATCGGCGCGGTGTCGTCGTTCCTGACCGCGGAGCTGGCCGAGAGCCTCGACGTCGGCCACTCGTTCGGCGGGCAGCTGTTCAACACAACGGCCAACACGCTGATCGGCCGCGTCATCACCAATGCCGTCGGCGGCGATCTGTTCGCCGGCTTCACCGGCGACCTTTTCGCGCACGGCGTCAACGGCGCGCCGAATGGCATCGGCTTTGACTTGAGCCACGCCGCCAACGACAACGTAATCATGAAACTGAGGTGGAGCTTACCGCATGCTGCTTGAAACAATTGAGAGTTCGGCGTCCATGCGCAATCAGAGAACTGCACGGGACTGGAACGGTGGCGATCATCTTTGCGTCGTCCAGGTCATCGCGTCGTTTGGGTGCGCCAAAACTCGATTGTCGGAACGTTGGAAAATATTTTTGTCACTATTGCTCCTATTTTGCCTTGCCACCACCGCGTCGGGCAAAAGCGCGGACAGTTGTCAGGAGAATTTGCAATTGATTTCTCAACAAATAAAGCAACTGTTAGATTCACCTATCGCTCTAGGTTCGAGCGCCTTCTTAACTCAAGAGCTCGCTCTCAAGCAACTTTTAGATGAAACAATTTGCGATTCCATTTCTGAAATTGAGAGCGTCATAAAGAATAACCAATATTTTGGCAGAGGGCCGCTTTTGAGTCCCGGCGGCACTGTTAAACTAGCAGACGATTTTGAACCTTCGAATGGTTTTTATTTTAGAAATAAAACTAACAGAATATCTTTTAGCTGGTCTAAAAAGACGCGTCGCTTTGGTTCGGGTGGATTATATATAAAGCATTTAAAGGTTGTGGGCGACTAGAAGATAGGTACAACGACGTTTAAGCGTCTGATCTAGCGGAGTTCTTTCCAATGCGGCAAGAGATATTTGTTACATACGGAGCGATACCCGGCACAGATAGCTCATTTGGTCCTGCTTACCACATGGCCATAAATCTGGTGACCTATAATGCTGCGGGAGCGGTTGTCTCCGCAAGCTTTATCGAAGGTATGCCGCAACACCGGGTTGACACTATCGGCACTGCAATTTCCGTTCTTGGCGGGCTATTTGATTTTGGACCCCCTCGCTCTAACACCGTTTGGGGAAGAATCGATGTGAGGGACGTGAGTGTTGCAAGTCCAGTGGACACCGCATACTTGGTAGCGCAGCCGCGGACAACCGTTGCGACGGGCGATGACCTTACCGCTACCTGGCAGTTATTGCAAAACGCTGCGCAAAAAGTGATACGAGAAGGATACTCCTACGATGCGAATGCGCAAAATAGTAACACGCTTGTTAATACACTCTTGGACAGTGCCGGTTTAGAGCGAGCGATTGGATTTGACGATCAAGGTCGTGCTTACCGAGTTCCAGCCGCAAATAGTACCCTCGTCGGTCCAATTTCTCCCGATGTGCAGGACCCAGGCTTCGGTGTCCTTCAACGCACGTCGAACTCTCTTGGTGGTGATGATTGGACTGTTGCGGCGGGGAATGGTAACAGCGTTTTTTACAGAACTGATTGGACTGGTATTGCAGTGGAAAGCGCCATATTCGACATTACTGATAATCCAATCTCGCGTTTTATCGGAAGTTCAGATGGATCGGAGCAGATCGTTTTTTACGAAGAAGGCCCCGATGGTGCTTTTGTGCCAGAGACAACTGTTACTTATTGGGTAGATGGTCCCACAATCCTCACTCATTTTGACT
>JANNTD010000428.1:0-5515 GCA_031403315.1 Planctomycetota bacterium
CACAAGGGCCAGAACTCGCGGGCCGGCACGTCGCGCTCGGCGATCTATGAAGGCGGTACAACGCCGATGGTCACCAAGGTGCCCAAGCGCGGCTTCCACAACAAATGGGCGATTCGCATCGCGGCCGTCAACGTCGCTGCACTCGAAGAACACTTCGCCTCGGGCGACGAAATCACGCCCGACGCCCTCGTGGCCAAGAATCTCACCAAGGGTCGATTCGATCAGTTGAAGCTTTTGGGTGACGGCGAGCTCACCAAGAAATTCAAGGTTTCGGCACATCGCTTCAGCGAATCGGCCAAAGAAAAGATCGAAAAAGCCGGCGGCCAGGCGATTGTCATCCCGGGCCCGGCACCTGTGGTGAAAAACGTCAAGCGGGCCAAGAAGAAGCAGGGCACCCCGGCCACCGCCAAGAAATAACGCCAAGAAATAACCTCGTAGGGACCGCGGAATAACCTTGACCAGGATGGCCTGACCGACACCCACGCTTTGCCGTACGACGGCGACTCAAGCGACCTCGGTCGTCGGCGAACTAGCAAGGACGGATTGCGACTATGTGGGAAAAGCTTCGCGTCGTCTGGCAGATCCCCGAACTGCGTCAGAAGATTTTGCTGACGCTGTTGATGCTGGCCGTCTACCGCGTCGGTTTTCAAATTCAGCTTCCGGTCATCGACCAGAGTGCCGTCAGCAAGTTCGGCAATCAAACCGGTGGGCTGGCCGACATGCTGCAAGCCGTGGCGGTCCTCAGCGCCACGCAGCTCGACCAGGTGACGATCTTCGGCCTGGGCATAATGCCCTACATCTCGGCCTCGATCATTTTCCAGCTCCTGGCGAGTGTTTATCCGCCGCTCGAGCAGTTGCAGAAGGAAGGCGAGTCGGGACGCAAGAAAATCAACGAATACACGCGGTACACCACCGTGTTTTTATGTCTGTTCCAAAGCTGGTTCTACGTCGAGTCGTTCATCGAGCCACAGGGCTTCGTCCTGCCGAGTTTTCAGAACGCAAGCGGCGAGATGCAGCTCAGTTGGCAGATCATTTCCGTGCTGACGATGACCGCTGGCACCGTGTTCCTGATGTGGCTCGGAGAGCAGATCGACGAGTTCGGCATCGGCAACGGCATCAGCCTGTTGATCATGGCCGGCATTCTGGCGGGCATGCCGGGCGCCGGCTGGGAACTGTTGCAGAAGGCGTCGCTCGAGCTGGGCGGCGGCGGAAGCAAGCTGGGCATCGAGGGTCTGCTGCTCTTGGCGTGCATGTTCGTCGCCGTGGTGATGGGCGTGGTGTTCATCACGCTCGGCCAGCGTCGGATACCGATGCAGAGCGCCAAACACGTCCGCGGCCGCCGCGTCTACGGCGGCACCCGCCAGTACTTGCCGCTCAAGGTCAACCAGGCCGGCGTCATGCCGATCATCTTCGCCAGCAGCCTGCTCATGTTCCCGTTGATCATTCTGCAGAACCTGCAAAATGTGCAGTGGGGCGACGGCCTGTGGAAAAACTTCATCAATTGGGCCGTCGAGGTCTTTCATCGGGGTGGATTTATCTACAACGTTCTCTACCTGGCGATGATCTATTTCTTCTGCTATTTCTGGACGGCGATCACGTTCAACCCGAAGGACATGGCGGAGAATCTCAAGAATTTCGGCTCCTTTATCCCCGGCTACCGGCCGGGGAAACGCACGGCCGACTACCTCGAAAAGGTGATGGTCCGAATCACGTACGTCGGGGCCGGGTTCCTGGCGGTCGTGGCGATTATCCCCACGCTGATCTCCACCTCGCTGGACGTAGGTTGGGTGCTGGCCAGCTTTTATGGCGGAACCAGCCTGTTGATTGCCGTTAGCGTGGCGTTTGATCTGGTGCAAAAAATCGACAGCCATCTGGTCATGCGGAATTACAAGGGGCTGCTGGAATAGTCACGCGCCCGGAGCCGCGACTCTTGACCCTCGACCCTCGACCGTCGAACCTTTAACTCATGCGCATCGTGTTCGTCGGGCCGCCGGGTGCTGGAAAAGGGACGCAAGCCCAACGGCTCAAGGACCATCTTGGCATCACGCATCTCTCGACCGGCGACATGCTCCGCGAGGCACATCAAGCCGGCACCGAGCTCGGCCAGCAGGCAGCCAGTTTCTTCCAGGTCGGCAAGCTCGTGCCCGACCACGTCGTCGTGGGCATCGTCGCCGAACGGCTCGCCCAGCCCGATTGCGTGGACGGCTGCCTGTTCGACGGCTTCCCCCGCACCGTCTCGCAGGCCAAGGTGCTCGACGCAATGCTAGCGGAGAAGAGCATGCCGCTCGACCTCGTGGTCGCGATCGAGATCCCGCACGAAGTCGTCTTTCAGCGCTTGGCGAGCCGCGGCCGGCCGGACGACACCGTCGCCACGGTTCAGGAGCGATTGGGACAGTATCATTCGCTCACCGAGCCGCTCGCCGATTACTACGATCGCCAAGGCATCCTCCGCCGAGTCGACGGCACCGGCTCGCCAGAACAGGTCTTCGAGCGGATCAAGCGGGTGGTCGATCTGGCGAAGCAGCCGTCGAACTAACGGTCGCATTGACTTTGGGTTAGAATACAATTTACGTCGGGAGGGCGAAGCTCCTGCTGAGCTTTGGTATCGGCTCGGCAGGAGCCTCGCCCTCCCATTATGTTCGGCTGCGGAGTATTCGTGCGGTGTTGAATCTGAAATCGGATCGTGAAATCGGCCTGATGCGACAGGCCGGGCTCTGCGTCTGGCAGGCCCATCAGTTGGTGCGCGACATTGTCCGGCCCGGCGCCACCACGGCCGACATCGACGCCGTGATCAGCGACTATTTTGCCCGCTGCGGCGCCGAGCCGCTGTTCCTCAACTATCCGAACCAGGAAGTCGGCAAGGTGCCGTTTCCGGCCGCCACTTGCACCAGCGTCAACGAGCAGGTGGTCCACGGAATACCGAACAACAAGCCATTGGTGGAGGGCGACATCGTCAGCGTCGACACCGGCTGTCGGCTCAACGGTTGGTGCGGCGACGCGGCTTGGACCTATCCGATTGGCCAGATTTCGCCTTCCGTGCAGCGGCTGCTCGACTGCACGATTGCCACGCTCGAATTGGCGTTCGACCTGATGCACACCAAGAGTAAGTGGAGCCAGGTCGCCCGCGAGATGGACATCTTCGTACGCGACCACGGCTACCACACCGTCGAATGCTTCGTCGGCCACGGCATCGGCCGGCAGATGCACGAGGATCCGCAGGTGCCAAATTTTTTGAGCCGGGGCCTCCGCGGTAGCGGCGACTTTCGGCTCGAGCCGGGCCTGGTGATCGCGGTCGAGCCGATGGTGAACGCGGGCACGAAGCGCGTGAAGCTGCACCGCGACCACTGGACCCAATCGACCGCCGATGGCAAGCCGAGCGCTCACTTCGAGCATACGATCGCCATCACCCGCGACGGCCCGGTGCGGCTCACGGAAGCCCCCACGCCGGCGGAAGCCTTGAGTTTGTTGACGTAGATTACGGGGTTTTCGTGCCTTCGGGTGGCAGTGAGCGAGGGCCTGAAAACGAGAGGCAAATTCCGTTCCAACAGCCCTTGTCGGACCCCGCCTGCCCGCCGTATACTCAATCGTTTTCCACCAGTTCTGGACCCTATCCAGCCCGCGCGTCGTCGCCGGGTTGCGTGTCGTTTTGTCGAGTGAGCGTGTTGCCATGAAAGTCCGTGCCAGCGTCCGGCGTGTTTGCGATAAGTGCAAGATCGTTCGCCGCCGTGGTGTGGTCCGCGTCGTGTGCAGCAATCCGCGCCACAAACAGCGACAGGGCTAGGAGCAACGACAGAGTTAGGTGCCGATGGGTGGGGCGTGCCTCGGTTGGGCCGCCTTATTTTGAGCGTTTGTTGGGGAGCGTAATCGTATGCCACGTTTGCTGGGTGTCGACATTCCGCCTGATCGTCCGACCGTCATTTCGTTGACGTACTTGTACGGCGTCGGCAAGCGAACGGCGCGCGAGTTGTGCCACAAGGCGGGTATCAATCCCCAGGGTCGCGCCCGTGAGCTCGGCGAAGACGAAGTCGCGCGGCTCGCGGCGCTGTTGGATAAAGATTACACGGTTGAAGGGCAGTTGCGTCGCCAGGTGGCGCAGAACATTTCCCGCCTGCGAGACATCGCCTGCTACCGCGGCGTGCGTCATCGCCGCGGGTTGCCGGTTCGCGGACAGCGGACCCGTACCAACGCTCGCACCCGCAAGGGACCCAAAAAGACGGTCGCCGGCAAGAAGGGCGTGAAGGATCTGCGGTAAGACGGACTTGCGATAAGACGGACGTGCGGTAAGCGGCGGAATGAAGCGGTCGTTGACGCCAGTCACCCGCTTGCGGTTTAGCTCACCAAATCACTCGACACATCGAGTTTACGATTCAGGAATTATTTCATGGGCAAAGAAAAGACAGCCGGGGCGCCCGCCGCCAAGAAGAAAGCCAAGCGGAGCGTCTCGGTCGGCATCGCCTACATCGAAGCCACGTTCAACAACACGACCGTGACGATCACCGACACCAAGGGCGACACGCTGTGCTGGGCCAGCGCCGGCACGAGCGGCTTCAAGGGCAGCCGCAAGAGCACGCCGTTCGCCGGCCAGTGTGCCGCGCAGCAGGCGGCCGACAAGGCGAAGAAGTATGGGCTCAAGGAAGTCGAAGTCAAGGTCAAGGGCCCGGGCAGCGGTCGCGAGAGCGCGATCACGTCGCTCGAGGCGGCCGGCCTCAAGGTGAAATCCATCGAAGACATCACGCCGCTGCCGCACAACGGTTGCCGGCCCCGCAAGAAGCGCCGCGTCTAATCGCGGCTTAGAAAAATAGAACCACCACCATGGCACGATACACCGGTCCCGTTTGTCGACTCTGTCGCCGCGACGGCCTGAAGTTGTTTCTCAAGGGTACGCGTTGCGACACGCCGAAGTGTGCGTTCGAGCGCCGCGAAGCTCCGCCGGGCATGCACGTCCAGCGCCGCAGCAAGCTCACCGACTACGGCGTTCATCTGCGCGAGAAGCAGAAGGTCAAGCACTATTACGGCGTATTGGAGCGGCAGTTCCGCAAGTATTTTCACCACGCCGTGAAGAGCAAGGGAAACACGGGCGCGACGCTGCTCGGGCTGTTGGAATGCCGGTTGGACAACATCGTCCATCGACTTGGCTTCGGTCAGAGCCGCAGCCAGGCACGCCAGCTGATTTCACACGGGCACATTACGGTCAACGGCGGCCGCGTCGACATCCCCAGTTACCAGGTCCGCGTGGGCGACGTGATCCGCGTCAAGAATCGGGCCAAGAGCCTCGATTTGGTCCGCGGCGCAATGGCCGAAAGTCACCGAGACGTCCCCGACTTCCTGTCGCGCAGCGACGCGGAAATTCCCGAGGGCGTGGTCGGCCGGTTGCCCTCGGCCGAGGAAGTGTCCATTCCTGTTCAGACCCAGTTGATTGTCGAGCTCTGCTCGCGATAAGAGTTGGTAAGTGAGTAGGTAATTCGCTCCGAAACTTACTCACATACTCACCTGCTCACATACTCACCTAGATAGT
>JANNTD010000429.1:0-24403 GCA_031403315.1 Planctomycetota bacterium
TTACCTGTTCCAGATTGCCGCCGAGCGCTTCAATTGCCGCCTGAATGATCGCCAACGAGCGGGCCGTCTGCTTGCCGAAATCCGGGTCGTAGCTGCCGTCGGCATTGATGCCGACGCAGCCGGTCACGGCGATCAGGTTTCCGCTGCGAACAGCGCGGCTATAGCCCATGATCGGCTCCCACTTCGAGCCGCTCGAAGCACACTTGCGGCCGGCACGGTCGGCGACGGTGATCTGGATATCAGACATGGCGTCTCCCTCTGGTCAAATCGTGAAGGCGCCTACTATACACGACGCGAGGTTCAGCCGCGAGTCGCTCACCCGCGCATTGGCGAGAATGCCCTGCGCGATAAATGATTGCGATCTCTTTGCGGGCGCGTTAGTGTGAACTAGGACCGAACGAGACGTATTTCCTTTAGCTCGAGCCGATCCCGCGAACAAGCCTCGAAAGATCAAACCCGTGGACGCATGGCGTGCGTTGCGGTTGGTCTTTCGAGGCTTGTTGCGTTGATGCGCGAGGTTTCGGTCGAGTACACTTACGAGAGGAATGGACCTTGAATCGTTTGCCGAGTTCTTGTGTTTTCGTCGCGACGATCGCTCTTGCGATTGCCACACCCGCCGCCGCACAACTGCCCGTCGCCGCCGGCCGGCAGATCAACTTGTCCAACTCCGCCTGGAAGCTGTTCATTCCCAACACCTACCAGCAGCGCCCGGGAAACGTCGCCGACGTGCTGGTCCATTTCCACGGCGATCCGAAGACCGTGTGGAACAATGCCAAGTACGCCCACCTCAACACGGTGATCGTCACGGTGAACTACAGCGGCCTGTCGAGCGCCTACTCGACGCCGTTCTCCAACGCCGCGCTGTTCCAGACGCTGCTCGACGAAGCGCTCACCAAGGTCCGTCAGCAGGCCGACTTCCCCGACACGCTCCAGTGGGACAAACTCGGCGTGTCGTCGTTTAGCGCCGGCTACGGCGCGGTCCGCGAAATCCTCAAGAGTGCAAACTATCGCAACCAGATCGACGCCCTCCTGGCTGCCGACTCGCTCTACGCCACCACCGCCGCCGACGGCACTCCCCTCGACGCGCAAATGGCCGACTATAAGACTTTCGCCACGCTCGCCAAGAACGGCACGAAGACATTTCTCTTCAGCCACTCGCAGGTGCCCACGTTTACCTACGAGACGACGGAAGAATGCGGCAACGAACTGCTCCAACACCTGGGCATCACCGCCAGCCCCATCAGCTCCAACGGCCTCGGCACGCTAAATTTCTATCGCCAAGCCCAGAGCGGCAATTTCCGGCTCTGGGGCGCGAGCGGCGCCGACGGCGATTCGCATCTCGAGCATCTCCGCTACATCGGCGAATTCCTCGAGGAGCTGCCGCTAGCGAAAGAGATTCCCGAGCCGTCAACGCTGGTGCTGGCCGCATTCGCCGCATCCTGTCTGCCACGCAGAAGGCGAATTCAGCAAAACTAACTAGGCTCGCGACCGGTAGAGCACCGGATCGACGACGTCGGCCATCGCTTCGATATCGCAAACGTCGCCGAGAAACTCGGCGATTGCCGTCGACGACTGTCTTGGATTGGCAATGACCTGTCGGTAATCCATTGTCAGCAACTCCACGTTTGCTTGCCGCGCCAGCCAGCGGCGGATGCGGCTCGATTGGGCGGAGAACGTCCGTCGCAATTGATCGTCGGAAATTCGCGCGGCCGCCTGGCCGTCGCGCGCGAGCATGTGGCGTTGCGACGCCAGTACCTCGTCGAGATCGCGTTCGATGTAGAGAATGCGGTAGCGATATGTCATCGGCAGCGCGGGCAACAGCTGTGTGATGATTTTCACCGTCTTGCCGCGCGCTTCACCCAGCCAGGCGCTGTCGTTGCGGAGATTCTTCACGCGTTCGTATTCGAAGTAGCCGCGCGGATTGCTCTCGTCCGCTCGACGGCGATCGTCGGCGAGAATGCCTAGCCCGCCCGCTGCCAACATTTGCATGACCATCGACGTGCCGCTCCGCGGCAGACCGCTGACAACAGTAATGATGCCGTCGGCGTTGGAGGTTTCCACGATGTCGGGTGGCTGGGGTCGAAGCTCCGCCGAGCCCCCAGCGGTTAGAGCAGCTGGGGGCTCGCTGACGCTCGACCCCAGCCACCGCTTTGACGTCGATTGGTACCGCCGCTTCGCCTCCCGTGCTTCGCGCCGCGCGAGCCGCATCTCCCGCGCGAGTCGGCGATGCTTCTCCGCTTGGTCAAAATCGCCCAGCCGCCGGCGGTGAATGATCGCCAGCAGGCGGTGAGCTTCGGCAAAATGTGGATTGATCGTGAGCGCGACGTGGAGCGCTTCGACCGCCTGCAGCGTCCGGCCCAATCGGAACAGCGCCCGACCCAACAAGAAATGGGCCATTGGCAGTTGATACCGCAGACCGATCGCTCGGAGTGCCATCTCGGCCGCGGCGGCGTATTCCTGTCGCAACATCTGCACGCGGCATAATCCCAAGTACGCTTGCGGATTGTCCGGGTCGATCGCCATTGCCCGCTCGAAGGTTTGATCGGCCCGATCCAATTGCCGCAACCGCAAGTACGCCTCGCCGATCTGCAGCAGCAGCCCCGGCCGATCGGCATCGATTTGTTCGGCCTGTTGCAAGTGTCCCAGCGCCCGCTCGTAATCGCCTTCCGCGAGCGCCACGCAGCCCCACAAATAGTCGATCGCCCGTGGATTGTATTTTGCACGGCTGCGCAGGGCGCGAATTCGAAAGCGATCCGCATCCGACAGCGATCGCTCCGCGTCCGTC
Organism: Planctomycetota bacterium; assembly: GCA_031403315.1. Lineage (GTDB taxonomy): Bacteria > Planctomycetota > Planctomycetia > Pirellulales > Lacipirellulaceae > DASYDU01. The sequence continues at coordinate 2,786 of JANNTD010000429.1, forward strand.
GCGGCATCCGCCTGTCGAGCACGGACCTGCTCCGCAAACTCGCGCAGCTCCTGTCTGGCCGCGTCGGCATCGGCCCGCCGACGCGTCGCCAAGTCCTCGACCACGGAACGCAAATCCGCGATCCGCTCCAGCGCTTGATAACAAGCGGCCAATTGCACGCCAAAACGATGCTCGTTCGGCCAGCGCTCGTAGAGCTCTTCCAAGATCTCCGCGGCCGCGCCCTGCCGGCCGTCGTCCATGTACGATCGCGCCAGGTTGTAGCGCAGCTCGCGGACCGTGTGGTCGATCGCCTGCTGCCGATTGGCTGGGGGCGGCTCAATATAACCAAGCGCCACCAGTTGTTGGATCGCCGCTTGCGATTCCACCGGATCGAGTTGCATGTCGGCGGGATGCAGTCCGGCCTCGCCCGGCACGTCGTCCCAACTGGGAATCGACTCAACCGGCGGCGGTTCGCCGAACGCTTCCAAGAGCGGCCGGCCGTCCATGTCCTGGCCCACCGGCAACCCAAACAGCGCGAGCAGCGTCGGCGTGACGTCGAGCAAATTGAGTCCGTGCAGCAGCTTGTCTTCGTCGATGCCTGGCCCCGACATCACGAAAATGCCAAAATCGCGGTGTTCGTATGCCGGCCCCGCCGGCTCGGCTGGAAGTGACTTCGGCCGCAAGTGATCGGGGTGGAAGCCGTGGTCCGACATCAGAATCACCGTCGTCTCCGGCCCTGCCATTTCCACCAGCGTGTTGAGCATCATGTCGTGGTAACGATAACCGGCCTCCACGACGCCGCGGTACAGCTCGAAGTCGCGCTCGTCGACGTGCTCCTGCCGCGGCGGATGATAGCGCATGAAGGCGTGGCAAAAATGATCGATCGCGTCGAAGTACACCGCCATGAAGTCCCACGGCTGTTGCCGCATCAGCTCCGTGGCGACCGCGTTGACGCTCGTACACTCGGCCAGAATCTTCCCGCACGAGGCCAGACGCTTGTCCTGCGCCTGGTCGATCTCGGCCGCACGCGGCACGAACGGCAGAATGTGCTCGGCAAGTAGCTCATTCGGATTGAGCCGCAGCCGGGCGAGCGTCGCGGCCAGCTCCGGCGGATGAACGGCACCCGTGGGCACCGGCCAAGGCTCCTCGGGCGGCCCAAACGCTTGCTGAAAATGATTCGAGACCATCACCCCGCGGATCGGCTCGGCCGGATGCGAGGGCCACCAACCGACAATGTTGCTCGTCAAACCGTTTTGCGAAAGGATGTTCCAAATCGCTTTCGTTTTCCGCGAGAGGTTCGTCACCGGGCGAATCCCGGCGCCGTCGGGCGACGGCTCGCTGAAACCATGGATGCCGTGCTTGAACGGCCGCTTGCCGGTGGCGATACTCGTCCACAGCATCGGCGAGAGCACGGGATGCAGTGTGGCGAGGCTGGCCATCACGCCGCGCTCGACGAGCCGCGCGACCGTCGGCATCTTCCCCGCGTCCATGAGAGGATGGATGACTTTCCAATCGGCCGCGTCCCAGCCGACGAGCAACACTTTGCGACGGCCCTTTGCTTTCATGACCAACGGAGCGTTCATGACCAACGGAGCGTTCATGGCCGACGGAGCGTTCATGGCCGACAAGATGGGCTCGAGCGCATCAATTGGACCGACGCCGCAGGGCCGCCACGCCAGCCGCTCCCAGCGCGAGTACGCCGAGCGTCACGGTCGAAGGCTCCGGCACGGCGCTCGACAGCGAGCCGCTTCCGGCCGCGTTTTTATGGTCTCGCCAGACGGTGTAGTCGGCCGCGTCGACTTTGGCGTTGTTGTTGCCGTCCGCGCCGGTCCCCGCGACGACGGTCTGGCCAAACGTGGACTTCCACACGGTATAGTCCTCCGACCCGACCGTGCCGTTGTTGTTGTAGTCGCCAGGAATACTTCCGCTCGAGGTCTGCCCGGCCATGATCGACACACCAGGCACCGTTTCGATGGCCCATTCGAGGACCGAGACAGCACGCAAACGGCCGCTGAGAGACTCAGTGCGGATCTTAATCCAGCCGGCACGCGGCTGCCCGTTGAGCCCGACCACAACTCCCGCGAGGGCGGTCTCGCCAAGGCCCCAATTACCGACCTGACCATACGGATATCCGACAGTAGTGGAAGCACGCAGGAAGGACCCAGCCAACGATGGTTGCACCGCAGGAATCATGTCGCCATTTTGAAACTTGCGAACAGCAACATTGGTGTACCCCGTACTGCCGAATAGGTAGTCTCCGACAAGTGCTGCGTCATAATAGAGTCCCCGCGCGGTTCCGGACCAGAAATTGGTGCCGGCCAGACCGACCGCCTTCCCTGCGCCAATCCGCAGATCGAATTCTGCGTCACCATCCAGATCGACGATTTGACTCTGGTTGTTGTCGGCGACGACGCGGATCGGCACGGGTGGCACCACGTGGTGGATGGCCGCATCCGCCACCGCCACGCTGGCTAACGACGCGCCCGTCGCCGCGGCAAATCGTTTCCAATTGGTGCCGCAACTCTGCTCGGCGTGAGCCGGGACTTGCGTCCGACGCTGGGCGATCACGCCGTACGATTCCAATTGTCGATCGAGCGTTTCCGACTGCTTGATTTTCATCGCCTGCATCCCCTTGATTGACCTTGTATGAATCCCATGATAGCGGCGCCACGGACGATCCGCTGTAAGATAGCAACCGTGGGTCCAAATTTCCAATTTTCGGGTGACAGGCCGCCCGGAAACCTGCCCATAATGACTGGGTGAAGGGCCGACCGTGCTATGAACAGCCACGCGCAAGGTGAAATAGACAAACTGTTTGCGTCTGCCAAGCAGGGGTCGACCTCCTGCCTGGGCCGGCTGCTGACGCTCTACTCCAATTACCTAAAACTCCTGATCGCGGCCCAGCTCGACGACCGCCTGCGGGTCCGGGTAAGCCCGTCGGACATCGTTCAGGAGACCTTTTTCGAGGCCCATCGCGACTTTCACCAGTTCCGCGGCCAGTCGACCGGCGAGTTTGTCGCCTGGCTCCGCAAAATATTGGTCAACAATCTGTTGCACGTCGTCGAACAGCACTTGCTCGCGGAGAAACGGGATGTGCGGCGGGAGATTTCGCTCGAGCAACTCGGCAAACGGCTCGAACAGTCGACCGCCCGGCTCGAATCGCTGCTCGCCGAACCGGGCGACTCGCCCAGCGGCCATGCCCAACGGAACGAACAAGAGATCATGCTCGCCGACGCGCTGGCGGAGCTGCCCGGCGACTACCGCCAAGTGATCCTGCTCCGCCACATCGAAGGCCTGCCCTTTGAAGAAGTCGCCCAACGCATGGACCGCACCAGCGGCGCCGTCCGCATGCTCTGGCTGCGGGCGCTGGAACGATTGCGAAAGACATTCCCGGAACGTGAACTGGCATAATGAAGAATTCACCACAGAGACACGGAGTGCACGGAGAGGAGCAGAAATTGCAAAATGCAAAATATCAATTGCTTTGCTTTCTTCTCTGTGGTCTCTGTGGTCTCTGTGGCAAGAAATTGAATTGGTGAAGTGGTGTCGGCGTGAACGAGCATTTGGACCAACTTGACGAAACGCTTACTCAATCGGCCATGCCGCGGCGCGAGTTGGCGGAGATTCTCGAGCGCTATCTGGCCGAGCTGGAGCGGGGCGCGGTGCCGGATCGAGGAGTGCTCGTGGCTGCACATCCGGACCTCGCCGACGAACTGCGGCCGTATCTCGACAGCCTCGACAAGTTGCACGCAGCAACGCACGATTTGCGGGCAATGCGAACCTTGGGCGGCAACGGTCCGATCGAGCCAACTGCCAAGCAGCTTGGCGACTACAAGATCATCCGCGAGATCGGCCGCGGCGGCATGGGCGTTGTCTACGAAGCGCATCAAGAGTCGCTCAACCGCCGCGTCGCGCTCAAAATCCTTCCCTTCGCGGCCGTGCTCGATCAGCGGCAAATCGCCCGCTTCCGCAACGAAGCCCAAGCGGCGGCCCAGCTCCACCATCCGCACATCGTCCCCGTGTTCGCGGTGGGTCAGGAGCATGGCGTCTATTACTACGCGATGCAGTACATCGAAGGCAAATCGCTCGAAGCGGCGATCGACGAGTTGCGAAAGGTCAGCAATGCCACCGCCACGCAAGGCTCGACCCGCGTCCGCGGGGCTGCCCGCGGCGCGACCAGCACGATCGAGATCAATCGTGGCTCGGTACTCTCCACCGACCGCTCGATTCGCAGCGGCGAATTCTTCCGCGGCGTCGCGCGGCTTGGCAGAGAGGCGGCCGAGGCGCTGCAACATGCCCACGACTACAGCATCGTCCATCGCGACGTGAAGCCCTCGAATCTGCTCATCGATTTGCAAGGCAAACTGTGGGTCACCGACTTCGGCTTGGCGCGGATTCAGAACAATAGCGGCATCACGCTCACCGGCGACGTGGTCGGTACGCTCCGCTACATGAGCCCCGAACAAGCCTCCGGCCAGGCAGGCATGGTCGACGCCCGAACCGACGTCTATTCGCTCGGCGTGACGCTCTACGAACTCTTGACGCTCGAACACGCTTACACCGGCGAAGATCGCCACGTCGTGCTGCGGAAGCTCGAACGCGACGAGCCCGTGCCGCCGCGAAAGCTTAATCCCTCGGTGCCGGTCGATCTCGAGACCATCGTGCTCGCGGCAATGTCGAAAACCCGCGACGACCGCTACCAATCGGCCCAGGCGCTGGCCGACGATTTGGGGCGGTTCCTCTCCGGCGAGCCGGCGCTCGCTCGGCGACCGGGTTTGGTGGACCGCGCCACGAAGTGGGCCCGCCGACATCGCGCGATCGTGGCGACAGCGGCCGCGGGCGTCGTGCTGTTGAGCATCGTTTCATCGGCGGGCATGGTGCTGCTCGCCCGCGAGCAGGACCGCACCAAGGCTGCGTTCGCCGAGTCGGAGGAAAATCGCCGACTGGCGAGCAAGAATTTCCAGCGGGCCGAGGACAACTTCCAGAAGGCCCGCGATATGCTCGACCGGCTCGGCGTCCAGTTGGCCGATCAGTTGGTTGAAACACCGGGCACCGAGCCGGTGCGGCAGCGGCTGCTGGCCGACACGCTCGGCTTTTATCGCGAGTTCATCATGCAGGCAACTCACGATCCGGAATTGAAGCACGAGCTCGCGCTCGCCCACTTCAAATCGGGCGTGATCGAAGCCAAGCTCGGCAACGCTGCTCAAGCGGTCACCGAATACAAAGACGCCCAATCGCTGCTCGAAGAACTGACGGCCGACAAGCCGGCCAACACGCAACTCCTCTCGCAGCTTGCGCTCGCGCACAACAATCTCGCGATCCTCGCCGCCGCGCGCCGCGACACCGACGAGTCACGCGCCCGCTACGAACTCGCACGCGACATCCAACGGCGGCTGGTTGCAGGGAATCCCGACGAGCCGACCTTTGTCGCTCAATTGGCCGAAAGTCAGTCGAACCTCGGACTCCTGCTCGATTCGCAGGGTGATACCGCCGCGGCCGAGATCTGCCTCGACGAAGCGCTGCGACTGTTGCGTCCGCTGGTCGCAGCGCCCGATGGCGATCCGCGCTACACCCGCAACCTGTCGATCGCAGCGAACAATCTGAGCTATGTCGTCTCGAAGCGCGACCCGGCTGCGGCCGAGCGAACGATGCGCGAGGCGGTCGAAACGCTGGAACGGCTGGCCACGACACCCAACGGCGCGCGTTATCAGGCCGACCTCGCGCTTTGCTATAACAATCTGGCGGCACTGCTGAGCCGCAGCGGACGCACCACCGACGCGATTGGGTGGCACCAGCGGGCCGTTGCGCTGCAGGAACAAATGGTCCGCAAGGCGCCGACCGTCGTCCAGCATCGCAGCGACTTGGCCGTAAGCCTCAACAACCTCGGCGTGGCCTATTGCCGGGCCGAGCAGGTCGACGCCGCCGAAGAGCCATTCGGCCGGGCCCGCGACCTGTTCGCCACGCTGGCCAGCGACTACCCCAGCGAACTCGGCTATGAAAGCGCTTTGGCCGGCTTGCTCAATAATCAGGCTCTCGCCCTGGCCGGGGCAAGCCAGTACGAGCGGGCGGTCGGCATTTATGAAGCTGCGATTAAGGCTCAGCGGCATTGCTGGCAGCAGGCACCCGCCTCGGAATTAATGCAGGAAATTCTCAGTAAGATGGTCTATAATCAGGGCCGGTCGCTCGTGGCACTCGGCCGTTGGGACGAAGCCGTCGACAATGCGCTTTCGCGCCGCGAGATTTGGCGCGCAAGCGGCGAGCGACTGTTCGGCATCGCAGTCGAATTGGCGGGTGTCGGCCAGACGGTCGCCGAAAAAGCTGACGGCAGCACCGATTTGCGACAGCGAGTGGACCGCGAAACGATCGCCGCGCTCGAACAGGCATTTGACAACGGTTACTTGGATCCGCGCGACGAAGCGCTGGCAAAAGACAAACGGTTCGAACACCTGCACGACAACCAACGATTTGTCGACTTGATTGCAAAACATTCCCGTTAGCCGGCGGGCTCGTCCCGCCGAGAAACGGCAGCCATGTTCAGATCACGCAACAAACGTCAACGGCAACGCAGCGACGCTCGCACCTCGAGCGTCCGCCGCTCGCGCTCGCGGCGATTGACGATCGAGGCGATGGAAAGCCGACTGCTGCTCTCCGGCAACCAAACCTCCGGCGGTGACCTCGATTACTCGATCTGGAATCTCGATTCGATTCAGAACAATTACGCGATCATCGCCCAAGACGATTCCCTGCCGGCTGCCTCCTCCAGCACGGCAAGTGCGGCCGGCTCCGGCCGCGAGTTCAACTTGCTTAGCGGCAGCAGCCTGATCGGGTCCGTTTCCACCGTCTACATTGCGCCGCCGCTATTGAACTCGCTCGGTTGGTCGAGCCCTTCGCCCAGTTTGGATTTGACCACTACCCAATACGACTACATGCCGAGAGGATTGGATGATGACGTGCGATCGTCGGGCGAATTCGATCGCGACGGCAAAGTCACCGCGAATGACTACATGGTCTGGCGCGACGTCGTGGGTGCTTCCGACATGCTGGCCTATAACAACTGGCAAGAAAACTTCGGTAAGTCGTACATTCTCGACTCGATCATTGACAATTCGCTCAGTGACAGCTTGACCGTCGATCGAGGCGGCGTGCTGGATCCTCAGCACACTCTGTCAAACGACTTCACCGCGACGAACGATACCTCGACGTCGAACGGGCCGCTGACGGCGGGATTCGACGCGATGCTTGGAAGCCAGGGCGATATCTTCGTCAACGTGACGACTCTAATTCACAAACTCTATCCGGGCGAATCACCGGTCGACGCGTCGCCATTGACCGGCGAGGCAATCGCCGACCAGCGGCTGGTAGTCACCATCGGCCCGGTAACGATCGTTACCGCCAACGATGCCAATTTTGCCACGTGGCACTCGGCTCTGATCGTTGATGCCGACGGCGGCGCGCATCCACGTGTCCTGTCGCGCGCGGCGGTCTTGCCAGATCGCCAGTCGAAGGCCGACGACGACTTGGCCGAGGCGATCGACGAGCTGCTCTCGGAAGACGTGATTCTCGTCGATCACTCCGGTCAAGCAGCCTCCGAGACCATCGCGGACGCCACGCCGATGGACGTCGCCGGCTCGACTGAAATCGCGTCGGCGGGAGCATCGGCCGACGGGGATGCCAGGATCGATCAACTGGCCGAAGGTGGCTTGATCTCGGTTGAGGATATCGTCGGCGCCGTAGCGCGCGGATCGGCCGGGACCGTTCCTGCGAGCACGCAAATCGCATCCGACGGCCCATCCGACGGTGCATCGGCCGAACTCGTCGGCGAATTGTCGCGGATCGCTGTAATGGAATTGATCGAGGGCGAGGCCGAGCCGGGCACACCACAGGCGGCAGCCGACCACGTCTCCTTGCTGGCAACGGGGGACGGAAATGGAATCGACGCGGCCGAGGCCGAGCAAACCGCCGCACTGCGAGCCTTTCAGGTGATCGCCGAGCAAGCTGGCACGGTAACCGCAATGATTGTGCCAGTGAACTCCGCCTTTGTAGCAACGATTGTCGATGCGGCCAGCGACGCTTTCATGGCGGTCGTTGGGATGGACTTGGCCGATCTGTCGGGCGAAACGGCATCCGAAAGCGCGTCGGTCGCCGACACAGCGCGGGGCGAGGCCTTTTCGCAGTGGGGCGACGAGTCGGGTGAATCCCAAGCTGCGACCGAGAGCGAATCGAGTCGCTGGCTCGATGCGGCACCCTTGCTGGTAGCTTTGGCCTGCGAACGCGCCGTCGCGGCCAAGAAGAAACGCTTACAGCGCGACCCGATCCACCAGCCAATCAAGGCGAAGTAGTGGCAATCAGCCGTGTGTTGATCGGATGCACGCGCACGTTGTTCGTGATGCCCGTCAGTAGCGCCACCAGCGCGTGGAACCTCCCCATGTCGACGCGCTGCGTTTCCGTCAACCGGGCCGAGTTCTCGGTCACGCCGATCGCCTTTCCATCGTCAATCGCCAGCGTGACGCTGCCATCAGAGTAGATGAAGCGGCCGTGGCGACCATCCGACTCCAGTCGGCAGGGCTTCCCCTCGATCCGGCCGTGCAGCATGAAACTGCCCGCTTCACCTTCGAGATAAAAGCCGTCGTGCGCCCGCGCCGCGTCGAACGACGCGCGGCTGCCGAAGAAATTCGGCTTCTTCAAATACGGCCCGTCCCACTCGGGGCAGAACGTGTCGCAGTTGCCACAGTGGTTGCAGAAGTCCGCGAAGTTGGCGATCTGCTCCTTCCGCTCGACGACAAAGTTCCGCTCGTCGCCGCATTCGGCAATCGTGCCGTCGGCGGCGACCTCCACGTCGCGGTAGTGCAAATCCACCGGCGGCGTTTCGTAGAGAAAATTCGCGTCGTTCGGGCAAACCGGCACACACTTGTCGCAGGTAATGCAGTCGAACAGCACCAGGTGCGAATTGATCCGCCGCGGGACCATCGCGTTCTTGGCGGCCGTGTAACGCTCGTCGGCGGCCGTTTCGGCGGCGATAATCGCCGTGTTCAGCCAGCCGGCCCGACGCACGTCGCCGCCTGCCACCGCGCGCTGGCCACGGGCGTCGAGGATGTAGTCGTCGATCGTCGCCGCCCCGACGGCTTGCATCGCCTTGGTGAGTTCATCGAGATACGGCGGCAGTCGGCCGTAACCGCCCGTCTTGAGCAAATCCGTGCAGGTCGTCACCGGCACGATGCCGCAAGCCACGATGTTCGCCGTGTTCTTGCGGTCGACGCCGGCCGAGAACGAGATCGGCACTTCCGGCCCGACCGCCTGCCGGAACACATCCGTGAGCGCCAGCGTGATCACGTGCAGCGGCGGCCCCGACAGGTACATCACTTTTTCGTTCTTCGGAAAGAAGTCGCGGTGGTTGAGCACTTCGAGCGTGTTCGAGAATTTCGCCCCGAACGACAGTCCGCTCGATTTCGCCAGCTCCCTCATCCGGCCACACATCGCGAGCGACTCGTCGAACTGCAATCCGCTCGTGTAGGCCGACGGATTCACGACGAGATCCGTGTAACCCAGCACGTCGTAGAGCAAGTGTTCAAGCCGCTCTTTCCCCAGCATCGGCGGATTCATCTTCACGATCGTGTGGACGCCCATCTCCCTGAGCAGGAACTCGCAAATCCGCTCGATCTCGTCGGCCGGGCAGCCGTGGAACGTCGAGAGCGTCACGCTGCGGCTCAAGTGTGTCGGATAGTCGAGGTCCTTTAGCGCGCGGAGCCGTTGCGGTATCTGGTTCCGCAGCCGCTCCACGCTCGGCGTCGCATCGATCATGCCGTCGATGAAGCGGCGGACCTTCTCCGAGCAGATGCCGGCCAGATCGTAGCCGATCGACATGTCGTAGATCGTCTCTCCCGCACGGCCGCAAGAATTATCATCGCAAAAATCCACCTCGCCAAACGGCTTCCCAAACATCTCCGGTGCCCGCCGCAGCATGTATACCAGCATCGCCCCCTGCACATATTGATCGAGCGAATCGTGGACCTTCAGCTCCTGCGACCATTCGATGTTGTAGCCGACGTTGGTCGCGTCGATGCACGGCCGGCCGATCGTGAGCGCGTCGTTGATCTGGACCGTTTTCAATTCCATGATCCGCGACCCGGCCAGCCAGGAGAGGACCACGTTTTGGGCCATCTGCGACTGCGGCCCCGACGCCGGCCCGACCGGCGTCCCCGCCACGCGGTCGTGAAACCGCACCGACAAATCCGGCCCGCTGCCATCCGCCGCCGGCAGCCACCATCGCCGCACCGGCAAATCAAAGATCGCCGCCTGCTTCGCAAACTCCAACCGCATGCGGTCGATCAGCTCGACAAACGGAGCAGCGTAGAGATCAACCATACCAGCGGCCTAGTTAGCAGTTGTATCGAGCCTGAGACGTCCATCCTGTCCCGCACTATTGCCGCAGTCAATGAGGATGGAGGATGCAGGATGCAGGGGACAGGGAAATGCAGAATGACTCCTCCCTGCCCCCTGCATCCCGCATCCTGCACCCTCGCCAATCGGTAGTTCGCGGCCAGCTTCACGGTTATAGTGGTAATGGAGTTTCTCATGTCGTCGTGCGTCAGCGAGTTGGTGTGTGTTAGTTGCGGGGAGTCGTATCCGCCGACCGGGCGCGAGATGACCTGCCCCGCCTGCGGGCCGGATGATGGCATCCTCGAGATTTGCTTCGACCTCGACCGCGTCCGCTCTGCGTGGCGAGCCGATCCGCTCACCAGCCGGCCGCTCAACCACTGGCGATACCGCGAGCTGTTACCGCTCGATCCGGCCGCCATTCCGCAAAGCTGGCCGGTCGGTTGGACGCCCGTGCTGGACCTCGCCCGCTTGGCCCGCGAAATCGGCGTCGGGCAGCTCCTCGTGAAAGACGAAGGCCGCAACCCGACCGCATCGCTCAAGGATCGGGCCAGCTCGGTCGGCGTCGTCCACGCGATCGAGCGCGGCGCGACGACCATCGCCACCGCCTCGACCGGCAACGCGGCCACCAGTCTCGCCGGCCACGCGGCGCTCGCCGGCCTCGCCGCGATGATCTTCGTACCCCGCAACGCCGCCGCCCCCAAGTTGGCCCAGCTCCTCGTCTACGGCGCTTGCGTCTTCGCGGTCGCCGGGCCCTACGACGATGCCTACCGACTCTGCTCCGCCGCCTGCGAACGCTTCGGCTGGTACAACCGCAACTGTGCGATCAACCCCGTGCTCGTCGAAGGCAAGAAGACCTGTGGACTCGAGATCGCCGAGCAGTGTGCGGGCCGCGGCGGCGTGCCCGATTGGGTGGCCGTGAGCGTTGGCGACGGCTGCACGATCGCCGGCATCGCCAAAGGCCTCGTCGAGATGCACGCGCTCGGCATGATCGATCGGCTCCCGCGAATCCTCGGCGTGCAAGCCGCGGGCGTCGCACCGGTCGAATACGCCCTCGAACACGATGAATTGCCAAAGGAAGTCACCGGCACGACGATCGCCGACGGCATCAACGTCGCCGTGCCGCGCAATTGGCGCAAAGCCGTGAATGCCGTCCGCGCGTCCGAAGGTACGATGGTGAGCGTCAGCGACGAACAAATGCTCGCCGCCCTGGCCCAAGCCGGCCGGCACGGCGTGTTCGCCGAGCCGGCCGCCGCCGCGGCCATCGCCGGCGTGAAGGTCGCCGTCGACCGCGGCATCATTGGCGCGAGCGAGCGCGTGCTCGCCGTCCTCACCGGCAGCGGACTCAAAGACACCGTCTCCGCGATGCGGGCCGTCGGCCAACCGATCCAAATCGAAGCCGACCTCGACGCCGTCGCCGCAGGACTCAAATCCTTCCAACGAGCAAGACAGAATTGAACCACGGAGGCACGGAGGTCACGGAGAAAACACAACCGTTATTTGCCTTCCTCCGTGTTCTCCGTGCCTCCGTGGTTAATTGAATTTGTATTGGAGCGAATGCATGCAAGTCAACGAACAAGTCCTCGCCCGCACCGTGAAGCTGCTCCGCGAGCGGAAGATTCTCGTGCCGACCTTCGCCCAGATGCGCGATCCGGCCAGCGTGCCACAGCAGATCAAGGACCGGCTCCAGCAAGTCGGACTGTGGGACGTCGACCCCGTAAACCTCTTCCGCATCACGTGGAAGAACGAGCCGAAGGAACGCGGCGGCCTGTTCAATCACGGCAACTGGATCGAGTTCCCCTCCGCGCTCACCGGCACTGAGGCCCGCATCGTCGGCCTCGTCGGCAAATGGTTCCCCACCGGGGCACATAAAGTCGGCGCCGCGTTCGGCTGCCTCGTGCCGAAGCTCGTCTCCGGCCAGTTCGATCCGACAACGCAAAAAGCCGTCTGGCCCTCGACCGGCAACTTCTGCCGCGGTGGCGCGTTCGACTGCGCGCTGTTGGGCTGCCAGGCCGTCGGCATCCTGCCCGAAGATATGAGCCGCGAGCGGTTCGAGTGGCTTCGCGAAATCGGCGCCGAAGTGATCGCCACCCCCGGCTGCGAGTCGAACGTCAAAGAAATCTTCGACATGTGCTGGGAGATCCGACGCACCCGACCCGACTGCGTGATCTTCAACCAGTTTGAAGAGTTCGGCAACCCAGTCTGGCACTACCACACCACCGGACGAGTGATCGACGAAATCTTCACGCGGATTGCCGCGCCCGGCGATCGACTCGCCGGCTTTGCCTCGGCGACCGGCTCGGCCGGCACCATCTCCGCCGGCGACTTCTTGCGCACGAAGCACCCGCACATCCGCATCGCCGCCGTCGAAGCGCTCGAATGCCCGACGCTGCTCCGCTGCGGCTACGGCGGCCACCGCATCGAAGGCATCGGCGACAAGCACGTGCCGTGGATTCACAACGTGCGCAATACCGACGCGGTCGTCGCCGTCGAAGATGAGCAATGCTTGCAAGTGATGCGGCTCTTCAACGAACCCGCCGGCCGCGAATTCCTCGCCGCCGAAGGTATTTCGCAGTCGCTGATCGACCAATTGCCGCTGTTGGGCATTTCCGGAATCTGCAACGTCGTCGCCGCGATCAAAACGGCAAAACACTTCGAGATGGGGAGTCACGACGTTCTCTTCGCCTGCCTCACCGATTCCATGCAACTCTACGGCAGCCGCCTCGAAGAAGAGCGAGCCCGTTGCGGCCCGTACGACCGCACCGCGGCCGCCCGCACCTTCGGCCGCTACCTCGAAGCGATCGGCACCGACAACATGCGCGAACTCGGCTACCAGGACCGCAAAGCAATCCACAACTTGAAGTACTTCACCTGGGTCGAACAGCAAGAGCGCAGCGTCGAAGACCTCAACCGCCTCTGGGACCCCGATTTCTGGACCGAACAATTCGCCCAAGTCGACGAGTGGGACCGACTCATCACGGCGCTCAACGCAGAAACTGGCGTGGCGAAAACATTGTAGCTATTCCGCCAACGACTTCTTGGCCGAAGGCCATACTCACCGTAGCCTTGGGCAACGCCCTAGGACCACGTCGCCACACATTCACCTTTTGGCCGAAGGCCATATTCACCCCTTCCCTAATGCATCGCCTTAGGAGAAACCGATGCCTCAATCCCTCACCAAACTCTACGCCCATCTGATCTTCAGCACCAAACATCGCCGATCCTCGCTCGACGACGAAATCCGACCCCGCTTCCACGCCTACTTGGCAACGATTGTCCGCAACCTCGACTCTCCCTGGGTCGTCGTGGGCGGTGTCGCCGATCACGTGCACGTCCTCTTCGACATGGGCAAGTTACACGCACCGGTAGAATTCGTCGAACGGATCAAACGCGAATCCTCGAAATTCGTCAAAACGCTCGGCACCCAGTACAAAGACTTCTACTGGCAGCGCGGGTACGGCATGTTTTCCGTCGGCCCGGGGCAGCGCGACGAGGCGGAAGCGTATGTTCGCAACCAAGAGGAGCACCATCGGTCGAAGACGTTTCAACAAGAGTTCCGCGCATTCCTGGAGAGATACGGCGTTGCGTACGATGAAGAGCACGTCTGGGATTGAGGCCCGCCCAGGGTCGGCGCCGCTGATGAATATGGCCTGCGGCCAAACGATTGCGACGCAATCGATTCCTAGGGCGTTGCCCTAGGCTACGGTGAAAAAAGGCCTGCGGCCAAAAAACCCGGCGCCGCAAAATCGCTGTGACAAATATGTCAGTGGAGGTACGACTCATGCAACAACACTTTGACCGCCGGCCAAACTCACCGTAGCCTGGGGCAAGCGCAGCGCCGCCCCAGGTCGCCATCGCAATAACAAACCTTTGGCCGCAGGCCATATTCACCCTATCGGCCTCCGCAAACGGGTGCTACGAGAAATCGCCGCAAGCAAAGGAATTGCGCCTACGCACTGCGCAATGGCTTGATCCGAGCGACGTTTTTTGGATCGCTTGCGCTGCGTCCCACAAATCCACGGCCCGTTGAGCGTTCAGCCAGAACTCGGGCGAGTTGCCAAACAACTGCGCCAGTCGCAGCGACATCTCGGCGCTGACCGCGCAACAGCTCATTGATCGATTGAAGCGATACACCAACCGCCTCAGCCAGTTGGGAAACCGTGAGTTCGTAGTCCCCTAGAAAATCCTCCCGCAGCATTTCGCCCGGATGCGTAGGCCGTCGCTTCATTCTGACTGTGTTCGGAATACTCATCGGTCAAATCCTACATTAGTTGTAGAGGCACCGCGGGATCGGGAAAATGGGGCTCCGATTCCGCGTCGCTCCCCCGGCTATACTCATTTCGACCGTTCCGCCCGGTGGCCAAATTTAGCTCTTGACTTTTGAGCTAATGGATTATATACATACGTATAGTATCCGTCCTTTGGCAACTGGAAACACCACCACACGGCGCGAAAAAGCTCGTTGCCGCAGACGCTGAAGGTGCGCCGACGCGAGGAATATGGTCGGCTGCGGTCGCGTTGTGCGCCGAGCGCGGCCGCGGGAGATGGAGGAACGCGGGAGCCGACCCCATGCGCAACTTGTCATCTTCGAAAGTTTAAGGACTTACGACGATGCGCGTGTCATCTTCGGAAAAACATGGGGCTTTTGGCGCCTGCACGGCGGCCGAGCCTGGAAAACAAGTGGAATTGTGAACGCGAGCTCCGATGCTGAAGCCTATGGTTGCGGAAGATGCCGCAGAAGTTTTCCCGTAGAATTTCCGGCGACTTTACGCCACAAGAGGACGGCGATATTAAGAAACCGCCGCTTCTTCCAATTCCAAGTCCATCGCGCTGATCGGATCGCGGAAGCGATAGCCTACGCCGCGGACCGTTTCCACGAGCGGAGCCCGATGCGCGAGCTTCTTCCGCAGCGAGCGGATGTGGACGTCGATCGTCCGCTCCAGCACCAGCGAATCGCCGCCCAGTGCCGAGTCGATCAATTCCGACCGCGAAAACACTCGCCCCGGCTGGCGGATCAGCGCTTCCAGGAGCCCGAACTCGCTCGGCGTCAAGTCGAGCATTTCGTCCTCCGACGTGACGCGATGCCGCTCGCGATCCATCATGATCCCTTGGCTCACGAGCACGTTGGCGTTGCCGTTGTTGCCGTCGCGGCGACGCAACAGCGCCCGCACCCGCTCCAACAGCACCTTCACGCTGAACGGCTTCGACACGTAGTCGTCGGTGCCGACCGAGAACCCGGCCACCTGGTCGGTCTCCTCGCCCTTGGCGGTGAGCATCAGCACGAGCACGCTCCGCGTCACGGGGTCGGCCCGCAGTCGGCGGCAAATCTCGAGCCCATCGATGATCGGCAACATCAAGTCGAGCACGATCAAATCGGGCGGCTTGAGCTTCGCTTGTTGCAGGCCGTCCTGCCCGTCGAGCGCAACGGTCGTCTGATAGCCGTCCTGCCGCAGGTTGTAATCCAACACGTCGGCCAACGACCGATCGTCTTCGACAATGAGTACGCGTGCTTTGGGCATGGTTTACGTCAAATGCTTTCGCAGTTCCTCGAAATGGTGCCGGGCGATCTCGCCCTCGACCAGGTAAATCACGTCTTCGGCGATGTTCGTGGCACAATCGGCGATCCGCTCGATGTGGCGGGAGATCGAAAACACGTGCAGCCCCGGCTCGACCATGCTCGGCTGGGCCTGCATCGTTTCATACAGCTCGTCGATCACCTGGCGATTCAAGAGATCGACCTCCTCGTCGCGGCGGCAAACGTCGCGGGCCGCGTCGACGTCGAGCTCCACGAACGCGTCGAGCGCATCGTGTACCATGTCGGTCGCTTTGACCGCCATCCGCTCGACTTTGCCCGGAATCTCGAAATCGAGGTGCTCGGTGAGCGAACTGGTCCGTTCGGCGATATTCACCGCCAGGTCGGCAATCCGCTCCAGCTCGGTGTTGATCTTCAGCACCGCCGCCGTGCGACGCAAGTCGACCGCCACCGGTTGATGCAGCGCGAGAATCTTGAGGCACTCTTCCTCAATCTTCACCTCGCGGATGTCGATCTGCTGCTCGCTGTCGACCACCTCGCTCGAAAGATCGACCCGCCGGTCCACCAGCGCACGGCAGGCCTTGGCGATCATCTCCTCGACCAGCGACGACTGGGCGAGAATCTCGCCCTCGAGTGCTTCCAAATCGCGTTCCAAATGTTTCGACATGTTCGTCTCGACTCAGCCAGTTCAGTTCTAGCCAAACCGGCCTGTTATATAGTCTTCGGTCTGACGCTTGGAGGGATTGGTGAACAACTCGTTCGTCGACCCGACTTCGATCAATTCGCCTTGATAGAAAAACGCGGTTTGATCCGACACACGGGCCGCTTGCTGCATGTTGTGGGTGACGATCACGATCGTATAGCGCTCGCGGAGCTCGAAGATCAAGTCCTCGATGCGGGCCGTCGACGCCGGGTCGAGCGCCGAGGCCGGCTCATCCATCAAGAGTACGTCGGGATCGGTCGCCAGGGCGCGGGCAATGCACAGCCGCTGCTGCTGCCCGCCAGAAAGCTTCAGCGCCGATTCATCGAGCCGATCGCTGACTTCTTCCCAAAGTGCCGCCCGCTGCAGCGATTTTTCGACGATCTCAGCCAAGCGAGCATGTCCGCGCACGCCAGCCACCCGCGGCCCGTAGGCCACGTTCTCGAAGATCGACTTCGGAAACGGATTCGACTTCTGAAACACCATGCCGACGCGCTTCCGCAGTTCCACCACGTCGACCTTCGGCCCGCGAATGTCCTCGCCTTCCAACAGGATCTCGCCCTCGACGCGCGTGCCGTCGATCATGTCGTTCATCCGGTTCAGGCAGCGGAGGAACGTGCTCTTGCCACAGCCGGAAGGACCAATCAGCGCGGTCACGCAATTGCGCGGAATCTCGAGCGAAACGTCCGTCAGCGCCTGCTTCGGACCGTAGTAGAAATTCAAATGCCGGACCGACAGCTTCGGCTGCCCGCCGGACATCTCGTCGCTCGTGCGCATCGGACGTTCTCGGATCAAGGACGCGGGCCGCACCGGCTTGAGGGTCGGACGAAGCGTGGGTGTATCTTGCATTGCAGAGCACTCACATCGGATTATGCCGGCCAAGCCGGCTGGCTGCCACAGCAACTCGCCGCGGCGCGTCGACCAACCTCGTTCCTACCAACGAATCCGCTGTCCATAGCGATATCGCACAAACACCGCTCCCGCATTCATCACGATCAACAGCGAGAGCAGCACGATGATCCCCGCCCCCGCCACGTCGCGAAACTCGGCCTGTGGCCGGCTCGCCCAATCGAAAATCTGTACCGGCAGCGAGCTGAACTCATCGCGTGGCGAACTCGGAATGAACGTGATGAATGTTGCGGCGCCAATCGCCACTAGCGGCGCCGCTTCGCCCAACGCCCGCGAGATGGCGAGAATCACCCCAGTCATTATACCCGGCAGCGAGGCAGGCAGCACTTGATACCGAACCGTTTGCCACCGCGTCGCCCCCAACGCATAGGACGCCCGGCGAATTGAATCCGGCACAGCACGCAAAGCTTCCTGGGCCGCAAGAATAATAATTGGCAGCACCACCAAAGTCAGCGTCAGTGCCCCAGCCAAAATACTCCGCTGGAGCATCAGCGCCCGCACGAATAATCCCAGCCCGAGGATGCCGTAAACAATCGACGGCACACCTGCGAGATTCGATATGTTCAATTGCACGAGACTCCGCCAGCGGCTCGCCTTGGCATATTCTTCGAGATACACCGCCGCGCCAACGCCGATCGGCACCGAGAACAAAGCCGTGAGCGCAATCAACCAAATGCTGCTCACCAGCGCCGGTAGAATGCCCGCCTTCGCCGGGAACCGCGACGGGTAACTGGTGAGAAACGTCGTGGTCAGCCAGGGAAAGCCCCGGTAAAAAATGCTCGCCAACAACAACACCAGGACCAACACGCAAAACACGGTCGCCAACATGCACACGACAGCGAAGGCCTGCGACATGAAGGCTTTGCGGCGGCGATACGCGCTGGATTCGGCGAGACTCATTCGTATTTCTCCCGCATCCGCGACACGAACCATTGGGCGAGTATGTTGAGCGTCATCGTCACGACGAATAACGCCAGCCCCACGGCGAAGATCGTGCGATACTCGAGCGAGCCGGCCGGCGTGTCGCCCTGGCTGACTTGCACGATGTAGGCCGTCATGGTTTGGATACTCTCGAGCGGATTGAGCGTCATCTTGGGCGACGCTCCGGCGGCCAGGGCCACGGCCATCGTCTCGCCGATCGCCCGCGAAATCGCCAGCAGGAACGACGCGACGATGCCCGAGATTGCCGCCGGCAGCACCACCTTCACCGTCACGTCGAGCTTGGTCGCTCCAAGCGCGTAAGCCGCCTCGCGCAACGACAACGGCACGCTCCGCAGCACGTCTTCGCTCAGCGAGACGATCATCGGCAAGATCATGAACCCGACCACGACGCTCGCACTTGCGGCGTTGAACACATTGGCCGAGGGGAACACATCACGGATCATCGGCGAAATCAAGACCACCGCCAGGAATCCGAACACCACCGACGGAATGCCTGCCAGGATTTCAAGGACCGGCTTCACCACCTCGCGGACCGGGTTCGACGCGTATTCGCTCAAGTAGATCGCGGTTCCCAGGCCGATCGGCAGCGCCACGATGATCGCCCCCACCGAAACTAGCATCGTCCCACAAAACAGCGGCAAGATGCCAAAGTGCTGCGGCCGAAACAGCGGCGTCCACTTCGTGTCGGTGAGGAACTCGACGATCGAAACTTCCCGAAAGAATTGGGCCGCTTCGACCATCAACACCACCACGATGCCGACCGTGGTAAGAATCGATACGAAAGCGCAGGCCAGGAGCGCGACATGGATCAGCCGCTCGCCCCACCGCGCCGGCGGGCCGGCCGTGCCCACGGTCGTCCACCTGTGCCCCGTATCAATTCGAGTCGCGTCGCTACTCATGATGGTGAACTATACTTTGAGCCTTAAATGCCAGCCGATTCGCGCTATTTCGCCGTTGCCGCGGCAACGGCTTCGTCAAACGCTTGTCGGCTCTTGGTCATCAAATCATCCGACAGCGGCACATAACCAACTTGCGGTACCAAGCTACTCACCGTGTCCAAGTAATACCGAACAAATTCGACAATCTCCGGCCGCTTCAGCGATTCGAGATTCACGTAGATGAACAACGGCCGCGACAGCGGCTTATAGGTGTTCGAGCGGACCGTCTCTTCCGACGGCTGAATGCACTTGCCGTCACCCGAATCGACGCCCAGCAACTTGAGCCGATCTTTGTTTTCTTTGTAGTAGGCGTATCCGAAGTAGCCAAGCGCGTACTTGCTCCCTTCGACGCCCGTCACCAGCATGTTGTCGTCTTCGCTCGGCGTGTAATCGGCACGACTGCTCTTGGCCTCGCCAACGATTACTTCGGTGAAGTAGTCGAAGGTGCCCGAATCCGTCCCTGGCCCGAACAGCTCGATCTTTTCCTCCGGCCATTCCGCATTCAGATCGCTCCACTTCGAGATCGCGCTCTCCGGCTGCCAGATCGCTTTGAGCTGCTCGACCGTCAGGCAGTCGCACCAATCGTTGGCCGGATTGACAACGACCGACAGCCCATCGTATGCGACCTCGAGCTCGACGAACTTGATGCCCTTGGCTTCGCAGGCCTGGCGTTCGCCGTCCTTAATCGTCCGCGAGGCGTCGCAGATGTCGATCTCGCCCCCAGCGAGCTTCTCGAAACCGCCGCCGGTTCCCGCAAATCCGATCACCGCGCGCACGTTTGGATTCTCGTTGCGAAACTCCTCGGCCACCGCCTCCGTAATCAAATAGACCGTGCTCGAGCCATTGGCGCGGACGGTGGTCGCGGCCGAAGGCGAATCAGTCGCCGCAGAGTCCTTTGAAGTCGGTCCGGAACAACTCGCCGCCGCGAACAAGGCAGCGAAAACTATCGTGCAAGCACACAAGAATCGTGGCATAGTGGCAGCCTGTCGGAAAGTGAAGCGGTCGTGAATGTCGAGCGAACTGTCTGCCAACCTACGGGGACAATGTGAAGATTCCGTTAAGAAAACGTGAATTGGCCGCCCGAATCGCGTTAAGGTTGAGAATTCGCGTATTTTAGGCAAGCGGCAAATCGACCGTGAATCGGCTCCCACGGCCGCTTTCGCTGGATGCCGACACCCCCCCGCCGAACGATTGGGCGAGGTGCTTTACGATCGCCAGGCCCAGGCCCGTGCCGCCCAATTCGCGCGAGCGGGCTTTGTCGACGCGATAAAACCGCTCGAACACCCGCGACAAGGCGTCGGCCGCGATGCCGATGCCCGTGTCCTCGACTTCGATCGTCGCCCGCTTGCGATCTTCAGCGGCGCGCCAGCGAACCACCACCTTGCCGCCCTCGGGCGTGTACTTGATCGCGTTGTCGACGAGGTTGTCGAGGATCTCGCGGAGGCCTTCCTTGTCGGCCCGCACGAAGCAGCCCGCTTGCTGCGGGTCGGCCGCCAACTCGATCCGCTTCGCTTCCGCGGCCTGGCGATAGTTCGCAAACGAATCGTCGACTGCTTCTTGAATCGAGACCGGCACGATCTCGAACACCTGTTGAGTCGACTCGATCCGAGCGAGCGACAACATGTCGAGGATCAAGTGATGCAGCCGCTCGGCCTGCTCCTGAATCCGCTCGACGAATCTTTCGCTCGCCTGGCGGTCGTCGAGCGCACCATTGCGAAACGTCTCCGCGTAGGCTTTGATCGAGCTCAGCGGCGTCTTGAGCTCGTGTGAGACGTTGGCCACGAAGTCGCGCCGCAGCGATTCAAGCCGCCGCAGCTCGGTCGTCTCGTGCATCACGATCACGACGCCCGGGCAAGGCTCACCGGGCAGCGGCGTCGCCTGGATTGCCACGCTCATCTTGTCGCTGCTGTCCTGTGTGGTTTCGAGTCGTTGCGGTTGACGGGTGGCGAGCGCCGCGCTGACCGCTTCTTCGAGCGTGTGATTGCGGACCACTTCCAAGAGTCGCCGGCCCTCGACCATGGTGGGCCGAAAGTCAAACAGCCGCCCGGCCGCCGCGTTGGCAAACAACACTCGCTCGCGACGGTCGACCGCGATTACGCCCTCGATCATTCCGCCCAACACCGTGGCCTGCCGCTCGTGGCTGGCGGTGAGTTGGGTGATGCGATTGTCGAGCTCCTGGCTCAATCGATTGAGTTTGCCGGCCAGTTGCCCCAATTCGTCGCGGTTCGGCACATACAGCCGAT
>JANNTD010000430.1:0-5138 GCA_031403315.1 Planctomycetota bacterium
CTCTGCCGGATCGAGCAAGTGAAACACGATCACGTCATGCCTGCGGTGGCGAAAGTGCTTCAATCCGGCGAGCATCGTCGCAACCTCGTCGAACAAATCGCTTACGACAACGACGATCCCACGCCGCGTGAACCGCTCGGCCAGCTCATGAAAGATCGGCCCGCTGCGCGTCTTCCGCATCGCCGACGGCCGTTCCATCACGCTGAGCAGTTGTTTGAGCTGCGTCGGACTGCTGCTCGGGCGCACCATCTGCCGCACCTCATCATCAAAGGTCGCCAGACTCACGCTGTCGTGCTGATGCAGCACAAGATACGCGAGCGAAGCCGCGATGCACTGGGCATACGCGAGCTTCGAGAGCGGCGCGGTCTCGCTCCGATACTGCATGCTCTCGCTCGTGTCGACGAGCAGATAGCAAATGAGATTGGTCTCTGCCTCGAACTGCTTCAAATAGAACTTGTCGGTCTTGCCGAACACCTTCCAGTCGACGTAGCGCAGATCGTCGCCGGGCGTGTACTCGCGGTGCTCGGCAAACTCGTTCGAAAAGCCCTGGTACGGGCTGCGGTGCAAGCCGGCGACGTAACCCTCGACGATCCGCCGGGCGCGAAGGTCCAAACCGTGCAGCTTCGCCAGCACGTGCGGGTCGAGAATGTCGCTGTCGTGAATGGCGGCGTTGGGCATGGTTTACGCCGCGTGATGATCGTCGGCAACGGGGATCGTTTCGGCGAGGTGAGCCACGATGTCGTCCGGCTTTAGCCCGTCCGCCTCGGCGTTGAAATTAGTGACGATTCGATGCCGCAACACGGGAGCCGCGACGGCCCGGATGTCGTCGCCGCTCACGTAATACCGACCATTCAGCACCGCCCGGGCCTTCGCCGCGAGAATGAGATACTGGCTCGCCCGCGGACCGGCGCCCCAACGCACATACTTTTGGACGATCTCCGGCACATTTTCGCGGCCGACCCGGGTGCGGCGGGCAAACTGGATCGCATAGCGTGCCAAATGATCGGCCACCGGCACCCGGCGGACGATCCGCGAAAGCTCGATCACGTCGTCGGCGGTGAGCGTCGCCGTGAGCCGCACCGAGATATCAGCCGTCGTGCGCTTGACGATCTGCAACTCTTCTTCCTCGTCCGGGTAGTCGACAAGCACCATGAACAGGAAGCGGTCGAGCTGCGCTTCCGGCAGCGGATAGGTGCCTTCTTGCTCGATCGGATTCTGCGTCGCCAGCACGAAAAACGGATCGGGAAGCGGATGCCGCTGGCCGCCGACGGTGACCTGATGTTCCTGCATCGCCTCCAACAGCGCGGCCTGCGTCTTCGGTGGCGTGCGATTGATTTCGTCTGCCAGCAGAATATTCGCAAACACCGGCCCGGGCAGGAAGCGAAACTCGCGGCCTCCCGTCGTGCGATTTTCCTGGATCACCTCGGTCCCCGTGATGTCGGCCGGCATCAGGTCGGGCGTGAACTGGATCCGGTTGAAGTCGAGCGACAGCGTGTCGGCAAGCGTGCGAATCATCATCGTCTTGGCGAGCCCGGGCACGCCCACCAACAGACAGTGTCCGCGGGCGAAGAGCGCGATGAGAAGCTGCTCGATCACGTCGTGCTGGCCGACGATCCGCTTGGCGATTTCGTCCGTGATGCTGCGGTAAGCTTCGCTGAG
This sequence comes from Planctomycetota bacterium, assembly GCA_031403315.1. Classification (GTDB taxonomy): domain Bacteria; phylum Planctomycetota; class Planctomycetia; order Pirellulales; family Lacipirellulaceae; genus DASYDU01. Next base: position 1,660 of record JANNTD010000430.1, read on the forward strand.
CCGCTCGACCGCTTGAATGTCGTTCGTGTCAGTCATATATCGTTATTTATCCGAAGTGAGCGAGCCGGGGCGAGGGCACCGCCGCGCAGCGGTGGTCTGCCCCCGACATTACCGTTATTCGACCATTGCCACTGTCTCCGCCGCATCCGCCTCTTCCCCACGCGGCTTCGGCTGCGGCTGCGGTCCAAGCAGCATCATCCGATCTTGCCCCACCACCAACAGCTGCCCCTCCGCCGCCACAAGGTTGGCACCCGTGCTGCCGAGCGCCGTGATGTCGATCGGTTCACGCGACTGCCGACCGGTAGTGACGTTAAATGCATAGATCCGATCCCGCGTGGGCCAAAACATTTCTTGTCCTGCAACCAGCCCACGACCAAAACCGCGGACGCCCGCGTGCTCGCTCTCCGGCCAAACAAATCGCACCCGCCCTGAGCGAGCTTCGAGCGCCCAAAGTTGGTTGCCGCTGGCGATCAAACGACCGTGGGCCACTCCGATCAAATGCACGACGCCTGCCAGCCGGTCATTCGCCCAAATCGTCTGACCGTTGTCCGCGTCGAGGGCGAACACTTGAGGCGAGTCCGTCGGCGCGACGAACACCAACCCCTGGTGATAGACGCACGGCGATGGATCGCGATCGAAGTGGATCGGTCCGGGCAACGACAGCCGGCCGGCGGCCCGGTCGTAGCGACGGAGCCAGGCGATGCGACCGTCGCGGGTCGACACGGCCGCCACCACGCCGAGGTTCGTGTTGACGAACAGCCGATCGCCGCTGAGCGTCAGCAGATTGTGTGTCGTCTCGTCGCCCCGGCCGGTTGCCGGCGTATCGGCCGCCGCGAGAAATGTCCGCCACAGGCGCCGGCCCGTCGCGGTGTCGAACGCGGCGACGTACGAACCGGGCTCGATATCGCTATGCCGCATGGCCACGTACACGCGGCGATCGTCGGCGACCGGCGCCCCGTCAAACGACCAGGCGCTATCGTCCGGCTTCGCCTCAAAAACAAGCAGGCCCTCGCGCGCGAGATCAATGCCCACGAGCCGTTCGTCGTTTCGCGATTGTGTCGGCTGGAGTCGGCGGGTGACATTCCCGCCGAGCCGGGCGTAGAGCAGCCCGCCCGCCGCCGTCAGCGTGTAACATGGCCCGCCGGCCGCCACCGCGCCACCGAGCTCGATCGGCATGTCGCCCGCAGAAGCTCCGTCAGGGTCGTTCACGCCATAGATGACGCCGTCCGCTGTGACGGCGGGCTCGCCGGTGGCGAGATCATAGGCGCGCACGCTCCGTGAGTCGTGGACGAATGCTTGCCCGCCGACAACGACTGGATGCCAGCGGAGCGGCAATGCCGACTCCCGTACCGGTGGTTGCGGAGGATTCTTGACCGGTCTGTCGCCCAGCGACACGGGTTGCGGCCACTGAGGTGCGTCAACTTCGCCCAGCAGCGGAGCGACGGCATTGCGAGTCGGCACGCGTGCAAACGTGGGCCAATCGGCGTCACTCTCTGCGGCCGGCCAGTCGCGGGCCGATTTCAATAGCCGTTCGAGGGCCGCGGCATAAGGCCCGACTTGCCCTGCCAGCCGTCCCGCCGACTGTGAATGCAGCCGTCGAAAGACTTCGAGTTCGAGCGCCGCGCGGTCGAAGTCGCCCTCGCGGATCGACGCCAACACCAACCGGGCCCGCACAGCGGCCAATTCGATCGTCGTGTCCGGATAGGCGAGCCAACCCGGCGGCGCCGGCCGATTTTGCCAGCGGGCGTTGACCTTCGACCACTGGCGACTCAGGTCGATGTTGTGAAGCGCGAACCACGCCGAGCGACCTTGCGGGTCTACGACGAGCGGACTGATCGCCAGCCACGCCCTGCGTGCCGCCGCGTAATCGCCCCGCTCCAGTGCGAGCTCGCCGGCCGCCAACAGCGCATCGTCGCCCCAACTGCTGCAAAACGATTCGTCGACAACCCGCTCCAGGCCATCTGAATCACGCGCAGCAAGTGCGGCGCGATACCGTTGCTCGGCGGCGTCATCGACTTGCCGACGATACTCAGCGAGTCCTTCTGGCGGCAAATGCGACAGTTCGAGTTGGCAATAGGCGGGCAGATTGACATACGTGCCGACGTCGAGCGAAACCACTTTGCCGCTGTCGCCCTTTCTACCGTCATCCAACACCAATTCGCGGAGGATCTCGACCGCTTCGCTAAACTCTTGATCGGCCGCCAGCGCCCGGGCCTGCTCCAATCGCGCCCGCGTAGCACTCGAAACCACATCGACCTGTGGCGCGGTCAATTCAAATTCGGCCGGCCCACCGATGAGAAACTGCTGACTATAGGCCGACGCACCACACGCCAGCGCCACGATGCCAGCCACGATCGGCGTCCAGCGCGCAGCAGATTGTCGCCCGAGCGGTTGCATGCGATTCCTTCGGCCCCCGCCCGCATTATAGAGTGTCGACTCGGCAAGGCGTAGGCACGCGGATTCTAACTCGACTCGCCGCCCGAATAGCGCTGCATCAAATAGCCCATCGTGAAGACGCCGACCGCCACGAACAGAAACTGCAGCATTTGCCCGAGCGAGATCGACCCGCTCAATTGAGCCACCATCGCCAGTGGCAGAATCACTAAGGCCACGAACTGCAATAGGCGTCCAAGCTTAATCATGCCGAGCACGTTACCACCCGCGATCCAGGCAAACAAGTCCGCCCTTCTCACTTAGCCGCGTCGCTTGCGACGCGCGGTCTCACATTTACCCCGCCGCGCTAGCATGAACCTGCCGGGCCCCTTACGATGTCCTCCATGGACGGCGACGGCGTGAAACCGAAGACCCAGGGCGGATTGTGGCGGCTGATCGTGCTCGTGGCGCGGGCCGTCCGATTGCGCTGCCCGACATGCGGTCGGGGAAAAATCTTTTGCGGCTGGTTCACGATGCACGACGCCTGCCCGCATTGCAGCCGACCATTCCAACGCGGCCCCGGCTTCTTCCTCGGCTCGATCTACTTCAACTACGGCATCACGGCCATGCTCGTGCTCGTGATGTATTTCGCATTCTTCTTCAGCGAAGTGCTCACCGACCGGCAGCTGCTGGTGGTGATGACCGTTTTCGCGCTCGTGTTTCCGCTGTGGTTCTTCCGCTACGCCCGAGCACTGTGGATCGCCTTCGACGAACTCTGGGACCCCACGTTCGCGCCACCCACCACGACAGTCACTGCCACGACGGACTCCAGCCAACCAAATCCAAAATAACATGAATGACCAAGAACTCGCCCGCCGCTTCCCCCGCTCCCACACCTATAACCTCGACTGGATCCGCGAAGGCGGCATGGGGAGCCACCCGCTCTGGATCGCCGAGTGGCTCAGCCAAGCGCTCACGCTCAAGCCCGGCATGCGCGTGCTCGACCTCGGCTGCGGCAAAGCGAAGTCGTCGATCTTCCTGGCCCGCGAGTTCGGCGTCGAAGTCTGGGCCACCGACCTGTGGGTCTCGCCGAGCGAGAATCAAGA
>JANNTD010000431.1:0-7735 GCA_031403315.1 Planctomycetota bacterium
TTGCAGTGCCGCAAGAGTTGTCCGATTAAATGCGAGGTCGCGAGTTGGAATCTCCATCACAATCGCAAGCACCGAAAACATCGGGGAACACAAAGCTTGCAGACCACATAACTCACCGAAACTTGGCTAAACCTAAGGGCGCTAGCCCCGGTTTTGAAACTGCTTCTCGGCCAATAGCTTAGTTCGCCCGGGGGGAAGAGTAAAGCAATCAAATGGTCGCATCCGCGATCCGGACTCGCCCGAGACATCCGGCCATCGTCACCAACAGCAACAGAGTCGTCGGCTCCGGCACGGTCACCGCCCCAGCCGACGCCGTCATCGGCAACGGCATCGGCATCGGCATCGGCATCGTCGCGCCGAAGCTCGCCTTCCACGTGTCGTACTGCGCCTGGCCGATCACGCCGCCGTCCGTGTCGTTGGCGAGCGTGCCCGCGGGTGCGTCGAGGTTATCCCGCCACACGGTGTAGTCCGCGGCGTCGACCACGCCATCCTCGTTGTAGTCGCCCGGCAAACCCGAGAGCAGCATCCGCGCCCGCTCGGCAAGCACTGCATGAACCGTCGCCGTCGGATGCACCTCGTCCCAAAACAAATACTCGTTCGCATTGGCCGCGATCTGGCTTGTGTTGTACGAGCCGTCGCCCGGCTCGAGACCGGGTGCGGCAGCGTCCGTGACGTTCGCGAGCCCAAACGCGGCCGGGTCAGCAATCGCGTCCGCAAACAGCGCCGCCACGTCGAGCCGGTAGAACATCAGCTCCAAATTGCCGGCCGCCAACCCGTCGAGCGCGGCGTCGAGCCCGGCGTTAAACTGCTCACTCCGCGCGTTGTAGTGAGCAGCGAGCGTCGCGTTCTCGTTGAACCGCGGCGTGAATCCCAACAGCGGCAAATTCGGCACCAAAAACTGCCGCGCCCCGGCCGTCACCAGCCGGCCGATATCCTCCACGAGACTACCCACCGGCACATTCACATTCGTCTGGCCACCCAGAAAGTCGTTCGCCCCCGCGTACACGACAAACAGCGCCCCCGGATCAACCGTTCGCGTGCCGAGAAACTGGTCGACTTGTTCATCGACGTCGCGCATGACAATCCCGATAAAGCCGCCGGTCCCGGTCGTCTGCGCGCCGCCGTACGCGAAGTCGTTGCCACCCGCCGTGCTCCGCTGGACTGGCCCCAAACCCAAATCGACCGACAAGGCTTCGACCCACACCGGCCCGTTGGAAAATCGATCGTTGTAGTAATACGGTCCGGGATAGGTGCTAAACGGCACGTGCGCGATGTTGCCCACGTCCGAGAGGCTGTCGCCAAACACCACCAAACTGCTAAACGGCCCCGCCGCGGCCGTCGCGACGCCGAGCCACCAGGCAACGATGATCGCGGCGAGTCCTCGAACTCTGCTGGCGTGCGACGGCATGACACGGGAATCCTGAAATAGCGTAACGCGGCAAGCGATCGGCGGCCTCCAAAACTGATTCGACCGCCCGTTCGTCACGACAAAATCGAACGCACCACCTCTCCGTGCACGTCGGTCAGTCGATAATCCCGACCCTGGAATCGATACGTCAGTCGCGTATGGTCCATGCCCAACAGATGCAGCAGGGTTGCTTGTAGGTCGTGCACGTGCACCGGATTCTCGGTGATGTTGTAGCTGAAGTCGTCGGTCGAACCGTAAGTAATCCCGGAGCGGACACCGGCTCCGGCCAACCAGATCGAAAAACAGCGTGGATGATGGTCACGCCCGTAGTCCGTGGCAGTCAACGGACCCTGGGAGTAAACTGTTCGGCCGAATTCACCGCCCCAGATCACAAGCGTGTCTTCGAGCAGCCCGCGCTGTTTGAGGTCCTGGATCAGTCCGGCCGAGGCCTGGTCGGTGTCGAGGCATTGCTTGGCGATATTCTTCGGCAGCTCCGAATGCTGATCCCAGCCCATGTGGTATAGCTGGACGAAGCGAACGTCGCGTTCGGCCAACCGCCGGGCGAGCAAGCAATTCCGCGCATAAGTTCCCGGCTCATGCACGTCCGGCCCATATAGATCGAGGATCTGCTTGGGCTCGTCGGAGATGTCCGTCAGCTCCGGCACCGCCGACTGCATGCGAAACGCCAGCTCATATTGGGCGACGCGGGTGTGAATCTCCGGATCGCCGATGCGGGCGAAACTCATTTCGTTGAGCTCCGACAGATCGTCAAGCATCTCGCGGCGAGTTTGCTGATCGCAGCCCGCGGGGTTTGCCAGATAGAGAACCGGATCCTTCCCACTCCGCAGCTTCACGCCTTGATAATGTGTCGGCAAAAAGCCGCTGCCCCAGAGGCGATCGTAAAGCGGCTGGTCGGATGGGCGGCTCTTGTCACGCGACAGCATCACCACAAACGCAGGCAAATCGCGGTTCATGCTCCCCAGCCCGTAAGCCACCCAAGCGCCCGCGCTCGGCCGTCCAGCCAGTTGCGAACCAGTCTGAACGAACGTCACCGCCGGGTCATGGTTGATCGCCTCGGTGAACATGGAGCGGACAACGCACAACTCGTCCACGATCTTGCCCGTATGCGGCAATAAGTCGCTCACCCAAGCGCCGCATTGGCCATGTTGTTGAAACGGAAAAATCGACGGCGCCATCGGAAACGACGGTTGTTCAGAGCTCATCGTCGTCAGGCGCTGCCCCATCCGCACCGACGCCGGCAATTCCTTTCCGCGTTGCTCGTGTAAGCTCGGCTTGTAATCGAATGTTTCAAACTGCGACGGCGCGCCCGATTGGAAGAGGTAAATGATCCGCTTCGTCTTCGGCGCAAAGTGCGGCTGCTGAACCAATGGCTGCTGCGAGGCTGCCCCCGAAGCAGTCGATACCGATGGGCCCAGCAGCGATCCCAGCGCCAGCGATCCCAGCGCCAACCGCGACCGCTCCAGAAAATGCCGTCGATTCATCGCCTGACAAACTTCGAGCTCGTCCATTTCCGCCCTCCACACCCGACCTGCTATGAATTCATTTCAATTCGTCGATACCGACTCATCCAAATTCAACAACACACTGGCGATCGCCGTATGCGCCGCCAAATCAACCACATCGAGCGACTTGTCGCGCGGCGACTCGCCGTGTGACACTAGCTCCTCCGCCGCCCGAGGCGACTTGCGAAACCGAGCTTGGTACTTCTCCAGGCTGGATTGCAGCCGTTCGAGTTCATTTGGCGCGGGCGTCCGTCCAGTGGCCAGTCGAAAAGCGAGTGTTAGCCTCGTTTCAGCCGACACTCCTCCTTCATGTAGCATGCGTTCCGCAAACTTCCGAGCTGCCTCGGCATAGGTTACGTCGTTCAATAGCGCTAGCGCCTGCAGCGGCGTATCCGTGTACGACCGCTTCACCTGACAAATGTCCCAGCTCGGCGCGTCAAACGTAGCCATCGACGGATGCGGCACCGTGCGCTTGCGATAGACGTACAAACTGCGGCGATATAGATCTTCGCCGTGTCCCTGCGTGTAGATTTCAAAGGCCCCGCCCGCCATCTCTTCCCATAATCCCTCGGGTTGGTAGGGCATCACCGATGGCCCGCCGACCTTCTGCACCAGCAGTCCGCTCACCGCGAGGGCGTTATCGCGCAACTGTTCTGCCGGCAATCGACCGCGCGGCCCTCGTGCCAATAGGCGATTCTCCGGATCGCGTTGGTATATTTCCGGTGTCGATTCCGACTGTTGTTGATAGGTCCTGCTGGAAACGATCAATCGTTGGATGTGTTGCATGTTCCAGTTCGACTCGACAAACTCCGTTGCCAGCCAGTCGAGCAATTCGGGATGAGACGGCGCCTCCGCTTGAATGCCAAAATTATCTGGCGACTTCACCAACCCCAAGCGAAAGAATTGCTGCCACAGTCGGTTTACCGCAACACGAGCCAAAAGCGGATGGTTCGGGCTCGTGAGCCAATCAGCCAGACCCAATCGATTCCGCGGCATATCCGCTGGAAACGGCGGCAGCGCCTCGGGCACATCGGGCCGCAGTGGCGTGCTCTTGTCGGGCATGTCGTACCGACCGCGCTGCAGAACGTAGTTCAAACGCGGATCTTTGCACTCTTCGAGCACCATCGCTGAAGGTATCGGCCCGTCGTAAGCCGACCGTTCGGCCTGTACCTTGTCGAGAGGGAGTTTGGCTTCCCCTGCCGCCACCACGATTGGGTCCGTACCGAATTCCAATAACAAATCGTCAAACTGCCGGCGGAGCGATTCTTCCATTTGGTCTAGCTTCGCCCCCTTCAACCCGCGCGCGACAGATCCCCGCCGCACTGCTTTCACGTCGTCGGCGTCGAGCGCTTGATTAAACAGTCGCACGTCGAACAGCGCGGAGTGAAGCCCCGTGTCCGTGGTGGCACGCTGGCCAATCCGAAGCGGTTCGTCATTCGCAAATGAGCCGCTGAGCTGGTCAATCTCCGTGGTTGCCTCCTGCTGCTTGCCATTGATGTAAAACGCGACGCCGGCCGCTTTCTTCGAACCATCGTAAGTCGCCACGACATGCGACCACTCGTTGAACGGCACGGACTGGTTCGTCCAGACTTTCAGCGCGTTATCCGGCCAATGGCTGATAATCTGCATTCCAACTTTGCCGTCGTTGTACAAGTACATGTCGGCACCTCGTAACGATGCTTCGCTGTCCGTCTTTGAAATAATCACCCCTTCGAAAGCCGGATTGATCCAATACGACCAACTGAACGGCTGATCGCCCGCAGGCGTTTTCAGGCCCTCGTAGATCAGATGCTGTGGCCCGTAAAAGACTGCAACATTGCCGAAAAGATCGGGCCGCAGCTGCGGCAGAACCGAGTCTGCGTCCGGCGCAAATTCGGCGTCCGTCGCCGCGACGCGCGCTGCTATCGCGTCACCGCGCAATTCGACGCTGGCGGTCGCTTCGGGCCCACCAGAATCAATTTGCTCGTCAATTGCATCGACGAAAGCATGCCGCTGCGGCCCAATCTCGGCCATTCGGCCATCAAGCCGCTTGGCGAATTCGGCAATCTTCGCGTCAAAATCCGCCAGCTTCTTCGCTTGCTCCGGCGTCGTCACTTTCACCAACGGCGGCACATTCCCGCGCACTTCCATATATACGCCTTTTTCGTTGATGCTATTGAAGAAGCCGAACAGTTGGTAAAACTCCCGCTGCGAAATCGGATCGAATTTGTGATCGTGGCACCGCGCGCAACCAATCGTCAGACCCATCATCACGGTCCCCATGGTCTCGACGCGATCCACCACGTTCTCGACAAACCATTCTTCCTCAATCGAACCACCCTCCGTTACCGTTCGATGGTTGCGGTTGAAGCCGGTCGCGATGCGCTGCGACAGCGCAGCATCCTTCAGCAAGTCGCCGGCCAATTGCTCGGTCACGAATTCGTCGTATGGCATGTGCTTTTGAAACGCCTTGATCACCCAGTCGCGCCATGGCCACATGCTGCGGGCGAAGTCGTTCTGGTAACCGTTTGAATCGGCGTAGCGCGCGCCATCCAGCCAGTCGACCGCCATCCGCTCGCCATATTGCGGCGAGTCGATGAGCCGATCGACCACTCGCTGATATGCGTCGGGCAAATCATCCGCCAGGAATGCATCGATCTCCGCGATCGTCGGCGGAATGCCGACGAGATCAAAATACAGCCGCCGAATAAGCCGTTCCTTGCTCGCCCGAGGCGACGCCGCCATGCCTTTCGACTCCAACCGAGCCAACACGAACGCATCGATTGGATTATTGACGAGGTCCGCGTGGCTGACCTCCGGAACCTTCGGGCGCACCGGCGCCACGAACGCCCAATGAGGCTGATATTCGGCGCCCGCAGCAATCCATCGCCGCAGCAAATCCTTGTCGGCCGCCGACAGAGTTTTGCCGCTGTCCGCCGGCGGCATCGTGATGTCCGGGTCGTCGGAAAAGATCCGCACCACTAACGCGCTCTCATCCGGATTTCCCGGCACGATCGCCGTCTCGCCCGACTCCAACTCTGCCACGGCCGCGTCGGGTCGATCGAGTCGCAAGCCTGCCTGTCGACTGGCCGAGTCAGGGCCATGGCACTTGAAGCAGCGGTCGGAAAGGATTGGCAAAATGTCGCGCCGATAGCCGATCTCCGTCGCCCCCGCCGCGGCAACGACTTCAATCATCATCCACGCGACGAGTAGTCCAAGATTTCGTATTGGGGATATACCGATCCTCATCGCACATCGCGCCCATCAAGCTGCACATGATTTTGAAACTCGACACACTCGGCCGCATCGCCCGCGTCTTCGCCATTGTAGCCACTTGCCACGTTTTTTCCCAATTGTGCGACGTTTGGCCGCCATAAATCGCCGAAGCATGTGTGATCAAGCCGTGCCTTCGGCAAAGAAAAAGTCGCTTCGGTATCACTCGAACTAATCCCGCAACCCGGCCGTGACGGCCGCCGACGACTACACGTCCCAATAGAATGGCAGCGCGTGTCAAAAAGATCCGACCGACACTTTGGCGCTGGTATTAACCAGCAATTTCGGAAAACGGTCGGTTGTTGGCCAATATCACGCGTTAATGAGTTGCCGGCACTCTCTCTGCGGCCCGGCCTCGCCGGAGACACAAGCCAGTCGCCGCCAGGATTAAGGTGTGGCGGTCGGCGTTGGGGAAGGTGGTATCGGCGACTCCACGTAAATCTGATCGAGCACGTTCAGCATCAGCGCGTTGGCGGTCGGCAATTCATCGAGCGAGACCGTCAGATTAGTCCACACCACCAGCGTCACCTGGTTGGTGGGATCGTAGCCGATGAACGAATTGTAGCCGGGCGTCTCACCACCGTGAAAATAGTACGCGTTCGGTCCCCAATGGAGTTGGGCGATGCCGTACCCGTACCGCTGTCCTTCTGGCTTGTTCGGGTCCTCGAGCTGCACGCTCTCGAGCCAGCGCCGCTGATACTCGGCGTCAAGCACTCGGCCGGTCACGAGCGCCCGAATCCAAGTGGCGAGATCGCTGGCGGTCGAAACGACACCCCCGGCCGCGGCGGCAATTGAATGGTTCAGGTCCGTGTAGTCGTTGGGTAGCAGCGTCCCGGCCCTGGCCGCAGCTTGGACGGCGGGCGAATAGGGCGGTGTGCCCACCAAGGCCACGGACGAACTGCCGTACAAATACCCGTGCGAGTACGGTTCGGGGAGCGCGTTCGAGGTGGCGGCGGGCAGCATCGTGCTCGTCATGCCCAGCGGCCCGAACAACCGATCCTGCATCGCCCTGGCCAGCGGCCTGCCGTCAACTTTCTCGACGACCAGCCCCAAGAGCGCGTAGTTCGTATTGTTGTACTCGAACGCCGTGCCGGGCGGCGCGTTGGCCGGGCGCTTAAACGCAATGGCCAGCAATTCGTTCGGGGTCCAAACCTTGGTCGGGTCGCTGTCAATCTGCGCCGAGAGTTCCGGGGCGTCCGTGTAGTTGTAGAGACCGCTCCGCATCTCCAGCAGCTCGGCGATGGTGATGCCCTCGCCGTTCGGCACGCCCGAAACATACTTCGACACCGGGTCGCCGAGACTGAGCTTGCCTTCCTGAGCCAATTGCATAACGACCGCGGCCGTCATGGTCTTGGTATTCGAAGCGATCCGGAAGTGGGTGTTGGCGCCAGGCGGAGTGGTCTTGCCCAGACATGTCGTGCCGAAATTAACCGCGAAATCTCTCTGGGGAGTACGCAGCAGAACCACGGCGCCAGGGACGAGCAGGTCCTTTGCGGCTGTCGTCACCATGGACTGCAACGCAGCCTGGTCGATCGGCTTGAGCGCCGGCCCG
>JANNTD010000432.1:0-1493 GCA_031403315.1 Planctomycetota bacterium
CAGATTCATGGCTCGCGGCCGCCTCCTTCCAGGAGACGACTCGTGTGCTCACGAATGCGGCTATCGACGGCTCCACGGACAAGCTCCTCGGCCTCAAAGAGAACGTCATTATTGGCAAGCTCATCCCGGCTCGGAGCGAAATCGTGGTTGCCAAGCGTGACCATTACGCCGAACTCGATGTGCCAGAGTCACTCCTTCTCGAAGAGGAAGAGGATCTCGAACGCATCCTTGCGGAGCGAGAAGCGACCGCCTACAAGCGGCCCGGGGCGGTTGGCGTCCTGGACGACGACGACGAAGAGATCGGCGCCCTTCCCGTGGCGGACGACGATGACTTCACCATCGGCGGCGACCCCGAGTAAGGCAAAGCCACCTCAACACCAATTAAGAACGGGCATCCCGCGAGGGATGCCCGTTCTTCGTTTGGATCGCACGCCCGGGGCTGTTCGAGGTTGCTAGACCAGTTCGAGCGCCTCGCCGGCATATGTCTTTGTACCGCGCCGCAGTTCCACGAGCTTGCCGAGCTTCACGACGCAGTCACCGACGCCGTTGGTGTCGTTGAGCGCATCGAAGTTCTGCATGCCGCAGACGTTACACGCGCCATGGTGACAATCGGCGACTGTTTTCACGCTGTGGACGTCACGCCATTGGCCTCGGAGGTAGCTCTTGGTCACACCGCAATCGATGTGGTCCCAGGGCAACGGTTCGCGAGTGTCCCATTCGCGATGGGCGAACCACTCGGCGTCGATGCCAGTCGTGGCGAAAGCGTCGCGCCACGTTTGCGACTTGAAGTGTTCGGTCCACGCGTCGAACTTCGCACCGTTGCGCCAGGCTTCGTAAATGGCATTACCAACCTTGCGGTCGCCGCGGCTCAAGACGCACTCGATGAAACTGTCACGCGGGTCGTTCCAGCTGAATTCGAGCCCTGAGGATCGGCAACCATCTTTGAGGAGAAAGTGCTTGGGATGGAGTTCTTCGGCCGTGTCCTGACGCGCCCATTGAAACGGCGTGTGGGCCTTCGGGACCAGGTTGCTCGTGCTCACGCGAACTCGCGCACGGCCGCCCGTGTGCTTCCGTCCGATGGCCTTCACCTTCCGGCCCATCTCCACGATGCCGGCAACGTCGTCCATGGTTTCGGTCGGCAGGCCAACCATGTAGTACATCTTGATGCCGGTCCATCCGCGTTGAAACGCGTTCTCGGCCGCACCGAGGAGATCTTCTTCGCTCACCAGTTTGTTTATGGCGTTGCGCAACCGTTGACTGCCCGCTTCCGGGGCGAGCGTGAGCGTGTGCTTCTTGCCCTTCGCAACGGCATTGGCGACTTCGACAGAGAAGCTGTCGACTCGCGTGCTGGGGATGCCGACTTTCAGGTCGTCGAAGGTCGAGGTCAGCTGATTCACCATCGTGACGATCTGGCTGTGGTCGGTGGTACTCAAGGAGAGGAGTGACAGCTCGTCATAACCTGTGTTTAGCATCAATTCACGCGCGGCCTGCAC
>JANNTD010000433.1:0-21735 GCA_031403315.1 Planctomycetota bacterium
GAGACCGGCGGCACCACCGGTGTGCCGAAGAGTCGCATCGCGGTCGATGATTTTCGGACCGACTATTCGCTGTTTAGCGACACGCTGCCGGAGCAATATTTTCCGCGGGGCTCGAACTGGCTGATGCTCGGCCCCAGCGGACCGCGGCGGCTGCGGTTGGCGGTGGAGCACTTGGCCCAGCACCGCGGCGGCATCTCTTTCTGCATCGATCTCGACCCGCGGTGGGTCATCAAGCTCATCAAGAAGGGGTGGATGGAGCACCTGGAGGCGTACAAGAAGCACTGCGTCGATCAGGCCCTCACGATTCTTTCGGCCGGGCACGACATCAAGTGCATGTTCGGCACGCCGAAGTTGATCGAATCGCTTTGCCTGGCGCTCGAGGAGCGCGGCAGCAGCCTCGCCAAAACGGGCATCACGGGCATTTTTTCCGGCGGCACCGAATTCACGCCGCAGTGGACGAGGTTCTGCATCGAGGAGCTGTTCGGCGGCCCGCCCGAGAAAAGCGGCATCTACATGACGCCGACCTACGGCAACACTCTCATGGGCCTCGCCTGCTCGAAGCCCGTTACCGCGGCCGAGGGCTACAAAATTAGCTACTACGCGCCGCAGCCGCGAGCTGTGGTCGAGGTCGTCGACTTCGACAACATGGACAATGTAGTCGGCTATGGCGAAACCGGCCGGGCAAAACTCACGACGCTCACCAAAGAGTTCTTCATGCCGGGCTTCCTCGAGCGCGATGAAGGCGAGCGCGAGCTGCCATGTGAACAATATCCCTGGGACGGCATCAGCGGCACGCGGCCCTTCCGCCGCCTGGCCGAGGCAACGACCGTTGGAGTGTATTGAGAAATTGACATGCTGAAGCTACCCATCATCCGCTGGGGCCAACCTTACGATTCGCTGGAAGTCGCCGAGGTCACGCATTTTGCCACCGGCGAGCCGATCGCCAAGGTCTGTCAGGCCGGCGGCGGCATCATCAAGCGCGACATGCGCGAGGCGCAACAGGCCCGCGACGCACTCCGCCAAATTCCCTGCCGTGAGCTGATCGCACTGCTCGGCAAGGCGGCTGATCTCTACGAGAACGGTACGCTGCCGATGGGCGACGGCACGCAATCGCCCGACGATTTCGTGCACCAGCAGTCGGCGAGCACCGGCCTGCCCGAGCACATGTGCCGGGCCAACATGGCCAAGAATTCCTTCGTGCTCAAGAACATGGAGAAGATTCTCGATTGTCTGACGCGCGGCTTGGATCTCGATATTTTGAGCCGCGGCTACGGCGAGGAAGGGCGCGGCGTGACCGTCAGCTATCAGGCTCAGTCGCCAGTGCTCTCGGCGGTGCTGCCGTCGAATTCGCCCGGGGTGCATACGTTGTGGTTGCCGGCGATTCCGTTTCAATTGGGGCTCGTATTGAAGCCGGGACCGCAGGAGCCGTGGACGCCTTACCGCATCTTCGCGGCGTTTACGGAAGCGGGTGTGCCGCGGGCGGCATTCTCGCTGTATCCCGGCGAAGCGGATGCCGGCGCGGCCGTACTCGAAGCCTGCGAACGCGCAATGATCTTCGGCGGCACCGCCACCGTCGAGCGCTACCGCGGCAACCCGAAGGTGCAGGCCCACGGTCCGGGCTTTTCAAAGATTCTGTTGGGCGACGACATCGTCGATCACTGGGAAGATTATCTCGACCTGATGGCCGAGAGCATCTTCATCAACAGCGGCCGCGGCTGCATCAATTGCTCCGGCATCTGGGCCTCGCGCCACACGCACGAAATCGCCGAAGCGCTCGCCGAACGGCTGGGGCCGGTCGAAGCGCTCGCGCCGACCGATCCCAAAGCCGGCCTGGCCGCGTTCACAGTGCCCGGCATGGGGGCTGCCGTGTGGAAACAAGTGGAAAATGATCTGCAGGCTGCGGGAGTGACGCACGTCACCGATAAGTACGGACCCCGTCTGGTCGAGCAGGGTCGGGCCAGCTACTTGCGGCCGACGATCGTGCATTGCCAATCGCCTGAGCCGGCCATCGCGCGGACCGAGTTCATGTTCCCCTTCACGTCGGTCGTCCAATGTTCGCAGGCCGACATGCTCCACCAGATTGGTCCCACGCTCGTCGGCACGGTGATTTCGAACGACGAGTCATTCCGCCAGGCGGCCGCCGACGCCACGCACATCGACCGGCTCAACCTCGGCCCGATCCCCACCACCAAACTCAATTGGCTCCAACCGCACGAAGGCAATCTGTTCGAGTTCCTCTACCGCAATCGGGCCCTGCAAGTCGCCTCCCTCGCTTGACCCTCGCCTCTGGGCTCCTGCCACAATGCAGCCGTTCGATTTTCAACTGCCGACGCGGATCGTCTTTGGTCGAGGCAAATTGTCGGAGCTCGGTGCGGTTGCGGCGACGCTGGGAGTCAAGCGGGCGCTGGTGGTGAGCGATCCCGGCATCGTCGCGGCCGGGCACACTCCACTTGGCATCGCGTCGCTTGAACAGTCCGGACTAAGCGTAGCGCTGTTTGATGGCGTGGCCGAGAATCCGTCGACGAAGCACGTCGACGCGGGACTCGCCGTCGCCAAAGAGTTCCGACCCGATTCGATCATCGGTCTCGGCGGCGGCAGCTCGATGGACTGCGCGAAGGGGATCAATTTCGTGTACTCCTGCGGCGGGCGGATGAACGACTACTGGGGCCAGGGCAAAGCGACCGGCCCGCTCTTGCCGATGATTGCGGTGCCCACCACCGCCGGCACCGGCAGCGAAACGCAGTCGTATGCGCTCATCGCCGACGCCGAGACGAACATTAAAATGGCGTGCGGCGACAAGCGGGCCGCGTTTCGCGCGGCAATTCTCGATCCTGAGCTTACGCTCACGCAGCCGCCCCGCGTGACGGCGCTGACCGGCATCGACGCCATTTCGCACGCGCTCGAGACCTTCGTTACGAACCGTCGCAATTCGATCTCGCTCGTGTTCAGCCGCGAGGCCTGGCGGCATCTGGCGGCCAACTTTGGCCGCGTGCTCGCAGAGCCGATGAATCTGGAAGCCAGAGCCGAGATGCAACTCGGCGCCGCGCTCGCCGGGCTGGCCATCGAGACCTCGATGCTCGGTGCGGCCCACGCGCTGGCGAACCCGCTTACCGCGAAGTACCGCATTGTCCACGGCGAAGCGGTCGCGCTCATGTTGCCGCACGTGATCCGTCACAATGGCCGCGTCGTTGGCAAATGGTACGGCGAGCTCATCGTCGGCAGCCCTGAAATCGCGGGACTCTCGGGCAGCGACAATCCGGCGGACGCGCTGGCTACGTTTGTCACCCAATTGGCCCGGCAAGCGGGGCTGGCTGGCACGCTCAGCCAGTGCGGCGTACCATCGAAAGAGCTGCCGTTGTTGGCCGCGGCTGCGGCCGAACAGTGGACTGGCACTTTCAACCCCGTTCCGATGACCTCGAGCGACTTCGAAAAACTCTATGAAGCGGCCTGGTGAAAATTACCTGAGACGCTGCTTGCCGCTTGTTGTCCTCGCGGCGACAATCGCGGTCTCGACGTCCCTACTCGCCGACGACTGGCACTTCGTCCGCCGCGACACAGCGGGTTCGGGTGTCGCCGAAAGTCCGATCTCGAAGAAGCTCGACTTACTCTGGACGTATCAGGCAGGCGGCGATGCCGGCTTTGAAGCGACCGCGATCATCGACAACAAAATCATTTACATCGGCGACAATTACGGCACGTTTCATTCCGTGCTGCTCGATGACGGCCGTGGCATTTGGAAGCAACAGTTCCCCGACACAGCATTTCTTGCGGGTGCGGCCTGGGAAGATGGGACACTCTACGTCGGCGACGCCAACGGGATGGTGAGCGCACTTTCGGTCGAAGATGGACATGAGATTTGGCACACCGAAATCGAAGGCGAGATTTACGCCGGTCCGACGGTCCGCGACGATGACGTGTTCGTCACCTGCGAAGCCGGTTCGCTGACTTGCTTCGACAAGGCGACCGGCGAGAAGCGTTGGGACTTCAAAATTGAGGCCCCGCTCCGCTGCACACCCACGATCGCGGCCGGCCAGATTCTGCTGGCGGGTTGCGACAGCCAATTGCACTTGATCGACGCCGCCACCGGCAAGGAAACCAACAAGATCGCGATCGATGCACCGACCGGGGCCACCGCCGCCTTCCACAAGGACCGCGTCTATTTCGGCACCGAAGGGGGCTCGTTCTACGCCATTGAATTGCCTCCAGGCGGTGCAGCGCCGAAAGTCCTGTGGACCTTCCGCGACCCCGAACGCGGTCAGCCAATTCGCTCTGCTGCCGCAGTGACCGATAAACTCATCGTCTACGGTGCCCAAGGCAAAGCGATCTACGCCCTCAACACGACGACGGGTGCGGTAGAATGGAAAGTGCCGACCCGCAGCCGCGTTGACAGCTCGCCGGTGATCGCCGGCAATCAAGTGGTCGCAGCGACGGAACGCGGCATACTGTACGTGCTCGACGCGGCCACCGGCGCGATCAACTGGCAATTCGACGCGGGCGGCAGCTTCACGGCCTCGCCCGTCGTCATCGACGGCAAGATCATCATCGGCAACGGCGACGGCACGCTGTATTGCTTCGGTCCGACAAAAAAGAAGGAAGGATTAACCACGGAGGACACGGAGAGCACAGAGAAGAACACGGAGAAAAATTAGGGCCCGACAAATGGTTCTCATTGCCTTTCTCCGTGCCTCCGTGGTTAAATTGGTTTTTGATTGATGTCGACTAGCTCCACTAAAACTGAAGTTGGTAGTTACTTCATTAGCAACTACCCGCCGTTTTCGGCCTGGTCGACGGACCGGCTCGATGCGGTTCGCGCAGCGATGAACGCGCCGCCGGCCGACGTGCCGCTGGGGCTCTACTTGCACATTCCGTTTTGCCGCAAGCGGTGCAAGTTTTGCTACTTCAAGGTGTTCACCGAGAAAAACTCCGGTGAGGTGGAACGCTACTTGGCGGCGCTCGCGCGCGAGATCGAGCTCGTGAGCAAGCTGCCGGTGATGGGCGGGCGGCCATTTCGGTTTGTGTACTTCGGTGGCGGTACGCCCTCGTTTTTGAGTTCACGGCAACTCGAACGGCTTGTCGATCGCCTGCGGGCGAACGTCTCTTGGGACGCGGCCGAGGAAGTCACGTTCGAGTGTGAGCCCGGCACGCTCTCCGAAGCCAAAGTGAAAACGCTCCGCGAGATCGGCGTCACGCGGTTGAGCCTCGGCGTCGAACATTTTGATGATGACATCCTCCGCGAGAACGGCCGGGCCCACGAGTCGCCGGAAATCTACCGCGCCTGGCCTTGGATCACCGCGGCCGGTTTCGCCAACACGAACATCGATCTGATCGCCGGCATGGTCGGCGACACCACCGACAAATGGCGCGAAACGGTCCGCCGCGCGATTGAGCTCGAGCCCGATAGCGTCACGATCTACCAGATGGAGCTGCCATTCAACACGGTTTACTCAAAGGACATTTTGGGCGGCGCCATCGAGACACCCGTCGCCGACTGGCCGACCAAGCGCGGTTGGGTCGACTACGCCTTCGACGAGCTCGCCACGGCCGGCTACTCGGTCTCCAGCGCCTACACGATGGTCAAGCATCCCGAACGCGTGAACTTCAGCTACCGCGACAATCTCTGGCGCGGCAGCGACCTGTTGGCGACCGGCATCGCCAGCTTCGGACACATTTCCGGCGTTCACTATCAGAATCATCCGGAATGGGAGCAGTATTGCGGCACGCTCGAAGCGGGCGAGCTGCCGCTCAATCGCGCGCTCGAGATCACCCCCCACCAGCGACTCGTGCGCGAGATGATTCTGCAGCTCAAGAAGGGCTATCTCAACGCGGACTACTTCCGCACGAAGTTTGGCGTCGACGTCGTCGACCACTGGCGCGATGCCTGGTCCGGCTACGAATCGGAAGGACTCGCGACGATTGACCCGAGCGGCGACCGAATCGAGCTGACCCGTCAGGGCCTGCTGCAGGCCGATTCTTTGCTCCCCGCGTTCTTCGAGCCGCAGTATCAAGGTGTTCGCTACACTTGACGGCAAGTGCTTCGGCCGAGGCGATGATGCGAGGGATCTCCTGCCGCGGGAGTTTGCGCAAGTCTTTCTTCGTCGACGCGCGCCATTGAAGCTTAAAGGATGCCATCTCGCTTCAATTCGGCCACAAACTGGTCATGAGATACAGTGGGCTCTTCCCGACGCTCCGCAATTGCAGCCAAGTCGTCCAAATCTTCGATCAGTTTTTCGTACTGAACGATAAGCATCACGACTGCCGTTCGCTGGCCATGCTCGTCGGTGATGTAGTGCAACGTATCACTCGTGGAAGCCGCCGCGGCTGGGAAAATTGCAGAGAGGTTCTATTAAGATAGTAGCTTAGTTGGGGAGAGAAAGCCGGTGCGGCACGGGCTGCGAACTTCTGCTTGGCCCTCGACCCCGAAAAACTTTCTAAGAGTTCAACGCCAGGTGCCAGACCAGGCCGGCCGCGGCGCTGGCGGCCAGCGTCGTAATCATTCCGACGTGGAAGCGGAACATCGCCACCATGGCGGCCGCGGCAATCAAGACCGCGGCCAGGTCGACCGTCGACCAATCGGGCACCAACAGCCGCAGCGGGCCGATGCGATCTTCCGTGACCGTCCCGAACATCGTGTGCAGTGCGAACCAAATCGAAAGGTTGAGCACCACTCCCACCACCGCCGCCGTGATCGTCGAGAGTGCGGCGTTGAGCGCCTCGCGGCCGCGGAGATATTCGATGTACGGCGCACCAAGAAAAATCCATAGAAAACATGGCGCGTAGGTGACCCAGGTGGTAATCACCGAGCCCGCGATGCCCGCCCACAGCGGCGAGAGCGGTGCTGGGTCGCGGTAGGCCCCGAGAAAGCCGACGAACTGCACCACTTGGATCAGCGGCCCCGGTGTGGTTTCGGCCATGCCGAGTCCGTCGAGCATTTCGCCGGGCTCGAGCCAGTGGTAGGTGTCGACGCACTCTTGCCCGATGTAGGCGAGCACCGAATATGCCCCGCCGAAGGTGACCATCGCCGTCTTGCTGAAGAACAGCGCTTCCTGGGTGTAGACGCTTTCGCGCCCGGTGAAAGTCCACAGCGCAGCAATCGGAGCGAGCCAGACCGTAAGCCAGATCGCCAGCGTCCGCAGTGCGTGGCCGAGCGACGGCCGGACCGCCGCCGCCATCTCATCGGAAATCACATGCTGCTCGACGGCTTCGCCATCCTTCGCCACCCGCTCCTTGATGACGACAAATGTCTCCGGCCAGAGCTTGCCGCCGATGTAGCCGATCGCGCCCGCCGCGACGATGATCAGCGGAAACGGCACCTGGAAAAAGAAAATCGCCACGAACGCCACCGCGGCGATCAGCACCATCACGCGGTTCTTGAGTGACCGCTTGCCGATCCGCAGCACCGCTTCGACCACCACCGCGACGACCGCCGGCTTGAGGCCATAGAATATGCCCTCGACCACCGTCAGATCTCGGTAGCTCGCATAGAGGATGCTCAGCAACATGATGCTGACGAATCCGGGCAGCACGAACAGCAACCCGGCCATCAGCCCGCCGGCCGTGCGGTGCAGGAGCCAACCGATGTAGGTGGCGAGCTGCTGCGCCTCGGGCCCTGGCAACAGCATGCAATAATTGAGCGCGTGCAGAAAGCGATTCTCGCTGACCCAGCGCTTCTCTTCGACCAAGATGCGGTGCATCACCGCGATCTGCCCCGCCGGCCCGCCGAAGCTGAGCACGGCCACCCGGCACCAGACCCAGAACGCTTCGCGGAAA
Organism: Planctomycetota bacterium; assembly: GCA_031403315.1. Lineage (GTDB taxonomy): Bacteria > Planctomycetota > Planctomycetia > Pirellulales > Lacipirellulaceae > DASYDU01. The sequence goes on from JANNTD010000433.1 coordinate 7,768, forward strand.
GTGACGGGATGTGAATTCGCTGCCGCCGAATGCGAGTTTCCTTGATCCATTTCGCTGGCCATACCTTACGAGTCCCTTTTTCCTATTTCATCTCGAACGGAAAGCGAGTCACTTACTCGTCCAACCGCCTAATGAATTTGCTGCGCTCAGATCGCGAATGGCCCGCACGAACTCGCATGCCGGTTCGTCAAAAACCGTCTTCAACGAACCGGATTGCTGAATTCGACCTTGCTCCAGGACCACCGCGTAGCCGCAAAGCTGTGCCGCTTCCCACGGGTCATGGCTTACGAGGATGACCTGAAATTGACGCTCCTGTGCGAGGCGGGCGATTGCGTACAGGATGCGAGACTTCGTCACGACGTCGATGCCGGAAAACGGCTCGTCGAGCAGGAGGAATCGAGGGCGGACGGCGACCGCGCGGGCCAGGGCGGTTCGTTGCTGCTGACCACCCGAAAGTTGGCTGGGCCGACGATCTGCCAAGTCGGTGATCCCGCACAGGTTGAGCGCATCCTGAATGCGGCCAAATGACTCGTCGCGGCTCAGTCGCAGTCCCGCCAGTCCCAGACGGATGTTTTCTCGAGCGGTCAGATTCGGCCAGAGAGCCAAGTCCTGGAACACCATGGCGACGCCGCGCTGGTGAGGCGGACGCAGTATTCGTCCGGCCGTGGAAATTGTTTGGCAATCGAGCAGAATTGAGCCGGCAGTCGGTGTGTCGAGTCCAGCCAGCAACCGCAGTAGGGTCGATTTGCCGCTGCCGGATGGGCCGAGAATCGCAGTATGTGCCCCGGTTCCAAATTGCACGGATACGCGATCCAATGCCAACGACTTGGCGTAGCTTTTCGAAACGTCGATGAACTCCAGTGCATGATCGCTCATAACTGATCGCTCCCGGTTTTCCACCAGACCACGGAAACGATCGCAAACGCCAGCACGACGTAAACCAAACAGAGCGAAGCCACCAGCGACTCCGGTGCGTTGGCCATGACGGTAAAGATCGCGAGAGGTAGCGAACCTTGTCCGGGTGGATGTAGCAACAACACGGAACCCACGTCGGCGGTAGCCAACAGACCGATCAAGAGGATCGCGGCCGCCAGCGCGGGAAACATGTGCGGCACGACGACCCGTGCGAGGTACTTCGTCGTCGAGACGCCATGCAACGCGGCTGCCTGCGTCCACGTGGCCGACAGGCTGCCCCAACTTCGCAGCGCGATGATTGCTGCGATGGAAAAGAAACGCAGCCCCAGCTCAACGCAGACCGTCAGGCGGCTGCGCGTGAGCCAGTCGAGCCACGCTGGAGCAGAAGTCGCCGTTTGCACCACGCCCAATGCACCCAGAGATGGGGGCAGAGCAAACAGCACCAGGCATGCGCCCAGGACGACCGCCCGCAAACGCGGACCGCGGCCGACGCCGAGCGCCGCAAGAAACCCCAGCCCCGCAGCGATCACGCCGGCACCCACCGCGTACATCAGCGTATTGGGACCCGTACGCACGACCTCCCGCCAAGCGCGCGAGAGATCCACTCCATCACGCAAGGGCAACAGCAATCCGGCCAAGGGCGCAACGGACAGCAAAAAGACAATCGCGATGAATGCCGCGCTGATCGTGGGTGCACGGCGACCGGCGGAGTGTCGTCGCAAGGGACTCACTTGCCGAGCGAGAATCTGTGACGACAGCCGCCCGGTGGCGAGGATCGCGAGCGGCGCGACTACGACCAGAACTGCCAGCGTCAAGGCAAGACACTGCCAAGCCGCCAGTCCGTAATCATGCAACGATGAGAAACTCGTGAGCACCTCAGCGGCCGCGGTGCGTCGGCCCAGAATTTGGCCTGGACCAGGGTCCGACACGGTGAGAATTCCAGCCAGGACCGACGCGAGTATAGCAGTCACCGCAACGTATCGGCCGGTGTAGCGAACGACGTTTCGCTCACCGCCAGCCATCCTTGCCGCTTCGACCTGTGTGCCGGTCAGCGAGGTCGTCGCCGCGAAGGTGATCCAAAGTACGAGCGGAACGGCGCTGGCCAGAAAAACGAGGCAGCATCCCCACGGTCCGTTCGTCCAGGCGGTGGCCAGCGGGCCAAGCTGCCCAGCGAGCGCCGACCAGCCGATGGCCCACAGAAACGACGGGGCCAACAAGGGGATTGTCACGGCGGTGAGCAACAGCCGTCGTCCGGGAAACTCGTATAGCGCGGCTACCAGTCCTGCTGGCAGGCCGATCGCCAGTGCAATCGCCGCCACGCTGAGGGCAATCTCCAAGCTGTTTCGCATCGCGGACCAAAACGCACTGCCCAATTCGATCGTGTCGCTGCCGGCGACCGCCTGCCATGCGAGCGGCCATGCGGGCAGCGTGACCAGCCCGAGGAGCAGCATCAGCGCGGCGGGCCGCCATGCTGCCGGACGTTCCAACCACAGGCAAGAAATCATCGGCTGTTCCTGTCCACCCATTCCTTGAGGAAGCCCTTGGTTAACCCTTCGAGACGGCTGCCGAGTGTTCCGTAGTCAATCTCCATCGGCTTGAGTTGATCGAGCGAGACGACATGCTCCGGCACAGGAACGCCGTTGCGGACGGGCATCTGCGCGGCTTCGCTTTCGGCAAGGGCCTGTTCCACCGCCGGCGTCAGCAAGTAGTCGATGAATCGCTTACCGTTTTCCGCGTTCGGCGAACCCGCGATGAGCACGATACAATTGGGTACGATCACGGTCCCCATCCCGTTGGCGTCTGGGTAAACGACATCCACGGGTTTGCCTTCCTGGCGGGCCACGTTGTAGTCGTCGGTGTCGGCGAGACCGACGGCGAATTCCCCGTTGGCGACTCGGCGGCGGACTTCCCCGTTGGCCGAAAGAATCGTGCCTCCGTTGGCTGCGAAGTCGTCGAAGAACTTGCGGGCCTCGACCTCGCCCAATTTTTCAAACAACGCGGCGGCATGCATCGACGTGGTACCAAACAGCGGGTTGGCCAGGCACGCCTTATCTTTGAAGCGCGCATCCACCAGGTCGAGCACCAAATTCGGTTCCTGCCCCGCAGGCACGAGATCGCGGTTGTAAATAATCACGCGGGCGCGGCACGAGAAGCCTGTCCAATGACCCTCCGGATCGGAATACAGCTTCGGCAACTCCGCGGCTTGGGGCGATGCGTACGGCGCAGAGACGCCTTTCGACTTCAGGATGGCGGCGCGGATCGGATCGCCGCTCCAGAAGACATCGCAAACGGGGCGATCTTTTTCGGCGATCAGACGGTTCAATAGGCCGGTGCTCTTGGTCTCCTCCGTGTCGGGCACTAGCTGAACCTTGATCCCCGTGTCGCGTTCGAACTGCTCGCAAATTGGCCGAGCGAAGACATCATCCACCGAGGTGTAGACGACGACTTCGCCACTGTCCACGGCGGCTGCGTCGTCACGATGCCGATTGCAGCCGGCGTGTGCAAACAACAGCAGTACCACTGTCGTCACGATACCAACGGAATTTGGTCGCATCGCAATCTCCTGTTTTTTGTCCGTCGCCGCTTACCGCGCTGGGGGAGTTTCGTCGAGCGATGTCACCTGAAGGTCGTCGAAATAGGTGACACTGTCCGCTTTGGTCCACAGACCGACCTTGCCGGCTCCCGCAAACGTGTCGTTTTCGACTTCCAACACCTTTTCGTCGTTCAGGAACACTTCGGCCGTCTTGCCCACCATGCGGACGCGAAGCGTGCTCCATTTGCCCGGCGGCACGCTGACTTTCACGCCGTACGACTGGGCATCGCCCTTGACGCCGATGCTCGATCGCACACCGTCGACGGTCTTGTAGGCCACCACGTTGTCTTCCAGTGCGTTTGCCCGGGAGATGAAGTAGTTATCCTTGTCCCGCCAGCGCCAGACAATTCCGGCCGCTTGATCGACTCGACCTGAAACCGGCTTGAACCGAACCGACATGTCCACGTCTTTGGCCGAGAAGTCGTCAAGCACCAGCAGCGGATACCGCCCGTTCGTGCGGTCCTCGCTGAGCTGAGCGATGGCCTGATTACCTGACGGCGCATCAATTGCCTCGACGACTCGCCATTGGACGGGCCCGCCGCCAGCGGTCAGGGCTTCCGAGAAGCCCTTGGGGACCTCGCCCGTTACATCGGCATCGAAGGAAAACTCGCGAGTGTTCTCCGCGTCCTGCGCGGCAGATGACAGTGACCACGCACCAATGGCGGCGGTCGCCACACATACTCGAACAGAGATGATTAGGAATCTCATGGCAAACGTTCCTTTCGCAAAGTGACACGGATCCACACAGTTCACGCGCGCAACGCTCATTTTGGTTTGCTCGATGGATCACTGTTTCATGGCCGCCTCCTTTTCCGTGTTCGGAACGTTGGCTTGGGCTTTGAGCGCATCTTGAATCCCTTGGGCCAAGTCTTCCGCCTTTCCTTTGCCCCAGAAGTGCGTGAAGTAGATGGCCGGTGACTCCCCGATCATGTGATTGTGCAGAGCCACGATATTGATGTTGGCGGCCCTTAGCGCTTTGAGCACCGGCTGCACCTCGTCGCCGGTCATCGCGAAGTCCCCGTCGACTATCGCCGCATCGTCGGTTCCAGCAAACGCGGCCCAAGTGGTGAGGCCCATGCTGCCGCCAAATTTCATTTCCCCCATTTCAGCCGTCCGGCCAATCGTGATCTTGAACACTTCATCTTCCAAAGTGCCCTTGGTGCCGACAATCTCGGCGAGATGGTCGGTGGCCAGCTTTCCATACTGCGGCGATTTACCGGGGAATTTTTGTGTCGGCTGTGGCTCGGCCTTCCGGACATCTTTCACGGCGTCCCACATGGCACGAACTCCCTTGGCCAACTCGTTCGGACAGCCGGTGCCGCCGATGTGCATGAAGTAAACTTTTGGCTCATCAAAGAAGAAGTGATTGTGCAGGGCGGTGACTTGTAAGCCACTTTTCAGCGCCGCATCGATCGCTGGATTGACTTCGTCTTCGAAACAGACGGTGTCACCCATGACCATCGACATCTTGCCGTTCTGTTGAAACGCAGCCCACGTTCCCAGTCCCATGAGCGGGCGCATCGCAAAGCCGTCGATCTGCACGGCAACTTCTTTCCTTGGCCAGCCCACTCGCACGATGCCGTCGGGCGTCGTGGTTGACTTGGCGCCCATGATTTCGGCAATTTTCTCCGCTTCGAGGTCGCAGGCCACACTGTTTTGCAGCCATCCCCCACATATCACGGCGCACGCTATGAAAACGCTTGATCGACGCATTGAGCTGTTCCTCAACTTGTGAGTTGTTTTGCCGTTGTGAGCATCTTACGACGGCAGTCGTTGCGGGTTCCAGTCGTGCTTCTCGTCGCGCACATGCTTGAGCCACGAATACAGGGCGTCGTAAACTACGAAACCGTGCGCCAGTACGTCGTGGTCGTTCGGAAAGTTGTGCGACAGGCCGAGCGAGACCGCCAACAGGCCGGCGCACTGAGGCGACAAGTCAAGCCGGGCGGTGTCGGCGCCTCGAACGATGATTGCCAGTTCGGCAAGGAATGGATCGGTGAGTTGGTACTTTTTGAGAAACGCGTCGAAACTGCACAGCGGACCGTCGTGGGTCAGTTCGACGCACGGCACGTCGAATGGAATCGCGCCGGTCGACTCCGCTTCCGCCAACACGCGATCGGGCGAGACGAAGATGAACTCCGGTTCCTTGTCGATATGCCGGGCGATCAGCCAGGGGCAGGCCACCCGGTCGATCTTCGGGCGCTCGCGGGTAATCCACTTCATCTATGTCCTCCTTCCGGTAGTTGATGGCGTGAAATTTGGCTTATGACGATGGCCGCTCGGCGGCCAGCTTGGCGTACAGGGCATCGTAAATCAGGGCGCCGCGTTCGAGCGCGGTGACATCGTCCGGCGAAGTCGCGCGGATACCTTCACAGATCACGTCCAACCCCGGCGCGATCGGTTCGAGCAGCACTTCTTGCACGGTGTCGGCTTCGTCGATGATCCGGGCGATGCGATGCAGCACGGGATCCGTCAGCTTGTACTCCTTGAGAATGGCATGGAACGAGCAATGCCCTTGGTGGTGTGAGAGCCGCACGCCCGGGACGTCGAACGGCTCAGCCCCTTTCGGCAGTTCTTGACTGCCGCGCGGCACGAACAAAAAGCGGGCATCCGGATCAATCTGTTTGCGAATCAGCCACGCGCACCCCATCCGATCGACGCCAACGTTTTCCCAGGTAACCCATTTCATGGCTACTCTCCCTGTGCCGCGAGCAATTTGGCGCGAACCTTCTCGCCGAGCGGGCATAGAAAGAAATCTCGCTGCTTTAGCTGCTGGTATTTTTTCGACAGTGCGGTAAGGTCCGGCTTTCGCCGCTTGAGCGATGTGAGGATTTCCTCGTACGCCTCGCGGACTGGAGCCTCGAAGCGCTCACGCAATGTTGGGTCCGCGCTCGTCATCAACAAGTTGGAATCGAACAGCGACACTTCGCCGCCGAGCTCGTTGATTTCCGCGGCGATCCATTGAAACTGCTCCCGATTGCAATCGCTCGCCGGCACGATCCACACGGCGTCTTGCAGGGCGACCGCGCCAAGTTGTGTGAGCTTGCGCCAAGCGTACACCCTCGCGGAAGTCGGCTCGCGCGGAATCCGGTAGACAATCAGCAGCCAGTTCATGGCGCCAAACCCAAAGAGGCGGCAGAGCGGCGCTCAACCAGCCGATGTTGACGTGCATGTAACCACGGTTACATGCAACATACCCGTTCGCCTAGAGACGCACAAGTCGGGTGGTGTGGCGAGATTCGCCCGTCGCGGTGCCGGACCGGCTAGACGCTCCACGTCTTCCCGTCCACGGTATGGGTCACCAGAATCGAGGGCCGGTCCTCGTCGCGGACGAGACAAAAAGTGATGGGCAGACTTTCGCTGGCCAGGATCTGTCCGTCGTCGAGCGTGGATTTTCCGATCGTCCGCAGCTCACTATTGCTGAGGCGAAAAAGCTCGAGACTCCAAGGATCGCGGTCGACAATCAACAATTCGCGAGTTCCGATCTTGGCGTAGAAGGGAATCTTCGCGCGGCTCTGATCGTCGTCGCTGACAATTTCGACGGCAAAATCGGCCCCGCCACACCAATGCGTGCCGCAATTCTTTGCTGGATTGCCAACCAAATACACCGCGACGTCCGGGCAACGATAGTTCTGCTTCCAGCCAGCCTCTCGGTCACTAACATTGGTGCCCGCCAACACCACCGCCTGATCGCGACTGAATACTGACCGCAATGCCGCGACCAGCCCGCTCGCAATATCCTGGTGCTCGATGTTTGGCAGCGGCGTCATCATGTAGGTGCCCTCCCAGACTTCATCCCAGCGGTCCGCGCCGGCCGCGGCGCGCTCCTCGCGCAACGATTCAGCATATTCGCGATCGAGAACGACGGTAGCCATTCGAGGGCCCTTCTGTCAACCAGTGGAAGCTGCTTGCCTTTCCTTAAGTGTACGATGCACGTGGCACGATCTCAACACAAGTCTCAGATATGAGCACCGTGGGCCTCGTATGTCCGCAGCGGCTTGCAGCCGTTCGACGGGCTTTCGCAGTCGGTTGCGGCGTTGGCCAACGCGATCTCATAGAGCCGCTGGCCGTGGGGCGTCGGATACTCGCCGGTGAGGCATGCGCGACAAAGTTCGCTCGGCGGGCGGTCGACGGCCTTGGCGATCGATTCGACCGGCAGGTAGCGGAGCGAATCGGCTCCCAACTCGCGGGCCATGTTGGCGTACGTTTCCTCTAGCGGCCGGCCGGCGCTGATGAATCGCGGCGCGAACAGCTCCGAGATCGTCGACATGTCGATACCGTAGAAACATGGCGCGACGATCGGCGGACAGGCCACGCGGACGTGAATCTCGCGGGCCTTGCCGACCTCGCGGATCCGCGAAATCAGCACCCGCATCGTCGTCGAGCGGACGATCGAATCCTCGACCAACAGCACCCGCTTGCCTTCGAGCACCTCGCGCAATGGCGTGTACTTCGATTGCGCCTTCGACATCCGGCTGTCGCCGCCTTCAATGAATGTGCGGCCGGAATAGCGGTTGCGGATCAGCCCTTCGACGCTTGGCACGCCTAGCTGGAACGCCATCGCGTCGGCGGCACACTTGCTCGTATCGGGCACGGGGACGACGACCGTGTCGGCATCGACCGGCGTCGTCTCAAGCCGCGCGAGTTCTTCGCCCAGCACCTTGCGTGAGAGATACACGCTGCGGCCGTCCATCGTGCTGGCGACGTTGGCGAAATAGATCCATTCGAAGAAGCAATGCGCCCGCCGCGAGCTGTCGGCGAAGCGCTCGATCCGAATTTCGCGGCCGTCGACGTAGATCATTTCGCCCGGCTCGAGCGAGCGAATGCTGCGATTCGAGAAGCCGAGATTCAAGAGCGCGACGCTTTCGCTGGCTGCCGCGAAAAGCGGGCCCTCGATCGCGTAGCAGAGCGGCCGCAACCCCAACGGATCGCGGGCGATCACCATCTCGCCAAGTGCATTGACCAGCGCGATGCAATACGCCCCGTCGAATCGCTGGGCCACGTTGTGCATCACTTCCACCAGCGGCGGCCGGCGATCGCCGGAGAGCTCGCGGCTGATAGCATGCAAGATGATTTGGGTGTCGGTCGCCCGCGCGAGGTGGTGGTCATCATCCGCGAGCAACTTATCGCGGAGCTCCGCGTAGTTGGCCAATTGGCCGTTGAAGCCAAAGCTGAACCATTTGTGCTTCTGCAAATGGTGTCGCTCGAACGGCTGGGCGTAACTGAGATCGTCCTTGCCGCAGGTGGCATAGCGGACGTGTCCAATCGCGGCCCGGCCCGCGCAGCCCGCCATGATGCTCTCCGCCTTGCCGCGGTGGCTCAAGCGGAACACCTCGCTGACGCTCCCCAGCCCGCGATACGTTTCCAGCAACTGCTGCCGGTCCTGATTAAAGCTAGTCATCCCGGCCGAGAGCTGGCCGCGGTTTTGAACGTCCAAAAGCATCCGCGGAATCAGCCGCGAAGCTTCCTGCGGACCCTGCGGCGGGCAGAGCGGGCTCGTGTCGCGGCCCGGCAAGTGATAGACGGCGGCGATGCCGCACTCGTGGTACAAATCGGACATGAACGCGGCGAAACCGGTGGTGGGGAAAGGGCGACCCGCACGCTATTCTACGCCTTCGTCGCCCTCCACTCAACGGCCCGCGATACGGCCATCGAAAGCCGTGCTATTGCTGCACTATTGCTGCACGACGTCGAGTTCAATCACGCCGCCACCTTCCAGCTCGACCACGCGCGCCCGGGCTTCGGCGACATTCAATTGGAGCAAGGCGAGGTGGTCGGAGTGCGAACGCACCAGGTCGTTCCGTTCGTCGATCAGCAGTCGGCGCCGTGCGTCGGCCTCCGCCAGGCAGAGCCTCGCGTTGCGATAAGCGAACGCGGGCAGCTGGCCATAGGCAAATGGGCTGAATGGCCCAAACGAGCGAAGCTGCCGTCGCATCGTTCGCACTTCTTCGTCCGCCACGCTGATCGCCGCATTGAGCTCACGCCGTTCGCACTGATATTCCACTTGCCAGTAATGGCGGGCTTCGATCTTGGCGACGGCGAGCGCCCGCCGGGCGGCCGCGAGTTCGGCTTGATAGGCGTCGTTTTGCGCGGCGGCAGTTCCGACGGCCGAGAAAATGCCTGCCACGGCGGCAGCGAATACCAGGGTGGAGGATCGCATGGGAGGGCCTCGAGAAGAGCGGTGGGACGACGCACGAAGGGTTGTGCGTCTCTAGTTTTCCAGCGTAATTGGCCTGCCAGCCCGTCGCAAATCGCGTTGCCAAATCGCAACATGCGGAATCCCGGACCGGAAATCGGGCAGTTTTGCGAACCGCCGGGCCGGTATATCCGTCTTCAACCGAGCCGCGGCGATCTCCAAGGAGCGTGATCCGTCATGAACTTACCTGAGCGAGTCGAAACCGAGCGATTGTTACTTCGTTGGCCAACGGACGCTGACGCCGAAGAGATTTTCGCGCGTTATGCGAGCGACCCGGTTGTGGCGCGTTATCTGCCCCGGCCGCCGCATCGAACGGTTGAGGAAACCCGCGAGTTTCTGCGAAAGAAAGCTGCCGAACGTGAAAAGCTCGGCGGCAAGAGTTGGCTGCTGATCTTGAGATCGAGCGGAGTCTTGCTCGGTTCGATCGGCTGCCGCCGAGTAGAAACGCACGTGCTGCAATTCGGCTATTGTCTCGCTCAAGACTCGTGGGGCAAAGGCTACGCGACAGAGGCGACTCGCGCCATGGTCAAAGTCTGGTTAGACATTCCGTCTATTTGGCGCGTGCAAGCCTTCTGCGATCCGGCGAATGTGGCGTCGGCGCGGGTCTTGGAGCGAGCGGGTCTGACGCACGAAGGCACGCTGCGCAAGTACGTACTGTCGCCAAACCTGGACAACGAATTGCGCGACGCGCACCTGTATGCCCAATTGAGAGAGCGCTAGTCGGCTAGCGCGGCCGACGCGGAGTGGCGACGTGGCAATTGCCGTTCACCGTGCTGGCGACTTCGACCAGGTCTACCAATTCGTGGATGTTGCCGGTGACCGGGACGCTGGCGAACTGGCCGTCGGCTGGATGAATGACCATCGGCACGCCGTGGGTCGGCACCAACATCGTCGACTCGACATGGGCGCTAACGTCGGCTCCCTCGACCACGGTCAGCCGAAACCGCGACAGAATCCGCCGCAACGCCACCCGCATGATCACGAGTGCCAGCGGCCCGCCGATGCACATCCGAGCGCCGGCGCCAAACGGATGATACGCATAGGGCGAGGGCCGCAGCGTGAGCCAGCGGTCGGGCAGGAAGCGATTCGGCTCCGCGTAGATTTCTGGCAGACGGTGTGTCACCAGCGGCGTAAACACGATCCCCGTGCCGCGCGGCAATCGATAGGGCCCGAGTTCCACCGCCTCGACGTTAATCCGCTGCGAATAGGCCGACGCCGGCAGCACCCGCATGCCTTCCTTGATCACGCGCTCCAAGAGCGACAGCGATTCTTCGCCCTCGCCGTTTGAATCGGCGTCGCCCCAGGCCGCGCCTTCCGGAGCAGCGTCGGTCTTCGATTCGCCGCCGTCAGCGCTCTCCTGCTGCCATTCGTCCCACAGGCGTCGCATCACCGAGGGGTGTTCGCCCAATAGGAACAGTGTCCAACATAGCGAATGGGCCGTGGTCATGTGAGCGGCCGAGAACAGCACCGCCGCCTGGCCGACCAGCTCTTCGTCCGACAGCCCACCTTCTTCGTCGTGCATGCGGACCAGAATCGAGAGCACGTCGCAGCCGAACTCTTTCGACTCGCGGCGACGGCGAATCATCCGCAGGATCTCAGCCTCTAGCTTTTCCGCGTACGCAAGCAATTCTTCGTATCGCTTGCTGAATGTTTCGTTCGGCACGAGCGCGCCGGCGCCGAGCTCGTCGTTCATCGAGACCCACTCGGCGATCATGTCGCCCAGCCGCAGCGCGAGCTCCGGCTCGTCGAGACCGAAGAGCAGCGTGCTGGTGACTTGCAGCATGTAGCGCCGCATCTCTTCGGCAATGTCGCGGACCTCGCCCGGCCGCCAGGTGTCGAGCATCTCGTCGGTGAGTCGCGCGATCGTGTCGGAATACGTCGAAATGGCCCGACGGCTGAACGGCTCCTTCACCAATCGGCGATTGCGACGGTGTTGCTGCCCATTCATCGAGAGCAAGCCGCCCGTGAGTCGTCGTTGAGCCGATTTCTTCGGGCCGCGGATAGCGAAGAAGCGTGCTCGGTAGCGAGTCGTGTCGCTCAGGACCTGCTGGTTCAGCTCGGGGCTGAAGAGAAAGGCCACGCGCTGGCCGCCATCCTGGATCACACCCAATGGGCCGAACTCAGCGTGCAGGCCGAGAATCCTGTGCAAGAGATCCCGGGAAAACTCGCCCAGGTCGACGTGCGCGACCGGCGGCTCGGTTACCGTGGCATGCGGGGAAACCCCGTTCGTCGGTTCGCATTGACCAATCGGAAGCATTCGCGCAATCGCTGGCAAAGCCAAACTTTGCCTGCTCGGCCGCGTGTCGGACCTGGCCCTGGCCGGACGGCAGCATGGGGGGGACAGCGGGCACATCCATGCCAACTAGCCATCCTAAGCTTCCTAAATATAGCATGCTATCTAAATAGTGCATTTCATCTATTCCCTGCCGGTGAGTGCAAGGTTGTCGCGGTGGATCACCTCGTCGTAGGGCCGCTGACCCAGGATTTCGACGATTCGGTCCTTCGGCTGGCCGGCGATTCGACGAACATCGTTTGAGGCGTAGTTGATCAGCCCGCGGGCGATTTCGACGCCGTCCAGCCGGCAGAGGGCGACCACGTCCCCTTTGTGAAAGTTCCCCTCGACGGCCGACACACCAACCGCCAGCAGGCTCCGGCCCTGCTTTTCCACGGCATGCTGGGCTCCGGCGTCGAGCAGCAATTTGCCGGCTGGATGAGCGGTCAGGCCGATCCAACGCTTCCGCGAGGCGACCGCTGGGCCCTGGGCGAGGAAAATTGTGCCAATTTGAGCCCCGGCCGCGATGTCCATCAGCACGTTGGCCCTTCGGCCGTTGGCGATGATCACGTTTTCGCCTGCCGAGGTGGCCAGCCGAGCTGCTTCGAGCTTGCTCGCCATGCCACCCTTGCTCAGTTGATTCGGGCCCGTGTCGACGGGCGTCTGTGCTTGGAATGTGCGAATCGCCTCGTCGATGTCCTCGACGGTCGGAATCACCTGCGATGTCGGCAGGCTGGGGTGACCGTCGTAAAGACCCTCCACGTCCGAGAGCAGGACCAAGAGCGGCGCTCGCAACAGGTTCGTGACCATCGCGGCGAGCCGATCGTTGTCGCCGACGCTCCGCTCGAGCTCATCGACACGCACGGTGTCGTTTTCGTTGATGATCGGAATAGCTTGGTACTGAAACGCTGCCAACAAGGTGTTTCGCACATTGAGGTATCGCGTCCGGTCGTTGAGATCATCGGCCGTCAGCAGGATCTGCGCGGCATGCCGGCCGTGAGGTTCGAGGGCCCGGTTATAGGCTTCGATCAGCCGGCTCTGCCCAACAGCAGCGATCGCCTGCAGGTGCCCCAAGTCGCTCGGCCGGCGCCGCAGCCCAAGCCGCCCCATGCCGGCCCCCACCGCGCCGCTCGAAACCAGCACCACCTGCCGTTGGTCCTCGATCAACCACACGAGCTGTTCGGCAATGGCGGTGACGCGGTCGTTGACGAGCGTGCCGTCCTCGTGCGTCAGTACACGAGTCCCGACCTTCACCACAACGGTACGAGAGGTTGTCGCAACTTCTTGCCGAACCGGATCGAGCATAGGAGAAAGAGATAATAACTTGAAGTGGGGTGTTGGCGTCGGCGGCCACGCCGAAATTACTGCCGGGAAGCGCTAAAACTGCTTCCACCTATGATAGTCAAGCCGGCTCCAGCACCCGAATCGAAACCCCCAGCACGATGTCCTTCACCGTCCGGCGATAGCGGGTCATGTGGGGCGCTTCGAGGTGCTTGCGCAGGGCCTCCACGCTTTCCCATTTCTCGATCACGGTGACCACATTCTCCCGGGGGACCGGCTGGTCGCCGATCGCCGTCGCCAAATCGACCGCCGGGCCGTATTCGAGGCACCCCTGCTCGGCCCGCACATCGGGCACCAACTCGGCAAAAGCCGCCAGAAAATCCTCCCGCATCCCGGGAGCCGTCTCGATCGTGGCAATCACGTGGATCATGGCTGGTCCTTCCGTTAACCCGCAAATTCGCTCCCTCCCCGCCCACCGGGCCAGAGCATTCCAGTGCCATACCATACTAGATGGCGTCAGACCGCGGTAGGGTTCGCGCCCTGGCGAGACCACTTCAGCGGTCGGGTGCCCCCAGCGGAGTGCGAACTTGGGCAAAATCGTGGCCCAATGGCAATGATTTTCCCAAATACCTGTACGAACGCTATTGACCATGTACGAACGTATATTATAACTTAGATAGAGACCGAACCGCGTGCATCCGCCCGCGGCCGTTC
>JANNTD010000434.1:0-3915 GCA_031403315.1 Planctomycetota bacterium
CGACATTTTGCAAATCCTGAGCCTGACCCTCTTCGAGAAAATCCCGCTATTGGAGGCCCTCCATGCTCAACGTCAACCAATTCCAGAATCCACTGATCCTAACCAATTGAAACTGTTCGACTTATAGCCGGACACTACTGAGAACGAGATTCAAAAGAATTGATTGGAAGTCGGTCGGGTAAGCGGGACGAAGTGCTTGTCTCCCGGCCGGCAACTTGACTCAAGGTACATTGCGATGTCCATCGGAATACTCGGCCGCAAGGTCGGGATGACGCAAATCTACGACGAAGCGGGCCACGCGATCCCGGTGACGGTGATCGAAGCTGGTCCGTGCGACGTACTTTTGGTCCGGACCAAGGATCGGGACGGATATGAGGCGGTGCAGCTCGGCTTTGCCGACAAGCCGCGCCGCTTGGCCAATCGCAGCGACCGGGGTCAAGTCGCCAAGCTCGACAGCAAACGCTCGAAGAAGCGATCTGCGGCCGGCATCGAACTTCTGCCGAAGGCCGGCTGCGAGCCGAAGAAATTCGTCCGCGAAATCACGGGCCCGGCCGGCGAATTGGCGGTCGGCGGCCAGGTCAAAGTCGACGTCTTCGCGAGTGTGAAGTCGGTCGACGTCACGGCCACCTCGAAGGGCCGCGGTTTCACGGGTGCCATGCGACGGCACAACTTCTCCGGCCAGCGGGCCACCCACGGCGTGAAGAAGTGTCACCGGGCGCTCGGCGGCACCGGCCGAAGTGCGTTCCCCAGCCGCGTCGTGAAGGGTGCCGGCATGCCGGGCCAATACGGCAACGCCCAGTCGACGACCCGCAACCAGAAAGTGGTCCGCGTCGACGCCGAGAACAATTTGCTGCTGATCTGCGGTGCGGTGCCCGGCCCGAACGGCGGCTACGTAATCATCCAAGCAACCAACATGCTTTAGACCGAGATTCGGACTGGCCGCTTGAGCGGCCAGTGGTGGGCGACATTATGCCGAAGCTGAATATATTTGATCGCAAAGGCAAGAAAGTGGGGACGTACAACGTCGAGCCCACCGATTTCGCTCCGCGCATCAACAAGCAATTGCTGCACGACGCAGTGGTAATGTACCAGGCCAACGAACGGCAGGGTTCACACCAGACGAAGTCGCGCGGCATGGTCGCCGGCTCGACGAAGAAAATGTACAAGCAGAAGGGAACGGGCAACGCCCGGGCCGGCTCGAAGCGGAGCGGCATCCGCCGCGGCGGCGGCCACATTTTCGCCAAAGTGAATCGCGACTACGGCTACCGGTTGCCACGGAAGGCGCTGCAGATTGCGACCCGCATGGCGCTGGCGGCGAAGGTCCGCGACGAAGAGTTGGTGATCATCGACGACTTGTCGTTTGACGCACCAAAGACCAAGGAAATGGTTTCGGTGATCAAGCACGTGGGCTGTGATGGCGGCTCGCTGTTGGTGACGACGGCCGGCTACGACCAGCAAATTTACCGCAGTGCGCGGAACTTGGCTGGGGTGGCGGTGTCGCCGGCAAGTGAGATCAATGCCTATAGCGTGCTGCGGTCGCGGCGGGTGCTGGTGACCAAAGCGGCGCTCGATGCCTTGGTGGCCTCGGCCAAAGCCCACGTCGCCGGCGGCGATGATGCAAACGGCGCGGCGCCTGCCAAGCCGGCCCGCACCAAGCGCGTCACGACCAAGAGTTCCACGCCCCGCCGACCGACCAAAAAGAAAGCGGCCGAGTAGGCTGGATCAGCCGAGACTGCTCGATCAATAGAAAAGACAGCCATGCCACGCCACGTACCACAAGCCACGAGCCTCAACCTCCAACCGCACCAGATCGTGCTTCGGCCGCTGGTGACGGAAAAGGGGATGCACCGTTCGACGCGAAACAACGCGTATGCGTTCGAAGTGAATCGGCTGGCGAACAAGGGCGACGTCAAACGGGCGGTGGAAGAATTGTTTGAAGTGCGGGTGCTCAAGGTCCACATTCAGAACCGCAAAGGCAAGCCGCGCCGCACGAAGTTTCACTTGGGCCACACGGCCACGTGGAAGAAGGCGATCGTCAGTTTGGATCCCGAACACAGAATTGATTTCTTTTAACCGATCATAAAGCCGGGCATGGCATGCCCGGTATTTAGCGGCGATGCCATCGCCGGCTTTGCGAGTGAATCATGGGTCTCCGCGAATACAATCCGACAACTCCTGGCCGCCGTGGCGCGTCGGTCAGCGATTTTGCTGAGCTGACGCCCGGTGCGAAGCCGCACCGGAAGTTGCTGCGCCCGATCACCAAGACCGGCGGCCGCAACAACCAGGGCAAGACCACGTCGCGGTTCCGCGGCGGTGGCCACAAGCGTCGTTACCGGCTGATCGACTTCAAGCGGAACAAGGACGGCGTCGCGGCCAAGGTCGATTCGATCCAATACGATCCGAATCGCACGGCCCGCGTGGCGCTCTTGCACTACATCGACGGCGAGAAACGGTACATCCTGGCTCCCGCTGGGTTGAACCAGGGTGACACGGTGATGAGCGGCAAAGACGCGCCGCCGACAACCGGCAATTGCCTGCCGCTTGCGCAGATTCCGCTCGGCACGGTGGTCCACAACATTGAAATGCGAGCTGGCTGCGGCGGTGTCTTGTGCCGCAGCGCCGGCACGAACGCAACCTTGATGGCCCGCGAGGCTGGTTGGGCGCAAATTTCGCTGCCGAGTGGCGAAATTCGTCGTATCCCGTCTGCCTGCCGGGCCACGATCGGCGCGACGAGCAATGCGGATCACTCGAAGGTGGTGATTGGCAAGGCCGGCCGCAATCGGTGGCTGGGTCGTCGGCCGCACAACCGCGGCACGGCGATGAACCCGATCGACCATCCGCACGGCGGTGGTGAAGGCCGCACGAAGGGCGGTCGTCATCCGGTCAGCCCGACGGGCAAGAGTGCCAAGGGCGGCATGACGCGCAAGCGCCGCAAGCCCTCGAACAAAGCAATTGTCCGCCGCCGCCGTTCGCGACGGTACGGCGTGCAGAAATTGGTCACAAAGTAAGAGCTTAAATTATGGGCCGTTCACTTAAAAAAGGACCGTACGTCGATCCGAAGCTCTACTCCAAGGTCGAGCGTCAGAACGATTCCGGCATCAAGGAATCGATCATTACCTGGGCGCGCCGGTGTACGATCGTTCCCGAATTCGTCGGCCACACGTTCATGGTCCACAACGGCAAGTCGCACATCAAGGTGTTCGTCACCGAAGACATGGTCGGCCACAAGTTGGGCGAGTTTTCGCTCACGCGCAGCTTCCGCGGCCACGGCGGCAAAGGCAAGGAAGCATCCTCGCCTCAGGGTGGCGGCGGTGGTGGTGCCGGTGGTGGCGGCGGGAAGAAAAAGTAGGGTTCGAGCAGGACTGGGTAGCATTTGGTTTGGGTAACGAGTCAGTTGGGAAGCCAGTGCCATGGCATACAAAGCAACACATCGACATGCTCAGATCAGCGCTCGCAAGGTGCGTCCGCTGGCGGACCTGGTCCGCGGCAAGCGGGTGGACGATGCCCTGGCCATCTTGAAGTACCAGCCGCAGCGCGGTGCGCGGCTGCTGGAGAAAGTGATCAAGAGCGCGCTGGGCAACGCCGAGGATCAACGGGCTCCGAACGTCGCGGGCCTGCGGATCATCGACGCCCGGATCGATGGCGGTCCGATGTTCAAGCGGCTCAGGCCGCGGGCCCGCGGCATGGCCCACGTCGTGAAGCGGCGGTTTGCACATATATCCGTGGAAGTGGAATAGAGCGGAGTCGTCAGTTTTCAGTTATCAGTCGTCAGTCGGCGAGTGAACTGAAAACTGAGAACCGACAACTGAGAACTGAGTTATGGGTCAAAAAGTCAATCCAATCGGTTTTCGCACCGGCATCATGATCGGCTGGAAGAGCCGTTGGTATGCCTCGAAGCGCGAGTTCTCCGAATTG
>JANNTD010000435.1:0-6857 GCA_031403315.1 Planctomycetota bacterium
CACGAATTCAAGCGGCACTTCTGGATCTGCGGCGGCCGGCTGGGCGTTGGCGCCATCGTCCTCGGCTGGAACGGTTTCATTCTCCGCCGCCTGCTCGGGAGCATTAACTAATTTTTCGTCGCCGCCGGGTTTCGCACCGGCATCAGCCGCGGCCGGAGCTTTTTCGCCGTCTTTTGGCAATGGTTGCGGCGGCGGCGGGAACAGCATTTTGCTGAGCAGCAGCACCGCCAGCGAGAGAGCCAGGAAGGCGATTAGGTTTTTCTTGTCCACTTAGTAAGGATTCCTTGGTTGGTTTGCTAAGAAGACAAGGAGACAAGGAGAGGGGGAGACAAGGAGAACTCGCTTGGCGGCCGCTCTCCTTGTCTCCCAGTCTCCTTGTCTTTTCTTCTACGGCTGCATCAACGTCCCTGTTTGATTCGATCGCCGAGGAAGTCGTCCAGCTCGGGGATGTTGTAGATTTTGTTGGCCGTCACGGCGAAATCGTAGGCGACACGCCGGAAACTGAGCTGGCGATCTTCTTGAATGACGTAGCAGGGGCGGTTGTCGCCGTCGCGGGGTTGGCCGACCGAGCCGACGTTGACCATGAACTTCTGACCGTCGTATTGGTAAACGCTGTTGAGGTCCTCGGGGGTCATGAAGTTGCGACTCTCGGTGAACACGCCGGGGACATGGGTGTGCCCCTGGAAGCAGCCGCGTGGCACCAGGCTGAACAGCTTCTCCATCTTTTTTTGGTTGTAGATATCCTCTGGGAACACATATTCGTTGACCGGATTGCGGGCCGAGCCGTGGACGTACAGCCAAGCGTCGTCGCGATGCATGCGGGGCAGGGCGCCCAAAAAGTCCCAGCGTCGGTCGATCGCGACCCGTTCGCTGCGGGAATTTTCCAACTGGTCGCGGGTCCAAAAAATCGCCCGCTCCGCACCGGTATTGAACCCCTCGGGGTCGAACAATGCGCCTTGGTCGTGGTTGCCCAAGAGGCAGACGCGAGTGTTTTCGATCACGAGGTCGAGGCACTCGCAGGGATTGGGCCCATAGCCGATAATGTCGCCCAGACAGAAGATCTCGTCGACGCCTTGGCTGCGGGCGTCGGCAAGCACTGCCTGGAGAGCCTCCAGGTTGCCATGAATGTCGCTGATGATGGCCCGTTTCAAGTCGTGGCTGGCCTCGGCAAGGGTGGAAAACGCGGACAAACTAGTAGTCTACGGTGTGCTGTTGGAGAGGGTCAAGCCGCCTCGTAGGCTGAGTGACTCGCGCAAAACCCGGCCGCTTTGTGCCGATTACTATATCGCGGATTATTCCAGGAAGTGAGCCGATGCGAATCCTCGCCATCGAAACTTCGGGCCGCGACGCCACCTTGGCCATGCTGGAGGGCGGCGACGGCGGCGCAGCCCGGCTCGTGCTGGAGGTCGCCGTGACGGGCCCCGAGCGGACGGCTCAGTTCTTGGCTCCGCGGCTCAATGATTTGTTGCAGGAGTCCGGTTGGCCGGCGACTTCAATTCAATTGGTGAGTGTCACCGTGGGACCGGGCTCGTTCACGGGTCTGCGGATCGGTGTCACGACGGCGAAGACGCTGGCGTATGCGGTCGGAGCGGAAGTAATCGGGGTCAATACGCTCGCGGTAATTGCCCGCCAGGCACCGCAAGCGGACGGGCGGCTGTGGGTCGTGATGGACGCCCAGCGGCAGGAATTGTTCGCCGCGAAGTTCGATGCCGAGCGGAAGCTGATCGGCGAGACGCGAATTCTCTCGCAGAGCGAGTGGCTCTCAGCACTCGAGCCGGGCGACCAGGTGACCGGCCCGGGGTTACGGCGATTGCAGTCGGAGTTGCCGACGAGTGTCGAAGTCGTCGACGAGGCCAAGTGGCAACCGCTGGCCACTGCGGTTGGTCAACTTGGCTGGCACGAGTATCAGGCCGGCCGCCGCGACGATCTTTGGAAACTGCTGCCGCAGTATTATCGGCCGAGCGCGGCCGAGGAGAAGGCGGCGAATAACAGGAATAGCTAGACGGCGAACCGGGCTCCATGGTGTGGGTGTCTTCGCCGGGCGCAGATAAACAGGCCGAGAACGCATGCAGCCGCGAGGGCGAAGGCCGGCGGCTCCGGTACGCCAATGCGGGAGGGCGAGGCTCCGGCCGAGCCAATTCCCGATGTTTCGCCGAAGTGAGATTTCCACACGGCGTAGTCGGCTTGCGTGTAGGTGCTGCCGAGACCGTCGCGCCAGACGGTGTAGTCGGCGGCGTCCACCACGCCGTCGAGGTTGAAGTCGCCCAAGATGGCGAACACGAGGCTGGAGACGTCCAGGACGAATGCGCGGTAGCCGTCGCTCAGCCCGCCGGGGCCATCGTCATAAGTCCCGTCCCCAGTGACCAAGCCATCATTGTTGATGCCGCTGGCTGACCTAAGCCTCCAGTAAGCGCCCAGCGTTGGGTTAACGGCATCGAGCCAGGCGTCGAGATCAACGATTGTGGCGCCGACGTCGTTCAGCCACAGCGTGGCCCACGACTCGCCCCCGGCACTGGGTTGGGCTAGTCCAACTACGAAGCCGGCATCATTGATGTCAGTGGCTTGGCTGCTCTCTCCGAGGGCGCCCAAGTCGGCCATGACGCCTCCTGCGCCGGGCGTGCCGGTATAGCGAAAGGCGTGAAGAGCAGTGTCGCCGGTCGTCGAGGAAATGCCGACCACCTGCCCGGAGTTGTTGATGGCGGCGCTGCCGCTCGTTGTCCCACCGAGAGTGCCCAAGTCGTGTGTGATGCTGCCGTTGCCGGCCGTGCCGTCGTAGCGGGAGGCGTGCCCACCAGCAGCACCGGCCACTTGTCCAGCATCATTGATGGCGCTGGCCCCTTCCAGAACAGTCGTCAGGGCGGTGCCAACGCCGTTCTCCCACAGGACGGAGTTCTTATCAACCACAGTCACCCAGTAGCCGCCACCGCAATCAGGATAGTTGGCGTAGTCGGGGGTGCAAATCCCGTCGTCCACAAAATAAGAGTAACTATTAGTACTTTCGCCGACGACCTGGCCCGCGTCATTGATTTCAATGGCGAAGCTGTAATCCTCGCCCTCTACGGCCAGATCGGTGAACGTGCCCGTCGTGCCATTAGGCTCGTTAGGCGTCCAGACGAAGGCGTGAGAGAATCCGGTTTCGCCGTCACGCTCCATCCCGACCACGGAGCCGGAAGCGTTGATGGCGGTGGCCCCCGCGAGGGTGTAGCCGTTCGCCGTCCCCAAATCGCTCATGCCACGACTGCTATCCCAAAGGAATGTGCGCGAGCGTCCCACGGCATCGTGGCTGAAACCAGCCACCTGCCCGGCATCATTGATTCCGGAGGAGAAGCTGCCGGTCCCGCCGAGCGTGCCGAGGTTGTAGATATCGCCGGCGGCCGCTTGAGCCGTTCTCACTCCGACGACCGCGGACAATGCGATGGCGCACAGCGTCGCGATAACAACTAGAGTCAAATGTTTCGTCATGGGATTTCTTCTTTCTTTTTTTTGCGGAGTAATCCGCGAGAGAGTCAAACGGCGACTGGTGTGCGTGATCGCCGCGAGTTCCGCCCAACGAGAAGCGACAGGCCCAAAGCCAACGGCACCAGCGTCGCTGGCTCAGGCACGGCGGCCGACAGCGGTTCGGCTGAGGGTAGCGCCGCGCCGCTGCCAGCGCCAATTCCAGGAGACACAGCGCCGAAGTGCGTTTTCCAGACGTCGTAGTCGGCCTGCGTGTACGTGCTGCCGAGACCGTCGCGCCACGCAGTGTAATCGGCCGTGTCCACCACTCCGTTGCCGTTGAAGTCGCCGGGAATCGCGGGCCCGAGCCTGATCTGGCCGGTCGTGTAGAGCTGCGACAAGTCCCAGGTGTAGGGACTCGTAACGGTGAACGCGCCGGTGGGCGTCACTCCGGTCCAATCGAACAGGTCGATCGTGCGGCCGCTTTGGGTGGCGATGTTAACGCCGAGTGCGAAGGTCAAGTCCAGCGTGCCGCCGAGCGCCACGGGAATGCCCGGCGAGAACGAGATCAGCGAATCCCAAGGATCGGCGTCGAACACCAGCCGCAGCGTGCCGGTGGCGTTCATCGCCAGGTGTTGTTCCACGACGATCGGCAGCGGGCCGGTCGGCGGAGTCGCGGCGGGATTGCCGTCGTAGTCGCGGACGACCAGCGACGTGCTGGCCGTAAGGTTGAGTCCCGCGATGTGCCCGTCGGACTCAATTAAATTGCTTGTATTCGCGCCGAAGAGCGTGGCGTATTGAAAGTTCGATCCTCGTGAGTCGGCCCCGGTCAGGTTCGCGTAGACGAGGATAGCGCCGGGGGAGATGTAGAACTCACCGTATTCATCATAACCTGCCAAACCAGCGAAATTCACGTTCGTGAGGTTGGCCTGGCTCAGGTTCGCCCCGGTGAGGTTTGCGCTGGAGACGATGGGCACACCGTATTCTTCATCAATAAATGCGACAGAGAAGTTCGCATTCGTGAGGTTGGCTTGGCTGAGATTGGCATAGGCAAGGTTGGCGCTCGGGAAGTTCGCATACGTGAGGTCTGCGCCGGTGAGCGTCGCGAAAGAGAAGTTTGCATAACCAAGGTCCTGGCCGGTGAGGTTTACGCCCGCAAGATTGTTGCCAGCCAAGTCAATGCCGTTCAAATTGTGGGCCTGGTAGCTGGCGGTGGAGTAAAGCTGGTCGCGCGTGATTCCGGCAGAGGCGAAGCTCGCATACACGACAATGGCGCCGGTCAAATTCGCCTGGCTGAGATTCGCACCGCTCAGCCTGGCGCCGTAAAGGTTTGCATTTGTGAGGTTCGACTGGCTCAGATTCGCGCCGGTCAGCGTGGCGCGCTCCAAGTACGCATTGGTGAGATTCTGGCCGGCGAGATTCACATCGGCAAGGTTGTTTTTCCGCAGTCCGATTCCGGTCAGATCGTGGGCTTGGTAGCTGGCGGTCGAGTAAAGCTGCGTCGGGGTAATGCCGCTGCCTAAGGCGTAATAGGGAAACACGTACGCGAGATCGAAGCCTGCACCCCGGACGTCTGCTCCGGTCAGGTTCGCGCCGGTCAGCGTGGCGCCGCTGAAGTTCGCGTTGAGGGTCGTCTGGCTGAGATTGGCATTGGTTAGCGTGGCAGTAAAGAAGCTCGCACCTGTGAGATTGGCCTGGACCAAGTTTGCGCCGGTCAGATCAGCGCCCCCGTAGAAAAAAGTATAACCCTCCAAATCGATCCCGGTGTAACCACCGAAGTCCGCCTGCGTGAGGTTGGCCTGGCTGAAGGTCGCGTTCATGAGCGTGGCGCCCGGAATAGAGCTATAGGAGCCGCCAGTGCCGCCGAAGGCCGCCTGCGTGAGGTTGGCCTGGGTGAAGTTCGCGCCCGACAGGTAGGCGCCGCACAAGTAGGCCATCGTCAGGTTGCGGTTCGACAGGTTTGCGCCGGGCACGGCATTCGCGCCCGCGCCGTCGGGAGCGAGCATCGCGCTTGGCTGCTTCCCCTGAGTGTAGTCGCCGTACTGCCACCGAAAAATGTCGGCGCGAGCGAGCGGGGCCGGGGCGAACAGCGCGAGCAGCGTGGCAAGCGAGGCCGTAACAGGGACCGTCCAGTGTTTCGTCATGGGATACTTCTTTCGGTTTTGCGGTTTGATCCGCGATCAAAATACTAAAGAATCTCACGCAGAGGCGCAGTGGACGCAGAGAAAACAGTGTGCAGCTCCGATCTCCGCGAACTCTGCGTCTCTGCGTGAGCTTTCTCATTTACAGTTCCAATAAAACAGTTATTGGTCCGTGCATGCCACGTGTGCCGCCAGTGCCGGATCGACGCGAGTTCCGCCCAACGAGAAGCGGTAGGCCAAAAGCCAACAGCGCGAGCGTCGCCGGCTCGGGCACGGGGGTCAGCAAATACGCGTGGCCTTGGCCACCGATGTTCCCAGACCCCGTGATCTGCCCGGCATCGTTGATTGCGTTTGCGTCCAATAATTCCCAACCCGATAGCGGATCGATCAGCGAATTCAAATCCACCGTACCGCTACCGCTCGTATACAAAAAAGCGTGTTGGGCGGCGTTTCCGGTCAGGAAGGAATAGCCGATTACCTGACCACTGGCGTTGATGCCATGTCCTTCGCTGTATGTTCCACCCAGCGTTCCCAGATCGTTCATCGTGCCGCTGGCGCCGCCGGGCGTCGTTGGTGTCCACAGAAAGGCGTGAGTGGCGGAGTCTCCGGCCATTTCGGAAGCGCCTGTCACTTGACCGGTGGCGTTGATGCCGAACCCATAGCTGGATGTTCCACCCAGCGTTCCCAGGTCGTGCATCGTGCCGTCGTATAAAAAGGCGCGACTGGCAGCATTTCCGGTCGTGTAGGAATAGCCCGTCACCTGACCGCTGGCGTTGATGCCAAACCCATAGCTGTGTTGTCCACCCAGCGTTCCCAGGTCTTGCATCGCGCCGCTGACGCCGTTAGGCGTCGTTGGTGTCCACAGAAATGCGTGGTCGGGGGTGTCTCCGGTCAGGAAGGAATAGCCGGTCACCTGCCCACTGTCGTTAATGTCATTTCCCTCGCTGTATGTTCCACCCAGCGTTCCCAGGTCGTGCATCGTGCCGTCGTACAGAAAGGCGTGAGTGGCGCCTCCGCTCGTGTAGGAATAGCCAGCCACGTGACCGCTGGCGTTGATGCCAGTCCCAAAGCTGAATGTTCCACCAAGTGTTCCCAGGTCGTGCATCGTGCCGTCGTAGAGAAAGGCGTGACTGGCGCCTCCGCTCGTCGTGTTGGAATAGCCCGTCGCCTGACCGCTGGCGTTGATGCCAAGCCCATTGCTGTTTGCTCCACCCAGCGTTCCCAGGTCGGTGACGGTGTACGCAGGTGGTGTGGCGGCCGCTGCACCTCGAAACCCCGTGC
>JANNTD010000436.1:0-6648 GCA_031403315.1 Planctomycetota bacterium
AGAAATGCGTGCGGGTCAAACATTTGCGCTCGCCGGATTGGTGCAGGAGCGCACGGAGTCCGAATTTCGCGGCCTGCCATACGTTTCCGACCTGCCCATCATCGGTGTACCTTTCCGGAAGACGCAGAATAAAGTCAACGAGATCGAGCTCTTGATCATGGTGACTCCTGAACTGGTCGACGCGATGGATCCCAGCGACGTCGCCTGCGGAGGACCAGGTTATGCCACGACTTCACCCACCAATTGTCAATTGTATTGCGCCGGGCACCTGGAAGTGCCCGCGCACTGCAATCCAATCAGCGGCATGACCGCCTGCGGCGAGTGCTCGCAGGGTGGCGGCGGCGGCAACGGCTGCAACTGTGGCGCACAAGGCTCGTCCGACAGCATCATCAGCGACGGTATCCCCATGCAAGGCGGTTTCCCGATGCAAGGAGGCACCGGCTACGACGATTCCTATGGCCCGACGCCGCTGCCGCCGACCGGAGCACCAACGGGCAATCCAGTCGAGCCCGACTCGATGTCGCTGCCCCCGACGACCGAGGCCGAACCACTGCCCCCGCAGGCGTTACGCGACCCTGGCTCGTCGTCCGCAAACCGGCAGGTGGCTCGGCCGGCGGGCACTGAGTACACCGTGCCGCGGTCCTACAGTCCATCTCGGGCACCGATTTTTGTGCGCAATGCGGCCAGCCCGGATAATCCGACCGTCGTCAGCGACACCGCCCAGGCCGCACCCACATCGAGCGGCCTGATCGGGCCGATCGGCTACGACGCCGAATAAGCGATAAGCTACGCTTTTCGTGAATAGTGAGAGTAGGGTGGGTCGACGGGCACCGGTTCGCTGCATTGGTCGGCGTTGGTCGTCAAGACCCATCTCGCCGCACAGACTGCACAGCTTCGAACAAATTTCAGTCAAGGAGACAGGTAGTCACGGAGACCAGGAGTGGCGCGACAACGAGCGGTTCTCCTTGTCTCCCCCTCTCCTTGTCTCCTTGTCCTCCACACATGGGCAACGTCCTCCGCATTGCAGTCGTCGATCCGAAAGACGCATCGCGCGATGCGCTCAAGACGGCGCTGTTGGGGTTGGAGACCGTCTGGCTCGAGGCCGAATGCTCGCGGTACGAGTTTTTTGCCGATGTGGTGGGCCAGACGAAGCCCGACGTCGGTTTCGTGGCCCTCGACGGCAATCCGGATCGGGCGCTGGAGCTGGTCGCCGAACTTGCCAGGAGTGCGCCGGACTGCGCGATCCTGGTGACCAGCAGTTCGACCGACGGCAATCTTATTTTGCGGACAATGCGTGCGGGCGCCAAAGAGTTCCTCACGCAGCCGCTCAAGCCCGAAGACATCGCCGCGGCGCTGCAGCGCGTCGCGCGACAAAAACACGGCAGCCGGCCCGGCAATCCCCAAGGTTGCATGGTGATGGCGGTGATCGGTGCGACGGGCGGCGTGGGGACGACGAGCCTGGCGGTGAACTTGGGCTGCGCGCTGGCCGCGGACAAGGGCAATCAAGTGGCCCTGGTGGACCTCGACCTCGCGCTCGGCGACGCGGACGTATTCCTGGACGCGATTCCGGAATACACGCTCACCGACGTGGCACAAAACGTCTCGCGGCTCGATCTCACGCTCCTCAAGCGATCGCTCACGAAACACGATTCCGGACTCTATCTGTTGCCGCGACCCGTGCAACTGGAAGACTCGCGGCTCGTGACGCCCGACGACATGACCCGCGTGATCGGTCTCCTAAAGGCCACGTTTACGCACCTGATCATCGACACCTCGAAGAGTTACAACGCACTCGACATGTTCGCACTCAGTCAGGCCGACGTGGTGCTGCTGGTGACGCAACTCGATTTGCCTTGCCTGCGGAACGTGGTGCGGCTCTTGATGTCGTTCAAAGACACATCGGGGCTGGACCAGAAGGTGAAAATCATCGTTAACCGCGTCGGCTACGAAACCGGCCAGATCAGCCTCAAGAAGGCTCAAGAGACGATGGGTCGCGAGATCTTCTGGCAGATTCCCAACGATTATCGGGTGATGGTTGAAGTGCGGAACAACGGCGTGCCGCTAATTCAACAGGCGCCCAAGGCCCCCATCACGCAATCGATCGGCCAACTTGCCGACGCGCTCAGCGGCAAGCACGACGAGCCGCAGGACGGCAGCACCAAGGTCCGCAGTTGGCTCAGCCTTTGGCCCGCCCGCAGCGGGGCTTAGAAGCTGTTTCAAAAACCTTGCCGCAGTCGTGTCCTGTTAGCCGGCGGGCTTGTCCCGCCGTGAATCGTCGGTGCGACAAACCGACCGGCTAACATTCTCTACGACCGGCAAAATCGAACCGACCGGCCGTTGTTTCTTTTTCGCCCATTCCGGCCTCCTCCGCCCACCGCCCGCCCAGTCCTGGGTGAGCTATCTTTTCTCGGAGTAACTTTCGCACGAAGCGAAGCCATTGCCGCCGTGCTGTCAGCTTGCAGCCCCCGGGCTCGAGCTGGGCGGCTAATGGCTACCAGCTAACAGCTTTTTTGCAGGGTCACCATGACGAAGCTCCCATCCTCCCCGGCCTCCTTGTCCCAGAAGGACAAAGAGGCCGAATTCGAAAGCATCAAACGCCGGATCCACGGCAAACTGGTCGACAAGCTCGACCTGTCGCGGATCGGTGAGCTCGAAGGCGACGTCCTGCGACGCGAAATCCGGCTCGTCGTCGAGCATCTCTGCAACACCGAAGACACCTATCTCAATCGCAGCGAACGCGATCGCCTGATTGAGGAAGTGCTCGACGAAACATTTGGCCTCGGCCCGCTCGAAATGCTGCTCAAGGAGCCGACGATCAGCGAAATCATGATCAACGGCCCGAAGAGCGTTTACATCGAGCGCAACGGCACGCTCGAAAAGGCCCAAATCCAGTTCCGCGATGACAAACATTTATTGCAGATCATCGACCGCATTGTGTCGCGCGTCGGTCGACGCGTGGACGAAGTCTGCCCGATGTGCGATGCCCGCCTGCCGGATGGCTCGCGCGTCAACGCGATCATTCCGCCGCTGGCGCTCGACGGGCCGTGCTTGACGATTCGGCGATTCGGCTCGAATCCGCTCAAGCTCGAAGACCTCTTGAACTACAAGAGCCTCACCCCCGAGATGGTCATGCTGCTTGAAGGGGCCATGAAAGCCAAGTTGAACATCGTCATCTCCGGCGGTACCGGTTCCGGAAAGACGACGCTGCTCAACACGCTCTCGAGCTTCATCTCGAACGAAGACCGAATCATCACGATCGAAGACGCGGCCGAACTGCAATTGCAGCAGGACCACGTCGTGCGGCTGGAAACCCGCCCGGCCAACATCGAAGGCAAGGGCATGATCAAGGCCACCGACCTGGTGCGAAACTGCCTGCGCATGCGGCCCGATCGGATCATCATCGGCGAGTGCCGTGGTCCCGAGACGCTCGACATGTTGCAGGCCATGAACACCGGCCACGACGGCTCGCTCACCACCTGCCACGCCAACACCCCGCGCGACGCCATCGCCCGGCTCGAAACCATGATCATGATGGGCGGCTTCGACATGCCGTTGCGGGCCATGCGGACGCAGATCGCGAATGCCGTCGATCTGATCGTCCAGGCCAACCGGCTGCAAGGCGGCCCCCGTAAGGTGACCCACATCACCGAGGTCGTCGGTATGGAACAAGAGACGATCGTGATGCAAGACATTTTCAAATACAACCAAGAAGGCGTCGACGAGCGCGGCAAGGCGGTGGGCAATTTCATCGCCACCGGCATCCGACCCACGTTCATGACCCGCCTCGAGTCGAGCGGCGTGCGGCTCCCAGCGAGCGCCTTCCGCGAACGGATCATGCTACGAGATTAACAGCTATTAGCTGAGAGCTTCAAACTATGTCCCCGTTAATCATCTGCATTGCGGTATTCATCGGCGTGGCGGCCCTCGTGGTCGGCATCGCCTTTACCAGGCGCGGTGACAAGGAACAGGAGGTCGAAGATCGCCTCAGTGTGCTCACCGGCAGCAAGAAAAAAACGAAGGGTCGTTCGGCGGCGGAAGCGGCCCAATACGCCGAACTGCTTGCCAGCATGCACGCCGACGGCACGAGCGCTGTCGAACGATTTCTTTCCCGCTACCTGAATCTGCGGCTGCTGTTCGAGCAAGCCGACGTCGCGCTGCCCATTCCGCAATTCTTGATTATCTGTGGTGTGTTGGCGGCGGTGGGGCTGGTGCTGCCGACCGCGGCCGGCATGAATGTTTTGTTCGCGCCGTTGGTCGGTGGGTTTCTCGCCATTTTGCCGATCATGTGGCTACTGATGCGGCGGAAGCGTCGGCTGCGCAAGTTCGCGGCCCAATTGCCCGGCGCACTCGAACTGATTGCCCGCGCACTTCGCGCCGGCCACAGCCTCGCGGCCGGCATGAACCTCGTGGCCCACGAGATGTCGCCGCCGATCAGTGTCGAGCTCGGCCGCACGTTTGAAGAACAAAATCTCGGCATCCCGCTGGAAGAAGCTCTCGACGGCCTCACCAAGCGCGTGCCGAACCTCGACCTCAAGTTTTTCTCGACCGCGATCATTCTGCAGCGACAAACGGGTGGCGACCTCGCCGAGATTCTCGACAAGATCGGCCACCTAGTTCGTGAACGGTTCCAGATTTGGGGCCAGGTACAAGCCCTCACCGGCGAAGGCCGCCTGTCGGGCATCGTGCTGTTGGCCTTGCCGCCGGCGCTGTTCGCCGTCGTCTACCGCATGAATCCCGATTACTTGATGCTGCTGTTCACCGACGAAATGGGCAAGAAGATGCTCGTCGGCGGTGTGCTCATGCAGCTCTTCGGCGCACTAGTTATTCGTAAAATCGTCAACATCCGTATTTAGCCGCGTCGCTCGCGACGCCTGATGCACCACCATGCTGCCAATCCTTGCCAAAGCGTTGATCAGTTCGGACCTGATGACCAAGCTGGCCATCTTCGGCGCCGTCGCCTGCGGTGCCTGGTGGCTGTTGGAGTTGCTGGCCACGGGCAAGCCCCGCGCCGAGCGCCGGCTCGATGAGTTCCGCGAGCCAAACTCGCGTCGCAGCGACGGCCGGGCTACCAAAAAATCCCAGGGCATGGCCAAGCTCTTGGAAAAGGCAACACCCGCGTTTTCCAGACCGCTCCAGCCGAAGACGGAAGAAGAAGTCGGAAAACTCCGGCTCAAACTCGGTTACGCGGGCTTCCGCGGCGAAACGGCCACCAGCATCTTCCTTGGCTTGAAGCTGATCGGACTGTTCGTCGGCTTCGTTGTCGGCGGTGGAGCGCTCATTTTCAGCAAGGGCCTGACGATGGAATCAGGCATGTACACCGTCGCATCTGCCGGCATCGCGTTCTTTCTGCCGGACATCGTGCTCTGGTTCCTCAAGCGGACTCGCCAAAACAATATCTTCTTCGGCCTCCCCGATGCGCTCGACTTGATGGTGGTCTGCGTCGAAGCTGGCCTCGGCCTCGACCAGGCGATGCGCAAAGTCAGCGAAGAGATGAAAAAGACCTACGTCGTGATCGCTGAAGAATTCGGCCTCTGCAACTTGCAGCTCCAGATGGGTCGCTCGCGGAACGAGGTGCTGCACGACTTGGGCGCTCGCACCGGCGTCGACGACTTGAAGGCCCTCGCGGCAATCTTGATTCAGGCCGACAAATTCGGTTCGAGCGTGGCCCAGGCGCTGCGGGTGCAGAGCGATTCGATGCGGGTTCGCCGCCGCCAACTGGCCGAAGAAAAGGCCGCCAAAACGGCCGTCAAGCTGATCTTCCCGCTGGTGATCTTCATCTTCCCGGCGATCTTCATCGTGCTTGTCGGCCCCGCCGCGATCACGATGGTCAACGAAATGTTCCCGGCGATGTCCGGCGGCAAATAGAATTGGTCGTACCTTGCATAAAGCCGCGACCGCTGGTCGCGCGGCATGAACCCTCGACCAACGGTCGCGGCTTTATGAAGGGCCACCGCAATGCTCCATTCCGCGTCGACCGCGCTAGCGGTATAACGGGCGCGTATGGATACTGCACTTCCATCGCCCCCTCCGCGCGATCGCCTCCTCGCGATGCTCTACGCCGCCACCATCCTGGTGAGCGCGTTCCTGCTTTTCCAAGTGCAGCCGCTCGTGAGCAAGCGCATCCTGCCGTGGTTCGGCGGCAGCCCGGCGGTGTGGACGACGTGCCTGTTGTTCTTCCAACTGCTGCTCTTCGCGGGCTACGCCTACGCCCATTTCAGCCAGCGCTGGCTGCGACCGCGGTGGCAAGCGATTGTCCACCTGGTGCTGTTGTTCGTGGCGGTGTCACTCTTGAACGTGATTCCCGACGCGAGCTGGGAACCGCCCGGCGGCGGCAGTCCGGTGCGGCAGATTCTTGTGATCCTCGCGGTGAGCGTCGGCTTGCCATTCTTCGTGCTCGCGACGACCGCACCGCTCGTGCAGGCCTGGTTCGCTCGCTCGTTCCCCGGCCGGCCACCGTATCGACTTTACGCGCTGTCGAACTTCGGTTCGCTACTGGCGCTCGTCAGCTACCCACTCGTGTTCGAACGCGAGTTCGATCTCACGCAGCAGGCCCGGTATTGGTCGTGGGCCTTCATCGTTTTCGCGGCGCTCGGCGGCTACGCGGCACTGCGGCTGTGGTGGGAGCATGCAGGTGAGGGCGAGGCTCAC
>JANNTD010000437.1:0-5812 GCA_031403315.1 Planctomycetota bacterium
GAGCGACCCGAACGCCTATCAGATCTATCTGCGGAACAATCAGACTTTCGACATGGGACATCTCTGGCGCGACTGGGGGCTGGGTCGCGCCGGAGATCCCCCCATGCTCAGTCATCGCTTTTTCGGCTCGATGCGATGCTACGCGCTGAGCGCTTATCGCGACGAGCTGGGCGACTGGTTCGACTACGACGCGCTCGCCGGCCGCTTTCGCAAAGTTGGCTGCTTTATAAGTCACAATCATCCGAACTATTGGGACGAAGATTTTGTTGGCGAGCTGCGGCACGAGCTGCAGACGGAGTGGATTCACGATTGGGCCAAGCGCGGGATCATCGACGCGCTCGAAGTCTGGAGCCCGCCGTTCGCCTCGAAGCGAGTACCGCACTACTGGGAGGGCGTGTGCCGTGAACTCGGCCTGGTCCCCATGGCAGGCACCGATTGTCACAGCGGGCGGGAGCAGGAGTTCGGCGGCGCTGTCGCCAATCATCCAGAGATACCGCCGGCGATCTATGCCAAGCTGGCCGCCCCCGCGATCGCCGCGGCGAAACAGGCGCGCGAAGCGTGGCCGGCGCTGACCGCTTGGCGGAAAGTGCTCGAGATCGACTACGCCCAGGAATCGGCGCTGGTCGAGTGTGAGTCGCTCGCTCGTTCGTTGGCAGCCGGTTGAGAACGCGACTGGACCTGCCAAGCCGAAATAAATCGCGCTCGGCGTCGAATGGCACTGTTTTGTAATCCTTACGGTCCTTCGCTTCCGGCTATTCCGCTTTGGGGAGATGGTCGTACCAGGTGAACTTGAGCGCGATCGAAGCCACGAGGGCGACCGTGAACCAGGCCAACGCGTAGGTGTGCCAGTGGCCCACCAGGTACATCGGCGTGAGATACGCTCCGAAGATCGCGATGCTCGCCAGCAGCAAGTTGACGATCGCCAGTGAAGCGCTCTCGGCGGGATCTTTCAGCTGTTCCGCGGAGAGTCCCGCGCGAGTTCGAATCGGCTCCCACCAGCCAAATGGTCGAACATTTCGATAGAAGCCGATCAGCACGGATTCGTCCGTCGGTTTCGCCAGATAGGTTCCGACCACCGAGGCCAAGAGCGACAACCCGCACAACACAGGAAACGCGATGTAGATCGGCGGCTCGCTCCCCATCAGCGACAGCACGAGCAGCGGAATTGCGGCCGCCAATCCGACCAAGGTTCCCACGGAATAACCCACGCCGTTGAATCGCCACCAGTACCAGCGCAGCACGTTGGGTACGACGAACGCTCCACCGAGCACCATCATCAACCAATCCCAAACTTGCAGGATCGAGCTAGAATACCAGCCGATCACGGCGCCCAGCACGACGATCCCGACGGTGGCCCCGTAGCTTGCCCGCACGAGTTGTTTTTCATCGGCGTCCGGGCGCACGAGAGGCTGCCACAAATCGCGGACGATGTACGACGCGCCGGCATTCACCGTGGACGCAAACGTCGACATGAACGCGGCCAGCAAGCCGGCAATCACCAGGCCGTGAACCCCGGGGCGAAGGTGCTCTTTCAGCACCTTCGGCATGACGATTTCGGCGTCGATCTGTCCCGAGTCGGCCACCAGATTGATTCCCGAGGAAATCGCCAACAGTGCAATTCCCATCACCAGACCCCAGCGAACGATCAGAAAGCCGCTCCAGGCAGCGCCGACCTTGGCGGCGTCGCGCGGGTCGCGGGTGGAGAGAAACATTTGAAAGTCGTACATTTGTCCCGGGCCGCCAAGATTCAACAGCAAGCCCTTGACGACCCATACCAATACCAGCGCGCCGAACATTTCGTAGCCATGGTAATTGTCGGGCAGCGACGCCGCGTTCTCGATCGTCCATTGCGGCCAAAGCGAGGTGAACGACGTGCCATCCATCGGCGTCATGCTCGCCAATTTTTCGGGCGTGAGCTGATTGTAGGCGACCGCGGCGATCACGATGCTGGCAATCGTCAAGATAATCGTCTGGAACACGTGGGTGATCACGACGGCATACAGCCCGCCCATCAGCACGTAGACCGTCGTCAGCGCGAATACGACGACTGCGCAGAGCTTCATCGTCGCGTCGCGATCCAGCCCCCAAGCGCCCAAGTGGACGTACTCGGCCGAGAATTTTCCGATCCCCTGAAAGGCGTAGCCGATGAATCCGGCAAGCGTCACGACGGCCATGAGCGCGTAGGCGAGTCGAGCCAACCGCCCGTCGGTGCGGTCGCCGAAACGGGTGATCATCCATTCGGCGCCTGTCATCACGTTGGATCGGCGGACCCATTTGCCCATGTACGACATGAAAAATGCCGCCATCAGGAAGCCCCACATCCAATGGTTCCAAATCGACTTCATGCCGAAAAGATAGACGAGCGTGACCATCCACATCGTGCCGGTGATGTCGAACGTCGAGACCGACCCGGTGATCGCCAGCGCCAACCAATGGATGCGATTGCCACCCAGGAAGTAGCTTTCGATGTTTTTCGCGGCTTGTCGCTGGTGCCAAAATCCCAGGCCGATCATGGACGCGAAATAGAGGACCACAATGGCGTAGTCGATAGTAGACAAGGGAGCTTTCTCCTATTGGATCAAAACCATTCCCGGCGACGCCTTACTGCGCGTGAATTCCGCTGCCGCACGGCGCTACGGAAGTGGTTGCGCCAGTTTCAACGTCGCGAATCTTGGATAGTAGACTTTCAGGTCATCGAGAAGTTGTGCTACGTCGAAAGTGTTCGAAGCGTAAGTGATCGCCAAACCCTTGGCCGCCTGTTCTGGGTGGGCCTTGGCGGCGTACAGCATCAGGTCGCGGCTTTTGTCCCCAATTTCTTCAGGCGAAAAGCATAATTGCAGTTTTGACCACGGCCCGGTCAAGGAGCCCGCAGTGCGAATTCCGATCGGCGTGCGCGGGAAACCTTCGAACTGAAGCTGGAGATAGCGATCGAGCTCGGGGGACAAATGCACCGTGAATTCCGTTTGCCCCGCGGTCATCAGCGGCGCCGGCAACTCAGCGAGCTCTCGCTGTTCTACCCAGCCGCGCTCGGCGCCGATCCACCACTCGGGCCGCGCGAGATCGCCTGCCGCCGCATCGGCCAGACGCCAGCGCACGAGGAACACGTCGTGCAATTTGTCATCCACGCTGAACGCGATCAAATGCTCACCATCGCTCAGGATGCTCGCCGAACCGACCAAAACGCGAAAATCATTTTGCGGAACTGCGAGCTTTTGGATCTGCCAGTCGGCGGGATCGGCCGCGAGGTTGTCAATCAGCACGGCACCCCAACCGGTGGTTTTGAAGCCCAGTCCCGAGCCCGCATTCTGAGCACGCACCATGAACATGAGCAGCTTGCCGTCGAGAATCACGCTGCCTCCGGGCCAGAAGTAGTCGTCGCCCTCGTCCGGAATGAAGGACGACGGTTGGCCCTCCGTTTCTCGCCAATATGTTTTGAAGCCGGCACGCGTCGGGTCGTAGCCGGTTTGAATGCCGACGCTGTTGTGGACCATGGTTGTTCCCCTCCGCGCTCCGGCGACGGACGGAGCCACGAAGCTATCCCCAAAGAACCAAGCGACACGCCCTTTACCCAGGTCGATCGAATAGGCATCGTCGCCGCCTAGCCAGCGGGGATCGCGGTGAAACATCGCATCGGCCTCGGGCCAGGCTTCCGCCGTCACGCGCAACGGGTGATCCGGCGACTTGCCTGCTTCGCTGAGCGCTCGTTGCTGCGGATGAAGAATGCCGTCGACGTACTTGCCGGCGCAGTCGGCCCACATTTGGCCATGTTGTTCGAGTCCTTTGGGGCTGAAGTGGATGCCCTTGCCTCCCAAATCGCGGCAGTCACCCGTCAGCGTGTCGGTGTCGGGCCCCGCGAGCGCGAAGCCGTCCTTCCACAACAGCGACTGAGCGTTTCGCACCGAGTCGAACCGAGGTCGCTCCGCGTTGTGGTAGGAAGCCTGCGCGACGAACCAAGGCACGTACCAACCGGCTTGAGCCCGCGACGATTGGATCACGTTCTTTAGCTTCGCATAGTATTCTTCGGAGGGCATTTCGACGTCGCTTTCGCCCTGGTGCCACAGCAGCGCGCGGAACCCCAGCGGCCCCAATTGGCGAATGCGGGTCATCGTCCACGGGAACAAGTCGCCGCCGGGCTGCCACTGGTTGACGCTGGTGCCGCCAAAGCCGGTGGTCGCGATGCCGATCGGCACTCCGAAGCGCTCGTACATTGCATCGCCAAACGCGGGCCAGAAGCTGCCGCCCTGGCTCTTGTCGGCGACGCCGGGCTGGGGGTCGTCGGCCAATTGCCATGCTTCACCACCGAAAGACGACACCATCCCGGACTTCTGCTGGGTGCGAATCTCGCCGCAGTTGGTCGAGTTCGACTGCCCGGCTCCGACAAAGACCTCGCCGACTCCAAACGATTCCACTTTCGCTTCCGCGAGCACGACGCCGTCGCAGAGCGCTTCGACGTCGAGCGCATACCAGCCGCCGGCGGGCAGCGGCAGCTCGGCCGCGAAGCTCCGCGTCGCTTGGACGATTGGAATCGTTTGCCACTCGCCGGAGAGCGGGCCGTCAATCGACTTACCCGTGACGCGAACTTTCAATTCGTCGGCGTCGGTCGTCGTGTGCCCGCTGACAACGATGGTGCCCTCGTTCGCGCTCGACCGTTGGAAGACCTGGTAATGACGGGGCGAGAAGAGCTCGAGCTTCGGCTCGGGCACCGCTGGTATCAGCGCATTTACGAGCGCTCGTTCGCTGGCGGAAACACGGCCAACCGAGAACGTTACTTGCTTCTCTTCCTTAGGCTGTAGCGAGACCTGACACACTTGGTGTGGCCCTTCCCACGGTCCCCACAACTTGTCGCAGCCGCGGATCTGCAGCTTCGCGTCGCCGGCCGCCAGTGCCACGTCGCTCCACTGTTGGTTGACCGGCACGGCGAACGCTGCGCCGTTTTTGTCGAACGCCGCGTCCACGTCCTTGGCGAAAATGAGAAAGAGCACCATCGGCTCAGCCGACTTGTTGGTCAGTTGCCACGTCATCTCGCTCGCGCCGAATTCGTAGCGGATCGACGCCGCGTTGCTACTGGCAACGACGACGTGGTCCGAGGCGCGTTCCACCTTGGGCAGTTTCAGCGGCCCGCCTTGGTAGAAATAGCTGCCGCGCGAGATGGACACACCGGGCGCGAGAAATTCGCGCCCAGCGACTCGCAGATTTGTCAAACAGCCGTCCGCCTCGATTCGCGCATCGTATCCCGCCGCGCTCACCGTGAGCGGACTGCCTTCCGAGACAATGGTCACTTCCGCGGCGACTTCTGCGACGGTGGAGCGTGAGGCGATCGCCCCTAGCAAGGAAACTGTGAGGAAACACATCGAACGTCGCAACATTTCGGTTGTCCCCAATTACAATGCCCAATGGCAGCGAGCGGCCGCTGCGCGCCCAGGTCAACGGAACTCGTTGGCAGCGAAAAGAGGGAGCTCGCAGCCTGCTCCCCAAAGCCGCCGTTTATTCTAGTAGAAGCCGTTTGCACTGCCAGCTAAGTCGTGGAAGAAAGTCGCCAAAATCAGTTGCCGCGCGCCGTTCCTGCCGCTGGCAAAAAGGCAGCAGCAACTTCAAAAGAGCGGTCGCAGGACGCAATCACCGTTTGAAAACATTAGAGCGCAGCGAGCAATCGCATCGGTTCATGGCAACGCGCCGTGAGCGCCGGCAAGGGTCCAACACGGTTGGCAGACCAGTTTGAAGCCAAGGAGTCGCACGCCAACGTCGCTCGCAACACGACTAAACGCAATTGATACATCATTTACCCGCGGCCGCTTTCGCTCGATGCTTGTAC
>JANNTD010000438.1:0-9997 GCA_031403315.1 Planctomycetota bacterium
AAAGGCTTTACTTTCCGGAGAGCTGGTCGAACATATTCTTCTCGGCGTCGTAGAGAAACGCGTGGGCTTCGGCAGTGCCCGTCGTCGAGGACCAGCCGGTCACCTGGCCGCTGGCGTTGATGCCGGCCCCCCGGCTAACCGATCCGCCGAGCGTGCCCAGGTCATGCATCGTGCCGTCGTAGAGAAACGCGTGCTGGGCGGCATCGCCCGTCGCGTGGGAGTAGCCGGTCACCTGGCCGCTGTCGTTGATGCCACTCCCAGCGCTAACCGTTCCGCCGAACGTGCCCAGGTCGTGCATCGTGCCGTCGTAGAGAAACGGGCGGAATGCGGCATCGCCCGTCGAGTGGGCGGAGCCGGTCACCTGGCCGCTGTCGTTGATGCCGTACCCATAGCTAGACGTTCCGCCGAGCGTGCCCAGGTCGTGCATCGTGCCGTCGTAGAGAAATGCGTGGACTGCACCGCCCGTCGTCCCGGCGTAGCCGGTCACCTGGCCGCCTTCGTTGATGCCGTACCCATAGCTAATCGTTCCGCCGAGCGTGCCCAGGTCGGTGACCTGATACATCGGCGCGGCCGGTGCGTCGGTGGCGAACAGCAATAGAAGAACCAAGCACAGAGGGTAGGCGAGCCATTTCATAGGTATTCTTCCACAGTTAGTTGGTCGCACGGTCCCAGGTCGATTGCGGTGCCGCGGTCAGTGAGCGAGTGCGGTTCAACCCAGTACAGATTGCGGAAATTCGCCCGATAGCACATCGGCAGCCGAAAGATTTTCTTTCCGTAGGCGCAACTCTTGCCCTGAGCCGTAGTTCAGGCGGCGAAATTAATCCTATTGAACGCGATTCTGCCCCCGCCGCACCTCGACCCGGCACCAGCCACGCGGCCGTTCCTGCACTGGCCGACCTTCCCAAGTCGCAGCACGTCGGGCAGTTATTTTGGAAATTCGCGGCCATTTTGTGTGCGATCTGCCAGGCAACCGCAATAGGACAGTATCGGACCGGATAATTCGCTTTGCCCCCGCAGTAGAATAATGCCGGCGCGATCCGAGGTAGGATCGATGGAGCGAGCAGCGAGAAGGGGACGGTCGAGCGCAATTTTTAACACCGTATCCAACAAAACCTCCGCCCACATGCCGGCCCACGATTTCCAACAGATGATCGAACGATTGCGGGCCGGCGACGCGTCGGCGGCCGAACAGCTTGTGCGCGATTACGAGTCGATCGTGCGGCGCCAAGTCCGATTCCGCCTGCGCGACCCCCGGCTCGGTCGCGTGCTCGATTCGATGGATGTCTGCCAGGCGGTGATGGCCAGTTTCTTTGTCCGCGCGGCCTCGGGCGTGTTTGACATCGCCAACCCGAAAGACCTCGTGAACTTGCTGGCCGCGATCACCCGCAGAAAACTGGCGGCGGCGGCTCGAACCCACTATCAGCAGCGGCGGGACGTTCGCCGGGCTACCCAGGATTCCGCGATCGTGAAAAAGCTCGTCGATCCGAATCCCACGCCGGGCCAGGATGCCGCCCACCGCGAGCTCGTTGCTCGCGTGCATCGCGCGCTCTCGACCGAAGAGCGTCAACTTGCCGATCTGCGCCGCGACGGATGCGAGTGGATCGAGATTGCGAAGCGAGTCGGCGGCACTCCACAGGCCCGGCGGATGCAGCTTTCCCGGGCCATCGATCGCGTCTCCGACGAGTTAGGACTGGAAAGCGATGGATAATGCCAGCGATCCGCATTCGGGCCCGGCCTCCACGTCAGCGGTGGTCGACAGATACCAGCAGCATTGCCAGCGCGGCATCATGCCGGACCTGGCCGGCTTCGTGGCCTCGGCCCCGGCGCTCGACCCGCGCGACCTGGCGGCTTTGGTACACGTTGACCAGCGCCATCGCCATGCCGCCGGAGCGACGCTGCCAGCGGAAAGTTACTTTGAGAGTTTTCCGGCGCTCCGAAAGGACAACGAGCTGGCATTGGACGTGGTTTATCAGGAGTACGTCCTGAGGCGCGACGCGGGGGAAGCCTACGCGACCGATAAGTACCTGGCGCGTTTCCCTGATCTGGCCGAGCAGTTGGCCATGCAATTCGACCTGGACGGCGCGATGGGCGACGAACATTCCTCGGTCTCGATGGCAAACCCGCAAGCGACGGTCGAACAATCTCCCGCGTATCCTCCCGGCACGGTGATCGCCGGCAGGTACAAGCTGCTGGAGGAGATTGGCGAAGGAGGAATGGGCGCTGTCTGGGTGGCTCAGCAGACCGAGCCGGTGCGACGGCGGGTTGCGCTCAAGCTCATCAAGCCGGGCATGGACAGCCGGCAGGTGCTGTCCCGGTTCGAGGCCGAGCGCCAGGCACTGGCGATGATGGACCACCCGCATATCGCCAAAGTGCTCGACGGAGGCATGACCGATCAGGGGCGCCCCTACTTCGTGATGGAGTACGTCAAAGGCGAACCGATCACGGACTATTGCGACCACGCCCGTCTCTCAGTCAAGGAGCGTCTCAAGCTGTTTGTGCAGGTCTGCCAGGCAGTGCAGCACGCCCATCAAAAGGGAATCATCCACCGCGATCTCAAACCCTCGAACATCCTGGTTTGTCCCTATGACGGCCAGCCGGTGCCCAAAGTGATCGACTTTGGCCTGGCCAAGGCGATGCACCAGTCGCTGACAGAACATTCGCTGTATACGGCCCACGGTGTGATGGTTGGTACGCCCTTGTACATGAGTCCCGAGCAGGCGGAGACGAACAACCTCGACATCGATACTCGCAGCGATCTTTATTCGCTGGGCGTGATCTTGTACGAGCTCTTGACCGGCAGTACGCCGCTGGAAAAGCGGCGGCTCCAAGACGCCGCATTGCAAGAGATGCTGCGTTTGATCCAGCAAGAAGAACCGCCCAAGCCGAGTACCAGACTCGGCGGCAGCGGATCGCTGCCAAGCATCGCCGCGCAGCGGAGCCTGGAGCCGGCGCAGCTCAGCCGCGCCGTGCGGGGCGACCTCGACTGGATCGTGATGAAATCGCTGGAGAAGGAGCGCTCACGGCGCTACGAGACGGCCAACGGTCTGGCGCGCGACATCGAGCGCTATCTGCACGACGACCCGGTGGAGGCCCGCCCGCCGTCGGCCGGCTACCGCTTCAGCAAGTTCGCGCGCCGCAACAAGGGAGCCTTGCTCACTGTCGGACTGGTGACCGCGGCGCTGGTCGTGGGTACGATCGTGAGCACTTCGCAAGCCATCCGCGCCACGCGGGCCGAGCAATTGGCACAGGATGAACGACTTGACGCCGAGAAGCAACGCGCCCAGGCCGAGGCAAACTTTCAAAAGGCGAAAGCGGCCGTGGACAAGTATTTCACGTTGGTGAGCGACAGCACACTGTTGGACGTCCCAGGGCTCGAATCGCTGCGTAAAGATCTGCTTGAGTCGGCGCTTGAATTCTATGAGGACTTTTCCCGCTCGCGCGTGGACGATGCAGCGGTGTTGACCGACGTCGCCGCAACCTATTTGCGGATGAGCGCGATCTACCACGCGTTGAACCGCGCCGATGACTCCATTGCCGCGATTCAAAGTTCCTTGGACGTAATCGAACGAGTACAACGCGACGCTCCGGAAAAGGGTGATCTTGAGCGAAAGCTGGCTGGGTTCTCGAAAGGGATGCGATTGACGGTGCAGGATATGCCTCCGCCGGGCGATCTGTTGGCTGCGGTCCAAACGCTTTCGCGACTGGAAAGGACCTGGAAGCAACTTGCCGATCGGTATCCGTCCGACATCGGTTTTCAAGCAGACCTGGTCTCCATGCAGAGTACGATCGGCATCGCCCTGGCCGGAAGCGGGCACTTGAAGGAGGGAATCGAGTACCTCAGCCAAGCTCGCGGTCTTGGCGAGAAATTGGTCAAAGAACATCCAGCGGTCCCTCAATACCGGGCCGATCTGGCCGATGTGCAGCAAGCACTGGCCGGAGCTCTGGGCGCCGCGGGGCACACGGATGTCGCGCTTGCCGCGGTTCGCCGATCCGCAGAATTGTATGAGGGGTTGGTCAAAGAATGTCCCCTGGTCCCGACCTACCGCGCGAGACTCGCCGAGTGTCTCGCGATGTATAGTGGTCGGTTTTCACAGACCCGCCCGCAGGAGCGCGAACAACTGCTGCGCCGTGGCATGAAACTGACCGAATCGCTGGTCCAGGAATTTCCGAAGCACCGTTTTTATTTGCAGATTTGGGCGCAGGTCGGCGCGGCCTGGGCGTCCTTCGAAATATCGAGAGGCAACGATGCAGGCGCTCGGGAGGTAGTGCAAAAGCTGATCGAACCGTTGGAAGCGCGGATCGAGGAAAATCGCGATGACCGTGGAACTTGTGAGCAATTGGCATGGCTCTGCCACCGCACTGCGGAGGCGCTTCCTCGTCGAGGGAACTTGGGGACGTGGAAGGCACAACTGCACCTACAGGCATCTGTCCTGTTTGGTGAATTGGCCGAGGAGCTGCCGAACGACTCAACCTGTATCGAATACATCGGGCACAGTTTTCGCAATCTTGGATGGATAGCACTGGAGGCCGGGTGCCTGGACGAAGCGAATCAAAATTTCGAAAAAGCGGATGTCGCGTTTGCCAAGCTCACAAGTGACGATGTTCCACAGCAAGGAGGCCTGTATCGCGCACTCCACGCCGACACGCTTAATGATCTCACGCGAGTCCTAGCGGCGGATGGCCGCACTCAGGATGCTTTGCTCGCGGCACGAAAATGTGTCGCGGTCTGCGAGGCGCTGGCCCGCGATTATCCTGGCAACTGGGGGAATTATTGGCGAGAGGTCAGCTCGTTGAACACACTGGCCGAGGTACTTGCTCAAGCGGATCGCGGCGACGAGTCAATGGCCATCCGTCAAAGAATGAATGAGATGTGGGGATCGCTATTGGACAGACAGCCCAAGGAGCGACAGGAACGCCAACAACTCGCCTGGGCATTGTCGAGAGCGGCGGGTGAATTGCATTGCAGCCCGCAAATACGCAACCAACTGCTCCAGCGGGCGCTTACTTTGGATGCCGCATTGGGCAATGAACAACCGTGAATAACGTGAACGTTTCGAGCAAAAACGGCAATAAGAGACTCCTGATCGACGCGTCGGGCATTTTGTTCGTTCCGGAACAATTGAAGGTGTTCCTTGCTGAATGCAGGGTCAGTGGTTGAACGCGACATTGATTGACGCCCCCCCCCGAGTGCACCCGCGATGGGCAATGCCTGTGCGACAAACTTTTCGGTGACGGTCACGTTGAACCGCGCGGCAATGCTCGCGATCAAGCTGACCAGGTATGGAGCCGTACCCTTCTGAATCGCCGCTGCGAGTTCTTCCGCGCTCTTACGCGGCTAATCGATTTCGACGATCCGGCCAATAACGACTGGCTGGTCGTCAACCAGTTCACTGTGATCGAAGGCCATCACAATCGCCGACCCGACATCAGGAAGAGCAGGCGTTTGAGGTTCTGCACCATCGCGCACAGGTAGGCTTGGATCTGCACTTTTGACCGGCCGCGATACTTTGCGCGCGACAAACAGTGGTTTTGCTTGGCTTCGGCGAAGAGCCCTTCAATCTTCCACATCCGCTCGGCGAGCTTTTTGCCGAACTGAGGTTCTTCCATCTTCGACTGCACATGCTCGAACAGGTCCTGATCAAGGCTGCGGAGCACGAACCGTTGATGAGACGGTGGCTTTGACCTTGCAGGACAAGTCGACGCTTGCGGACAAACGCGACAGTCTTCGGGCGAGCTGGCGTATCTCTTGTGATTTTCATAGATCGCTGGAGTGGGCGTCAGATACTTCCCCTGCGGACAGCGGAAGCGGTCGTGCTCTTTCTCGTAGGTCAATCCTGACCTTAGGTACTTGCTGTTGCCGACGCGGCCGCTCCAGAGTGGGAGATAGGTCTCGACGCCCTGAGCTTGTAGCGTCCGGATGATGGACGCTGAGCCATAGCCGCGATCGGCAATCGCTTCGCGGATCGTGATCTTGCACCGATCCCGGATACGCTGCAGTTGGTCGAGGTAAGGTTGGTTGTCGTGCCGCGCTCCGGTTGTCACCTCCGTGTCCAGAATGACGCGGCTGTCAGCGTCGATTGTTTGGTGAATCTTATACTTGAGTTGCCGAGGTGTTCCTCGCTTCTGCGCCAGCGTGGCGTCCGGATCTGTGCGGCTACGGTGAGTTTGATTGGAGAGCTTGCGTTGGGCCTCTCCGTCGATCATCCCTCGCGGCTGCCGTTGAGCCTCTGCTTCCTTCTGCGCTTCCCCAGGATCGTTGTGCACCAGCGAGTTCAGCGAGGCGTCCGCCGCGATCAAGGTTGCGTCAGTCATCACTCGACACGAGTCTTTGACCAACCCCTTCTGCCTGCACTGCTCGACGATCCTGCGGAATACCGACTCGAAGATCTCGGCGCCATAGCGGTCGCGGATGCGGGTCAGCGATGAGTGGTCCGGCACGTCTTCCGTGAGCGGCAAGCGGCTGAACCAGCGGTACGCGAGATTGTAGTAGACGTCTTCGCAGAGTTGTCGTTCCGAAGCGATGCCGTAGAGGTAGGCCACCAGCTGCATGCGGAAGTAGACTTCGGGATCGATCGACGGCCGACCTTGTTGGACCGCGTACCGAGGAGCTGTCAAGTCTCGGACGAACGACAGATCGAGTACCCGATCGACGCGACGCAGAAAATGGTCCGCAGCGACAAACGACTCCAAGTCGATGCTCGCCGTCGCCTTCGGGTCGAATGCATGCACTCCTTGCATGACCGCCTCCGCCAACAGAAGTGAAGCGGGCGAAACCACAACACGCCCAGAAACCCGCTTTCACAAGAAAAATCAAGCCGAACCAGTGCTAGCTCAAAGTGGACTTTTTCAACAGGCCCGGTGGTTATTCAGGAATCCGAAGAAAGGGATAGGTTGCTGGGACTGACGCCCGGCTGGATGTCATGTCAACAGACG
The DNA here is from genome assembly GCA_031403315.1 of Planctomycetota bacterium. Classification (GTDB taxonomy): domain Bacteria; phylum Planctomycetota; class Planctomycetia; order Pirellulales; family Lacipirellulaceae; genus DASYDU01. Next base: position 6,934 of record JANNTD010000438.1, read on the forward strand.
AGCGGCGTTGCGGGCGTTTGACCTGAACTGACGCCGCATCAATGGCCGGCCGAGGAATTCGATCGTGCGACCGAGCCATCCCCAGGGCGTGTCCCATTCGACCTCCACAGTGACGCGCGTGATTCCGTCAACTTCTTGGAATCGATCCTGTGCGCGAAACGGCATACCAAACGGCAGAGTGCCCGCGATCTGTCGTGAAACGCCTGGCTCACAGGCCGTCACTTCCCAACGCCCCAGCCACTCCCGGCCCAGAATGCGCATCACTTGTGTGTATCCAGCGCCTGCGTGGTCGAACGGTCCTTGGACATCCCGGATCGAACTCCATTCCGTATTCCATTTTGTCCAATCCTCGGGATCTGTGAACAGTTTCCAAACTCGGTCTAGTGGAGCGTTGAACTCGATGGTTTCGATGATGCGGCCCATCGTCATTCATTCATCAGAGAATCGGGGTCGAACGAAGACTCCGTGGACCTATCATAATCGTATCGAGTCGCTGAGACACGTCGCCCCAGGAATCGTTTAGTAGTTTATACGACGTGCCGGTCGAACCGACTGCAACGGCTCACGCTGCGCGCGGCACATCGGATAAACAACTAAACGTTTTGATGGCATACCTCGTGGTCAGGCTTGCGGCCAACGAGATCTAAAACTCATTTCGTCATTCAAAACACTTAAGCGTAATTATCCCAACTGGCCGACTCGCTTCCAAGCTGCAGTGCTGGAACGCACGACCCAAGGCACGGTCCGCCAGGTTCATTTTCGATTGCTGAACCTGCGCCACCCGATCGTCCAGCGCCGTCAAGCGGCTTAATCGTCCCATCTGCCGACTGAGGTATTCAGCTATTCCGCGACCAGATGCAGATGCTGGTGCGTGAGCAAGTAATCCCGCACTCCTTCATGGGTCCGGATCCGATAGGTTGCCACGTGGCGCCGCGCAGGACCGATCAGCGGAAGTAAGCACACCGGATCTGCATTTTCGGCAACCAATTCGCCAACAATCTGCAGTCGTTTCTCACTCTGCAGTTTTGCCGCTTTGATGATCTCTTCAGGCGAAGGGGTATCCAGCCTCTTGGGTGCGCCACCTGACGTCGCCGGACCGTAGATTTGCAATTGCGGCAAAATCTTGGGAGGTGTTTCAGAGCTCACGTCAAAATAGCCAAGCATTGCTCCACCGACCAGAACGTAGGCAACCAGCGGCAACATGGGTCGACTCCTTTCTGCATGACAATGGGTTCGCGACGACCGACGTTCAACCCGACATTTCCCAGATGGCTTGTGTTGACGGCGTTCCAAAGTAGCGGCGCCGGGGGAGTGTCGCGGCGGTCCAATTTGGCGGCGCACCAGCGAGCGTCTCTGGAAGTCGGGAAGATAGAGGCTTTAGCCTCGATCTTCCCCAGCTTTCCAGGGAGGCCCAGGAGTGCGATCCGAAATGGAGTTTTGGAAAAACGTTCGTCGTTAGGTGCTGGCCAACATCGCGACACGCGCTTAGTAAGTAGCATTCGGTTCGTCACTCCGCGGCTGCCCCATGGACCACGTGAGACACTGTGCTACGGTGACGAATGTCTGTTTGGCCGACGCCAGCGCCGCTTGTCTCACATCGTCGCGTTGACACGCATGGTTGCAAAATCGCTGGAATGCGCGCCACATCTGCGGTGTCCTCTCACCATCACCGGTGAAGAAGCGACTATAGCGTTTGACATTCAGGCTGCGATTTAGCTGTCGCAGGATCGTGCGACCTCCGAGCGAGGATCCTTTGATAACATAAAGGCATCCCGCCAAGCCACCAATTCCCGTCAGTCGATCAGGGGGTTTGTGCTTGGTCTCAAGATCAATTCGATGGCTCCTAGAACCGAGTGCGTCCAGATCAGCCGTTAACCAGTCCGTGCGGTCTGGTTGAGGGTATTGTTCAGCAACTCTGAATCTGCGTGAACACTCAACTAACACAGGTTCGACTGGCTTGTAGAACCTGTGGAACGCCTCAAGCACAGCTCGATAGGAATCAGTCGACGGGCGCGTCAAAAGCTCGACGATCAAAGGGTGCTGGTGCAGGCTTAGGTGCAGTTGCATGGTTGCCGTGCGGAGCAGATCAACCATGGGTTGATTGCGAGCCGTCTGAGTGACTTCTGCTTTCATGGATTGACCGTTGGCTGAGTCAGTTTCGGCGTGCCTTGGCAATGGTCACCTCAAGGGCCTTCTTCCACCGTCTCGAAAAGGTCTTCGAATTACACAAGCGGCGTTCGGCTGGACCGAGCCGATCGCTCAAGCCTGGGATCTCCCGCAAAACTTGCACATCGACCAGCCAGGTTGCCAGGCTGCTCACGGCATTCTTCACCCCCGACTGTTCATCCGCGACGGCCGCGACTAACAACTGCACGGCACCCCTTAGAGCCGAGGTCGAACTCAATCCGAGGGCCTCAGTGAAGTCCGCCAGGATCTGCTTTGCGCGCTGCGGAGAGATTCTCGCTTCAGACATCTGCCGAAGCCGTTCTGCACTATTCATGAGGCTGATGTATTTCTTTTCGTTCTGCGGGATGGTTCGGATGAGTTGTCGATAGAGCACTCTTAGATGTACCTCCAGTATCCAACTCGGCATCCCTCGATTGGAGAGTAAATTACGCAGCCAAACAACCTGCTCATCGACTCGCTCTTGACTATGCCGGGTAAGCCACACCAGCCATGCGCTGTCGCTCTGCGTAAACTTTTTGCCCCGTTCACCGTAACGCCAATCCAGATATGGGAAAAGGCGATTAGAGATCATTCCAGCTCGAAGAGCAGCCTGAATCTCGCGCTGATCCTCAGGGATCGGCACGTCGCCAGCCAACGGATTAAGTGGATTAACCAGACTCATGACACACCTCAATGCCACGGTGACTGCACGGCACACTGAAACGGGGTGCCGTTCGAGCGAGCTTTCGGCGTTGCGACTGACAGGCATCAGTGTAGCAAAGCGATTCACACGCCGCATGTGTCAGACATTGGCGTGCATTTTTAATTCGAACTCCGCAGTGAAGTTGTCCCGATGCCAGTTGAAACGACATTTCCCATATGGGTTGAGCGGGGAGAC
>JANNTD010000439.1:0-2154 GCA_031403315.1 Planctomycetota bacterium
GAACCGCAGCAAAAAAGGTTGCCATCCGCGTATCCTGCCGACGTACGATCGCCACCCAACTCCAGTGTCCGGCTGTTGACGTTGACTGGCCGCTTAGACGGAGAAGGCGACTTACAGCCGGGCTTGTTAAGTTGCGGCTAGGTTTGGATCGACGCGTCGACCTGGATCGTTTTGAGAAGCGACTTGGTGGAAGCCCAAACGTAACCGTCGCTATTTTTTGGCCATCGATTGCCCAATCAGACGGGGATGAGATCGATCAGCAATTGCGGACCATGGCGTCCACAGGTGACTGGCGAATAGAAGCGACGCGGCCCGCGAACGATGACCACGGTGCAAAATGATCCTAGGCGCAGCCCACCCGCACACTTGCTTGGTTCCTATCCGGTGTTTGCCAAATCCAAGGACGATGTCAATTTTATTGGGGGCGATTGCCCCGAAATGGTCGGAACAAACCGCGAGCACAAGCGTTCGGTGTGAAGTGAACTAAGCCTTTGGGATGATCGCAAGCGACGTTGCCGCAATCGCCCTCGGAGAGCGAGTAGACGCACCAAATAAGGGATACTGAGAAATGACGAGCGAGCAAGATCGCGCGTGGGAATTGATGAGTAAGATCGATTTCTGCATGCTTGTAACGAGCCCATCCGATGGCCTGCGCAGCCGACCAATGTCATCGATCGTCAAGCAAGAGGAAGGGCATGTCTATTTTCTGACGGATGCTCGAACTGCAAAGGACGACGAGATCGCGATCAACAACAACATCCTCCTCGCCTACGGCAACGGCGGCTCGCAGTTTGTATCAACCTCCGCCACGGCTCGCCTCAGCGACGATCGAATGCTTATTAAGCGCTTGTGGAATCCTGGTGCTCAGGCCTTTTGGCCGTCGGGTCCAGAGGATCCAAACATCGTGGCGATTGTTGCAACTCCAACGAGTGCTGAGTTCTGGGATGGTCCCAGTGGCGTGGTAAGCAGCATAAAGATCGCTTTTGCACTTATCACGGGAACCACGCCAGACTTGGGGGCGAATTCAAAAGTCAAATTGTGAGTTGAAACCAAGGACGTCCGACATCTGTGCACTGCTCGGTGGCAGTCGTGGGCCGCGACCGCGCGACGGTGGCCTGTTTGGAACCACAAGTTTTGGCGTTGTTTTCTGGTGCGACCGTCGTCTATCTACTGATAAGCTCTGTAACAATTCAGGCACACGCAGCAGATATGCCGACAGTAATATTGACCCAAGCTTCCGCCGCGACGCCATTCGCACCCGGGGATGTCAGGATGCGCGCGGGAATTGTTGATTAAGCCGTTCGCTCCGCCGCAAAACGTGTCTCCTTTAACGCGGTCCTACGACGAATATCGGGCCGTTCGCTTGCAATCGGAACACTACCTTTGGAGACAGAAAGATGCATTTTCTGAACGCCATCGGTAGTGAAACAACCTTGCTATGATTGCCGCTGGGTTAACAACCGTTGGACCGAGCGCAGAGGCGGTAAGGTTGTGATCTGCTGCCCAACATCGACCACAGCGTGGAGGCTGGAACTGGCATCGTCCAGGCAACCTGTTTGGCTGGTACAACAACAGCCGACGGGCGTGGCGCCACAACGCCTGTTAGTTTCGTCCGAATTACCTTCAGAACGGGAAGCCCTGCCGCACTGGTGGGGCTTTTTCGTTACCGCCGTCAAATCCAACGACGTTTCGTCGACTTGAATAATTAATCCAGGACTGACGATGCTGGTCGGTGATCGGGACGGGGGATCAACCGATCGACCAAAAGCGAGGGGGGCTCGGTTGGCCAGTCCGACCAGCATCCATACCGCGAACGCTCAGGCCCACTAGATGGTTGCGATCACCCGTGCACTTTTGTGTTTAATTATACGTAGTCCGTTGACGAGCGTTGTCTACACCGCCCGTGTGCGGACGCAAAACATAGCGTGTTCTGCCGAAATGGCAGTTGCTTTACTCAATTGCCAACTCAACACGCGTTGAAAAAAAATTGTGACCGCGGGATCAGCCTTCATCCAATGCCCATCGCTGCCATTAGCGATTGGCAAGGTGCAAACCGGTGGTAAAGCGCGATTCCAGCACCGAGCCAGATGTCCTATCAATCCTGACCATATAGTGTCTGTTCGACCGTCTTCGAAGGTCCGTAAAGCAGTTGCA
>JANNTD010000440.1:0-4348 GCA_031403315.1 Planctomycetota bacterium
GTTCCGTCGGAGTCGAAGATCAGCACGCCAATCGACGGCGTCGCCGCGGTGAAGGCCAAGTTCGGCAAGAAGAACGACGTGGCCGTGAACCAGAGCAAGTAAGTGACTTGCAGCAACACCCCGGCCGCGTCCTCAGACTAAAATGCTGAGGGCGCGGCTTTTTTTGCAATAGGCAGAAGAATAGCTGAGAGCTGAACGCTTTCAGCTAGTAGCTACTGAGAGAACCATGCTCGGTTACGGTTGGCTCGCAGCGCGGCAGGTTCACGAGGCGCTCCGACAGGGGCGGCTCGATGAAGCGCTGCGTTTGTTGGGCCAGCCGTCGCTTCAGGGCCATCGCAAGGCCGAGGAACTGCGGAAGCCGTTGGCCGCCGCCTTCGCCGAGCGTGGCGACCGCCACCTCCGCCGCGATGACCCCGACCCCGCCTGGCGCGACCTGTTGCACGGCGAAGCGCTCGGCATTACGCAGAACGGGCTGGAGTCGCTGCGGCAGGCGCTGACGAAGCTCGGGCTGACGCAGGTGCGGGCCTACCTGGAGAGCGGCGAGCCGAAGAAGGCGGGCGAAGCGACCGCCCTGCTCCGCGACCGGGCGGTGCGGCAGTGCCGGTGAGGATGCCGACGATCGTCAGCGGCCGCCGGCCGTAGTCGGCGCGTAGCCGTCCGGCCAGTCGTTCGACGCCGACACGAATCTCGTCTTCAGTCAGCAGTGTTCTCATGTCGCCTCATTCTATGCATGTTGGCTGGCACCCCACTAGACGCGCGGCAGCGGGAGCGACAGCATAGCAGACATGGCAGATTCGCGGGGAAACTGGAGCGAAACCGAAGTGGCGGGGCACGCTTGCCAGATCTTCGAGCCCCAGCGGCCAAGCGAGCACGGCTACACCGTCGTCTATTTACATTGCAGTCTGTCGGCCAAGCTCGCCGGCTACCCTGCCTTCACTCGCGAGTTCGAGCGTCACGGCCTGCGGGTGATCCAGCCGATGAGCGGACTCAGTTGGTGGACGGACCGCCCTTGGCCGACGTTCGATCCGGCGATCACGGCGGAGCGATACGTGCTCGAACGCATCCTGCCGCACGTCGCCGACCGCTGGACCGCTCGGCCGCCGCAGCTCGCGCTACTGGGCATCAGCATGGGGGGCCAGGGAGCGTTGCGGATGGCGTACAAATATCCGAGCTTGTTCCCGACCGTGGCCGCGATCTCGCCGTCGATCGACTTTCAAAAACGGATCGACGAAGGCATCGACCCCGGCCTCGACGAAATGTACCGCGACGCCGAGGACGCCCGACAAGATACCGCGACGCTTCACATCCACCCGCTCAATTGGCCGCGGAACCAATTCTTCTGTTGCGATCCGACCGACTATCGCTGGCACGAATCGGCCGACCGGCTGCGGATGAAACTCTGGTCGCTGGGCGTGCCGTTCGAATCCGACCTGGAAACCGTCGCCGGCGGTCACAGCTTCGAGTATGCCGCGCACATGGCGCCGCGGTCGATCGGCTTCCTCGCCGAACGGCTGGAGCGCGAACGACTTCGCGTCGTCTGACGCCGTGAATTGTGGTGGTGCGGTCGACGAATTTTCCGGGCTAGGCTTTGTCTCAAAACGCATTTGACGGTCGCGTTGTGGGAGGGCGAGGCCCCCGCCGAGCCTGAAATCGGCACCGGCGCATGGCTCGGCAGGAGCCTCGCCCTCCCTGTTGCGACAAAGACTAGAATCCGACCGTCTGGTTGACGAAGGCGGGGCCGAAAGGCGCGGAACTCCCGCGAAAATAGCTGCTGTCCGCACCGCCCATCGACGGAATCGAGAGCGGATGGATCAGGCTGCTGGTCGCCGTCGATGGGACCACCGGCGTGCGCAACACGTCACTACTGTAGTGCCCGGAATTGTAGTGCCCGGACATCGGCAGCGCGGTACGCAGATCGTCGCTCAATCCGACAAGCTGCGAAGACGGCGCGTAAGAGTAAGCCGCTAACGCAGCCGGCCGAGTTGCCGACGGCACCGTGAACGTGGTAGATGCGAGCGGATGCGAACTGACGTGCAAGCTCGATTTCGTCGACGCGAAGGCGGACATCGATGGAGCCTGATAATTGGTCGTCGCGGACGAAGGCCCGGAAACTACGCTTAGCGTCAGCTCGGGAAATCTCGCTCCGCTGTCTTCAGCGCGGGAGACGGAAGCCGGACATAGCACAAGCGCAACGAAACCACAGCTGATTGCAATTCGAGTCATTGGTCTGCCCCTAACATCTGGAGTTCGATCCGCGCAAGTGAACTCGCATCATCGACCCAATCGATCGACGCCACGCTGGTCAAACACAGCGCGAATACCTACAAGGTGACGGTCGTGAGATCTGGGCTACCCGCCGAACATCGCTGGCCGCGATGCGTAACCGTCGAATGAAAATCTGTTTTGGCCCTCAGGCCGCCTGGCGGGAAGTCGGTACTCAGTCCCGCATCGCGGGACACCGAACTGGCTATCCCCCCTGAAATGCAAAATGCGGGCCAATTCTCTCGCAAAGCGCGCTCATGCCCCCGCAATAGGTGCGCGGTGTGCGTGTCTCGGCGGGGTTAAACTGTTGAACTTGCGGAGAAAACCGCGAGTTTCCGGTGACAGGCCCGTTTGAGAATTACACGTTAATCGCCGGCATCGCTCCGGCGATTGCCCAGTCCGCGGGAAACCTCTGCCCAATCGCTGAGCAGCGAGCGGCAAAATCTACTGCCGTGCGGCTGCAGGGCCCAGCGCGTTCTGCAGCGCGCCGCCCCCACTTCCCGGCGTAAATTCGATTGACTGGACGCGATCCAACTCCGGTAATCCGGTCCGCTGGTTGTACTTAATTATGCCCGCGTCGATTGGAATCCATTGTCCGGTCTGTGGGTTGCGGTGCGAGATCGACGCGGGTACGCGACCAGTGCCTTCCAGGATGAACAGCTCCTTGGCCTGATCGTACGTGGCGCGGTCTGCGGTGGCAAAGAAGACGCCGCGATTGGGCGATTGGCCGTCGATCCGCACGTTGCCTTGGGCTTTCATTTGCACGGAACCGAACGGCTGTCCGCTCATTTGGGAGAACTCTCGCGTGCGCAGACTCGCCGTCAGGGGATTTTCGTTGACGCGGAGCTGGTCGCTCGTGAGCGTGAGCGTTTCCGGCGGGAGCAACTCGGGCCGGTTCGCGTCGAGCTCTTGCTCCCAGGCGTCGACGGGGCCATATACGGTGCGGACTCGCGTCGAGAAAGTGATCTCCCGGTTAATGATGTTGCCTGTTAATTCCTTTTGAAAATCGACGCGCAAGAAATGCAATTTGGCATTGCCGGACGACGAGGGTTTGGCCGCTGGCGCGCCGGGCGTCGCCAGCCCGGGAAGTTGATTGGCGAAATGGGTCGAGCGGATCACGCCCGGCCCGATGCCGCTAATCGCGCCCGTCTGTTGATTCACCGAGAGCTGCTCCAGCTCCATCCGCTCGTGCGACGTAATGTCGACCTCGTCGCGCGACTTGTGATCCATCACGACGTGGCCGCGGCATGCGACTTCCTCGACGTCGATCGCATTCTGATCCACCCGCTTGCCGAAATTGACGTTCGCGTTGAGCCGAGCGGTCAGTTCGTCGCACCGCAACCGGTCGTCGGGGCCGTCGATCTGGACATTTCGCTTGACGACAATTGTGCGGCCGTCGAACACCAGCCCGCCCAACCAACGGAGCTCGAGCGGAGCGGGCGTCGCCGTTGGGCGGCCCGTCAGATCGCGATTGAGCGTCAGATCGGCTGCTCCCGGTCCGTCGATCCAGAGTCGATTCTGGCCGACGTCGAGCTTGACGTCGGCCGCGCGGACGGTCATGCCACGGGCGCTGATTTGTGCCAGTTGGGCTTCGGTCGCCTGGTTAGATGCATTGGGAGCGTTGGATGCGTTGGGGGCAGCGCCGCGAATCGTGACCAGTGCGTCGGTGTCGAGCCGCTCCGCCATCAACTGGCCGCCGCTGACCTCGAACGGCTGTTGGCCGTTGAATTGGCCAGTCGGCACCTCGCGGAACTCCACGTTGCCATTGCAGGCGAGCGTGGAAGGAGCGGCCCGCTTGCCGCGGAGCGCCACTTCGAGTTGCATTTCGTCCGACTGCACGTGGTACTTTCGCGTGGGCGGGCCGCCGGCGCCGCCCAAGCTGAACCGCGCCAGACCATTCGCGGCCGGCTGATCACTCGCGGCTCCCGCCGGGTTCTCGTTTTCGACGCGAAAGACCGCGGAGAGCTCGCGCGTTTGCGCGTCCAACTCATTTGAAAGGATCTCCACCTGGCCGACTGCGTTCATGCGGTCGGGAATCGGCTGAGCTTTGCCGTCCACTTCCACCTCGCGCAGAAACACGCGAACC